>KL571387.1:0-242 GCA_000715855.1 Actinoplanes liguriensis
CCGCTGTCGTGGATGCCACGGCTCGGCACGGCGCTGGCGGCCGGCGCGATCGGGCTGCTCGCGGGCTTCGCCGTCCCGGTCCTGGGGGTGCTCGCCGCGGGCGGGCTGTTCCTGTACTTCGTCGGGGCGCTGGTGGCTCATCTGCGGGTCGGGTCGCGCAATCTGGTGGGCTGGGCGGTCTTCTTCGTCACGATGACCGCCGATCTGATCGTCACTCTGCTCTACCTGTGGTGATCGGCGGG
>KL571387.1:538-2065 GCA_000715855.1 Actinoplanes liguriensis
GAGATGTGTATAAGAGACAGGCCGTGGATCATGGTCGGCCGGGGTATCGCCCCACCCCCAGTACCCACCCTTCCCAAGGGGGCAGCCCCCGACGACCATTCTCCACCATTTCGCAAGATCGTTCCGGTGGCCTGTGGACGATGCGCCGCTGTGGAAAACCCCACGGCGCGCGCCCACCGTGCTAGCGCGGGCCGGCGAGGCCGGGTGCACGGGACCGCGGCACCGCCCGTACGCGCAGATTTTTCTGCCGACCAGGCCGGGCAGGTCTTCCTGCGTGCCGACGGTCTCCAACACCAGCGAGCCGACCTGGGCCAGTCAGAGGTCAAGGCGTCGGGTTGTCCGGGTCATCGGCGGTCTCCTCGTCCGCGGGGCGGTTGGCGTGCAGCCGGTTGATGCCGGCGTTGCTGCTGCCGTCCGCCGGGGTGTCCGCGGCCGGCGGCTCGTCGGTCTGGAAGGTGCCGGTCTCCGGCAGCCCGGAGACGTGCTGGTCGGTGCTGGCGCCCGCGACGCCGGGTTCTCTGCTCATGGCAGAGGCCTACCCGCATTCGGGCGACCGGAACCGAATCGACGGCGCTGATCGGCTACATTCCGGCCATGACGACGAGACTGGATGTCAACGGGGTGACCGTCGCCTACCTGACCGCCGGTGACCCCGGCAAACCGCCTCTGGTGCTCCTGCACGGCCTCGGCGACAGCCACGCCGACTGGGAGACCGTCCTGCCCGACCTGTCCGAGACCCACCACGTGCACGCACTCGACCTGCGCGGGCACGGCGACAGCTCGCACCCGGGCAAGTACTCGTTCGAGCTGATGCGCGACGACGTGCTCGCCTATCTCGACGCGACAGGCATCGACCGGGCGGTGCTGGTCGGGCATTCGATGGGGGCGGTGGTCGCCGCGCTGCTCGCCCTGAACGCCCCGCACCGCGTCTCCCACCTGGTCATGGAGGATGCCGTTCCGCCGCGGCCCGGGTCGCTGCCGCGCCCGCCCGTGCCGGCGCCGGACGAGCCGACCTCGTTCGACTTCGCCGCGGTCAACGCGATCCGTGCGCAGCTCAACGACCCTGATCCGGCCTGGTGGCAGGCCCTGTCCGAGCTGGCCGTCCCCACGCTGGTGATCAGTGGGGCGGAGAGCCCGATCCCGCACGAGCTGCTGGCCGACGCCGTCGACCGCATCCCGGACGCCGTGCTCGCCACGGTCACCGCCGGCCATTACGTGCACACCGAGCAGCCGACCGCGTTCATCTCCGAGCTCACCCGGTTCCTCGGCAATCATTGAGACCGTGCGGCGCATCATCGTCTACGGGGTGACCGGCTCGGGCAAGTCGACCCTGGCGCGGGCGATCGCCGGGCGCACCGGTCTGCCGTACCACGCGGTCGACGACCTGACCTGGGAGCCCGGCTGGGTCGAGGTGCCCGCGGCGGTGCAGCGGGAACGCATTGCCGCGGTGTGCGCGGGTGACGCGTGGGTGCTCGACAGCGCGTACATGTCCTGGCTCGACGTCGCCGTGGCCCTGTCTCTTATACA
>KL571387.1:2310-3315 GCA_000715855.1 Actinoplanes liguriensis
CCCTGCCGCAATGGCTGTGCCTGTCGCGGCTGGTGCGGCGCACGGTGTCGCGGGCGGTGACCCGGACCCCGATCTGCAACGGCAACACCGAGTCGCTGCGGGAGGCGTTCACCCGCGACTCGATCATCGCCCAGCAGTTCCGGTCGTTTCCGCGCAAGCGGGCCCGGATGCGGGCGTGGCAGTCCGATCCGGCGATGCCTCCGATCGTGCTGCTGCGCTCGCCGCGCGCGGTCCGCACCTGGCTGGCCTCGATGCAAACCGAGGATGCAGACCGGAGATCCAACGCCGAAGCTCCGACGCCGGAGATGTAACACCGGAGGGCTCCCGGCCCAAGTACTCGGTGAAGACATCGAAGGAGGCCCTGTGGAGGATCCGTTCGAGGCGTTCTACCGGGAGCACATCGGCCCGGTCAGCCGCTTCGTCGCCCGCCACGTCGACGACCCGCACGTGGCGGCGGACCTGACCGCCGACGTGTTCGTCGCGGTGATCGAGTCGCTGCACACCTACCGCCCGGAGAGGGGCAGCATCACCGCCTGGCTGTACGGGGTGGCCCACCACGTGGTCGCCCCCGAGCACCGCCGGGCCCGGCAGGAGACGTCCGCGACCCGCCCGGTCGCCTGGACGCCGAGGCCGGAGCGCGCCGGGTCTACCGGGCGTTGTCGGGGGTTCCGTCCGGCACCCGGCGGCTGCTGGAGCTGGTCGCGGTCGACGGCCTGCCAGGGCCCGCGCGCCCGACTTCGTCGCACCGGAGCTGATGCCCCTGGCCCTGGTCGACTGGTCGCCCCTGTCCGAACCCGATCACTATTTCAAGGTTCATCCGGAGCAGATCGGGCCGGGGCAGACGTTCGTCTACGCCGCCCAGGTCGACGAGCACCGGACCCGGGCCGCGATCCGGCCGGCGGACGGCCCGGTCGGCCCGTGCGTCCCGGTGCCCGGCACCACCCTGATCGCCGGCGGCTGACCGTCATGCCCGGCCGCTCGCGCTCACCCCTGTCTCTTATACAC
>KL571387.1:3493-4137 GCA_000715855.1 Actinoplanes liguriensis
TGTATAAGAGACAGGGGTGGCGCGGGCGGCCCCGCTGTCGACGGCCTGCGCGCAGCGCAGCAGCGCGTCCGGGAACGGCCGGGCGTCGACGGCGACCAGCATCGCGGCGGCGTTGAGCAGGACCACGTCGCGGACCGGCCCGCGATGCCCGTCGAGCAGCCGCAGGAACGTCGCCGTGTTCTGCGCCGCCGTCCCGCCGCGCAGGCCGGCCGGTGACGCGCGGGGCAGGCCGAGCGTGACCGGGTCCAGTGTGCCGGCCTCGACCACGCCGTCGCGGACCGTCCACACCCGTGACGTGGTGGTCGTCGTCAGCTTGTCCAGGCCGTCGTCGCCGCGCACGACCAGGGCCTGGCTGCCGCGGGCGGCGAGGACGTCGGCGACCAGCGGCGCCATCCGCGCGTCGGCGACCCCGACGACCTGGTGCCGGGGCCGGGCCGGGTTGATCAGTGGCCCGAGGATGTTGAAGATCGTCGGAACACCCAGATCCCGCCGTACGGCCGCAGCATGCCGCAGCCCCGGGTTGAATCGCGGCCCGAACAGGAACGTGATCCCGGCGCTCGCCGCGACCCGGGCCGCCGCCCGCGGGTCCAGGTCGAGCCGTACGCCGAGGTGTTCCACGAGGTCTGTCTCTTATACACATCTCT
>KL571387.1:4299-7971 GCA_000715855.1 Actinoplanes liguriensis
GTGTTTGACGACGGTCACGCCGGTCGCGGCGGCGACCACGGCCGCCATCGTGGACACGTTCACCACGCCGAGGCCGTCGCCGCCGGTTCCGGCGATGTCGACGACCGGGCCGGGGATGTCGACCGGCAGCGCGCTGGCCTGTAGTGCCGCGACCAGGCCGCCGAGCTCGTCGGCGGTCTCGCCTTTGACGCGTAACGCGGTGGCGAACCCGGCCACCTGCACCGGGGTCAGCTCGCCGTTGACGATCCGGGTCATCGCCCACGCGGCCTGCTCACGGGTCAGGTCGTGGCGTTGCAGCAGGCGGGGCAGGATCTCTTTCGACAGGGGCATGGCGGGTCCTCGCGGGCAGGGGCCGTCGGCGAGGCTGGCTCTTCCCATGGGCGCCTCGTCGAGGCGGCCATGGGGGTGTGCGTCAAGGTCGGGGCCGCCTTAGAAGGCGCGCCACCAGAACGTCGCACACGTGATCACGGCACGGACCTTAGCATTGCCAGGCCGGGTCGCGGCCGGTCAGCGCGAGCAGTTCACCGAACTCGCCGGCGTCGGGCGGGCAGTCGACGGGATCGCCGAACGCGCCCATCTTGCGGCCGGTCTCGACCATGCCGTCGAGGAACTCCCGCACGGCCGGGAGCAGGGTCGGGTCGACCCGGTACTCCTGGCCGGTGGCGCGGGCCAGGTCCCAGCCGTGCACGACCAGGTCGCCGAGGACCATCTGGCCGATGACGCGTTGCGGCAGGCCCATGCCGGCCGAGTCGCCCTCCAGGGCATCCGGGTCGGACCAGGCGTCGACGAGCCGGCTGGTCTCGGCGGCGAACGCGGTGCGCCACTGCCCGGCCAGGCGGTCCGGGCCGGGCGTCCAGTCGACCTCCTCGCGCCGGGCCATGGCCTGGAAGTTGTGGACGACCTGGATCAGATGGTTGAGCAGATCCCGCACCTGGAAGTTGGCGCAGGGCGTGGCCTGGTCGAGCTGGTCGTCGCGGACGGCGGCGACCACGCCGGCGACGGCGGCCGAAGCGGTGGCGAGCTGGTCGCTGATCTCAGTGGACACCCCGCCAGGTTACGAACCGCGACGGCCGTGCTCAAGCGGTTCGATCCGTTGTCATCACTGCGGTGGACGCACGATCGCGTGCTCGACCAGATCGACGGTGGCGCGCGGGTCCTCGACCTCGATGACCAGCCGCGCGTACGTCTGATCGCGCAACGCGATGACCACGGCGCGGCTGGCGTCGTGCACGTTCCAGAACACCTTCTCCCCGTCGAGGTGGAACGTCCCGGACGTGATCACCCCGGGCAGGTACGTGCCGGGCGCCCGCAGCCCCTTGGGTTCCCGGTCCACGCCCGGGTCGGCGGTCGCCCCGGCCACGTTGACCAGCGGAATCTCCAGGCGGCTCTTCAACGCCCACAGTTTGTCGAGCCCGCGGACCTCGACGACCAGGGTCTCCCCGGCGATGCTGACCTGCGCTGTCATGTCAGTGCTCCTCAACGGTGGTGGTGGTGATGCGCTCGCGCAGGCGCAGCCCGAGCAGGGTGGCGGTGTCGTCGTCGGCGAGCAGGCCGGCGACCTCCCGCGCGATCTCCGGATCCTGCGGCGCCCGGTCGACCGCGGCCATCAGCAGCAGGTCGAGCTCGGGTGCGGCCGCCAGCCCGGCACGGTCGGCCGGGCCGGCGTGCTCGAGCAGCGGCCGGACCTGGTTCTGCAGGCTCCAGCGCAGGGCGCGCAGGTAGAGGCCGCGCTTGCTGCCGAACACCGCATACAGGCTGTTGCGGTGCACGCCCAGGTGCGCGACCAGGTCGTCGACCGAGATCCCGTCGAACGCGCGCCGGGCGAACAGCCCCGCGGCGGCCTGCACGACCTGGTCCTCGTCGAACGCTCGTGGCCTTCCCATGCCACGACGCTAACCCGTTCAGGAACGATCAGTCAAGAACAATCGTTCCTGAATTACGGGGCGGGCCAGGCGTCCGCGACCTGAGCGTGCCGCATCCCCAGCGACTCACTGATGTGCCGGAACCACGCCGCACACTCCGGCACCTGCATGATCGTGCGCGCCGACTCCTGCGCCTCCGCCAGGCTGCGCCACACCACGATGTCGGTCCACGACCCGTCGTCCTGCTTCACCAGATACGCCGCCAGGCACCCCGGGTACGCCTTGCGCAGGGCGGCGAGCATCGCCGGCCGCTCGGCCAGCAGCGCCTCCTCGGCCCCGTCACGGACACGGAACGAGGCCAGCTCCATCGTCGTCATGACCGCCAAACTATCGGCCCGGGCGCCAGCGACGGCGGCGGCCGCGCAACACCGACACGCCGGTCACCGCCGTGACCGCGCCCAGCCCCAGGGCCACGCCCGTGAACCACAGCGCGCGCCGCCGCGCCGGGACGTCACTGCTCACGCCGTACGCCAATGGGCTCGTGATCCTCGCGGAGACCGCGGGCCGCGCCGGGAACCGGGGGTCACTTCCGGTCAGGGCCCGGTACGGGTTGAGCCGCCGCGCCCGATCCGAGGTCGCCACCAGCCGATCCGCCACCCGCGCCGCGGGCAGCGCCGGGAACCGCTCCCGCAGCAACGCCGCCGTCGCCGACACGAACGCCGCCGACAGACTCGTGCCCGCGTCGCCGGCCGCGACCAGGTCGACCTGCGGCCCCTGCGGGGAGAACGACGCGGGCGCGCCCGACGACAGGATCGCCCCGACCCCGATCACCCCGGGATAAGCCGCCGGATACATCACCGGCCGCGATGGATCATTGCCGGCGGCCGCGACCACCACCACGCCCCGCCCGGTCGCGAACGCCACCGCCGAGCGCACCCGCGGGTCGTCGGCGCCGATCACCAGCGAGATGTTGATCACTGAGGCGTGCCCGGCCGCCCACCGGATCCCGGCCGCGACCCGCCCCGCCCCGTCGGCGTCACCGGGATCACCGTCCGACACCCGCACCGGCACGATCGTCACCCCGGGCGCCACCGCGACGATCGAGGACGCCACCGCCGTCCCGTGACCCGCACACGGCGCCGGGCCCGCCAGCAGGTCACGCCCCGCGACCACCCGGCCCCTGAGCTGCGGCGCCGTCACGTCCACCCCGGAATCGACGACCGCGACCCGCACCCCCGCCCCGGTCGCCAGCACCGCCAGGTCCCGCACCGGGTACGGATTCACCACCACCGGCGCCACACACGACGCCACCATCCCCAGCCACCACACCACGCCCAGCCCCGCCCCAGCCACAGATGAACGTGAATCTTATCGGCGTCCCGCCATCCCGGTTGTGCCCCTGCCACGCCGACGGATAGTTTGTGGGGGCCATCTGCGGCGTCGTGAGGGAAACCGGTGGAATTCCGGTGCGGTCGCGCCACTGTGAACTGCCCCCGCCCGCGGGGTCGGTGAGTCAGGACGCTCACGCGTCCGCAGCCTGTTGATCGGGACGCGTCATCCCGTAGGAGGTTTGATCCGCCATGCCCAAGGCCACCACCGTTCGCCCGCTCGCCATCCCGGCCGTCTCCACCCGCCTGCTGCTCACCGCCGCCGGCGTCGTGATCCTGCTGCTCGCCCTCGCCTACCTGGTCGCCTTCGACCAGGGCGCCCTGTCACGCAGCGGGATGTACATGCACGAGCTCATGCACGACGGCCGCCACCTGTTGGGCGTCCCGTGCCACTGAAGCTCGGCTTCGGCAAGGTGCTGATC
>KL571387.1:8171-8677 GCA_000715855.1 Actinoplanes liguriensis
GGCCTCATCGCCGGGCTGCTGGCGGGCACGTTCGCCTACGTCGCCGGTGAGCCGCGCATCGACGCGGCCATCGCCATCGAGCAGCAGAACGCCCTCGCCCACGGTGAGGCCGCCGGCGGTGAGGAACTGGTCAGCCGCGACACCCAGAAGAACGTCGGACTGATCCTGGCGACCAGCCTCTACGGCATCGCCATGGGCGGCTTCCTCGCCACCGGCTACACCCTGCTGCGGCGCCGCCTGCGCACCGGCAGCGACACCCGCGCCGCGACCGGCCTGGCCGCGGCCGCGCTGATCGGCATCGTGCTCGTGCCGTTCGTCAAGTACCCGCCGAACCCGCCCGCCGTCGGCGACCCCGCCACGATCAACCAGCGGACCGCCAGCTACCTCGCGGTGCTCGCGCTCGGCCTGGTCGCGGTCTGGGCCGCGGTCCTCGCCGCCCGCACCCAGACCCACGAGTGGCGCCGCGCCACCGCCGGGCTGGCCGGCTTCCTCGTCGTGGCCGGCAT
>KL571387.1:8929-10628 GCA_000715855.1 Actinoplanes liguriensis
TCGCCTACCTGCTGCTGCCGGCGATCGACGAGGTTCCGGCGACGTTCCCCGCCGTGCTGCTGTGGAAGTTCCGGATCGCGTCGCTGGGCACCCAGGTGATCCTCTGGACAGTCCTCGGGCTCGCCTTCGCCGGCCTGCTCAACCGCTACGCCACCCAGGCGGCCGTCACCCCGGAGACCGCCGCCGCCTGATCCAGGAAAACGCCGCGCGAACGCCTCGCGCGGCGTTTTTTCGTCCCCTCCGACGGTCGCTAGGGTGAGGCGATGCCCCGCTTCAGCAGCCTCGACGACCTGCTCGGCCACGACGAACTGGGCGTCAGCGACTGGCTCGTCGTCGACCAGGACCGCATCGACGGGTTCGCCCACATCACCGGCGACCACCAGTGGATCCACACCGACCCGGAACGCGCCCGCACCGACGGCCCGTTCGGCGCCACCATCGCCCACGGCGCCCTCACCCTGTCGCTGTGCATGACGTTCCTGACCGACATCGTTCAGGTCGACACCGTCACCTTCGTCGTCAACGGCGGCTTCGACCGCGTCCGCTTCCACACCCCGGTCCGCTGCGGCGCCCGCCTGCGCGGCAAGATCCGCCTCCTGGAGTCCCGCCGTCTGCCCGGCGGCGCCCGCCTCATCCTGCGCACCACCGCCGAGATAGCCGGCGAGCGCCGCCCCGCCTGCGTCGCCGACCAGATCCTGGCCCTTTACGAGCAAACCCCTGATCAGGTACGGCCATGAAGCCGCCCGGTTTCAGGGCGCCGTGCCCATGAACTCGCGGACGCCCCGCAGCCTGGTCCGCAGCAGGGACACCGCCCGCCCGGTGATCAACCGAACCTCCGGGGCCAGGCGCATGCCCGAATCCGCGAGCGTCGTCACGGGAATCAGAGACGGATCGAGGCCGTACCTGCGTGCGATGAGAACACCCAGGTCGTACCGGTTGATGGCTTCCGGTCCGGCGACGTTGAGGATGCCCCGGTAGTCGTTCGCAGCCAGTTCCAGCAGGGCTGACGCCAGGTCGTCGACGTGCACCGGCGTGCGGATCATGTCGGTGAACAGGGCACCCTGTACCCGGCCGGTGATCAGGTCACGGGTGAGGACCTCGTGCTGGCCGCAGCCGCCGCCCACGATCAGCGAGGTGCGCACCACCGCGGCCGCGGGGTCGACCGCTGCGACAGCCGTCTCGGCTGCGGCTTTCGCGGCACCGTACCGGTAGAGCGGGTCGGGCGGCGCGGACTCGTCGTACTCGACCTCTTTGCCGGAGAACACCGCGTCGCTGGAGACGTGGACCAACCGGCTGCCCTGTGCTGCCGAGGCCACCGCGACGTGGGTCTGTCTCTTATACACACCCGCCGCACCAGGTCACGAACCGCCGCGGCGTCCCGGACGTCCAACTGCTCGTCAGCACCCTCGCCGGTGGCGCGCAGATACGTTCCGACGACGGACCAGCCCGCGTCCGCCGCGCGCTCGGCGACCCGCGATCCCAAGTGGCCGGTGGCCCCGGTAATCAAGATCCGCTCAGCCATGGTTGGACACCGTACTGCAGGCCGACACCCTGCTGGCCGGTGACGAAGCGCTGTGACCCAGCAGATGGACCGGATCCACGCCGGCCTGCCGCCGCAGAAGATCAAGGACGGCAAGTCCCGACGACCTCGTGCTCGTCGAACCGGTCCGGCCGGGCGTAACGCCTGTCTCTTATACAC
>KL571387.1:10846-12019 GCA_000715855.1 Actinoplanes liguriensis
CGCAGCCCGCACCCGGCCGCACCCGCTACCTGCTGAGCCCGATCGTCTTACCGAGCGAGAACAGCGACCGGGCCCAGACCCGCGACTGACCCCGCCTCACTCCGAGCGCAACGCCACCGCCGTCCGCGTCCGCGCCGCCCACCCCGCCGGCAGCAACGCCCCCAGCACCGCGATCACCACCCCACCACAGGCGAACAACACCAGGTCCCGCGTCCCGTACACGTCCAGAACCGACGCCGGCAACCGCAACCCGGCCGACCACGCCATCCGCGTCACGATCACCCGCTGCAACGCCACCCCGACCGGCGTCCCCACCAGCCCACCGGCCACCCCGGTCACCACCACCGACGCGACCACCATCGCCACCGTCTGCCGCGGCGCCATCCCCAACGCCTTGTGCACCCCCAGGTCATGCACCCGCTCCCGGGTGTCCAGCACCACCGTGTTCAGCACCCCCAGCGCCGCCACCACGATCAGCATCACGGTCAGCAACCCGGCCAGCGCATCAATGATCAACACGACGTCGGCGCTCCGCCCGTCCTCCGGCATCGCCAGCGCCGACAACGGCTTCAACACCACACCCAGCGCACTCGCATAAGCGTCGACATCGGTGCCCGGCGCCACCACCACGTCGTAGATCTCCGGCTTCACCCACGGCACCGTCGCCGCATCCGTCAAAATCTGCAAACCGTCGTTCTCGGTGTTGAACACCTCACCCACGATCCGCACCGGCACCTGCCGGCCCGCATCGGTCAGCACCACACTGTCCCCGACCCGCGTGTGCGTCGCCGTCAGGAACGGCGTCCCCACCACGATCTCGCCCGCATGGGAGTACCAGACCCCGGAAACCATCCGATACCCGTACGAGCACTGCCCGCCACTACCGGCCACCGTCTCGTGCGCCCCCGTCAACCCCGGCACCGTCACGTCCGTGGTCGCCACCGCGCAGAACCCGCCCGTCCCCGGCTGCGCCCGCACCGCCGCGGCGATCCCCGCCCAGTCCGGCTCCGCAGGAGCGCCCTTCGGCTTCTCGTGCGACGGCGACACCACCACATCAGCGTGCGCCCCCGACGCCTGCACCTGCGCCAGCGACCCCGCCAGCCCCACCGAGAACGTCACCGCCGCCGCCCCGAACCCGATCGCCCCCACCATCGCCCTGTCTCTTATACACAT
>KL571387.1:12254-13096 GCA_000715855.1 Actinoplanes liguriensis
GGCCCCGCCCCGGCGCCGGCGTACGCCCCACCGCCAACGCATCCACCGTCCGCAACCGGCCCGCCCGCGACGCCGCCACCCACGCCGTCACCGCCACCAGCCCCAGCACCCCCGCAACCACCGCGACGTCGACCCACGGCGTCACGCCCGCATCGTCCGTACCGTAAATGTCATTGGTCTCGGAAAGCATCGGCACCGCGAGCAGATTGCCGGCCACCACGCCCAGCCCGGCCCCCACCGACGCCGGAATCAGCGCCTGACCCAGATAGGCCCGCACCACCTGCCCCGGAGTGAACCCCAGCGCCTTCAGAATCCCGATCCGGCGGGTGCCCGCACTCACCGCCCCCGCCACCACATTCCCGACGATCAACACCGCCATGACCAGACCCAGCACCCCGAACGCGATCAGGAACGGCACGAACAACGCCGCATTCGCCGACGCGCTCAGCCGCGTCGCCAGCCACGACCGCGACGCCGACAACGCCCCCGCCGGAACAGCCGCCACCACCGCCGCCCGGTCCGCCTCCACCTGCGCATCCGTGCCCGCCGCCGCGAACCGGTACAACATCTGCCACTGCGCCGGCGCCGCCAGCTGCTCCGGCACCACCCACGCATCCGCCGTCGCACTGATCGACCGGGCCACCCCGACAACCGTCACCACCGGACTACCCGCCAGACCCGCCAACGTCCACTGCTGGCCGATCGCCCGCGCATTGCCCTGGAACCGCCCGTCGGTGAACACCACGATCTCCCCCGGCCGCACCGCCCACCGGCCCTGCACCAGCGACACCGCATCCACCGCCGCGCCGCCCGGATCAGAGCGGCCCGCCACCGTCATCGGC
>KL571387.1:13349-15360 GCA_000715855.1 Actinoplanes liguriensis
CCCCTGCCCGTCCAACGGCGACACCGTCACCACCCCGAACGGCCCCGCCGACGCCGTCACCCCCGGCACCGCCACCGACAACTGCGCCGCCGTCACCCGGCCCGCATCGAACAACGCCGTCAGATGCGCACCCCGCTGCTGACCGAACGCCCGATCGAACGGCGCATCCGAGGCCACCAGCAACGTCCCGCCCAGCACCGACGACGTCACCGCGATCAACACCACCAGCGCGACCACCACCGTCTGCACCCGGCGCCGGCCCACCCCCGACCGCACCACCGCCCCGATCACGACGCGACCCGCCCGTCCGCCAGACGAACCGTGCGCGTCGCACACGCCTGCGCCAACGCCAGATCATGCGTCACCATCACGATCGTCTGACCGTCGGCATGCAACTCGTTCAGCAACGCGCACACGTCCCGGCCCGACGCCGAATCCAACGCCCCGGTCGGCTCATCGGCCAGCAACAACGCCGGACGATTCATCAACGCCCGCGCCACCGCCACCCGCTGCCGCTCACCCCCCGACAACCGGCCCGGATAGCCGCCCGCATGCCGCGCCACCCCCAGCGCCTCCAGCAACTGCGCCGCCCGCCGCCGAGCCGCACCCCGCGACATCCCACCCAACTGCGCCGGCAGCATCACATTGTCGGCAACCGTCAGATCATCGAGCAGGTTGAAGAACTGAAAGACAAACCCCACTTTTGTACGGCGATAGCGGGCCGACCCGGCCTCGCCGAGCGCATCCACCCGCACCCCGTCCACCACCACCGACCCACCGGTCGGCCGATCCAGACCCGCGACCAGGTTCAACAACGTCGACTTGCCGGAACCCGACGGGCCCAGCACCGCAACCGCCTCACCAGCGGCAACCGTCAACGACACATCACTCAACGCCGGCGGCCCATCCCCGTACGCCCGGCTCACACCAGTCAGCTCAATCATGCCCCGACGCTATGAACAACCGGCCCCGCACCGCGTCGGCCCGCAGAGCCATCCCCGTCATCACATCCATGTAGCTCCCACGACCGATGCCCGCACCCCGCCACCAACCCGATAATGGCCCCGTGACGAACGCGAAGGTCGCCGCCCTGCTGCGCCCCACCGGCACCCTGGCCCGCCCGACCCGCCGCGCCCAAGCCTTCGACGTGCTGCTCACCCTCGCCCTGATCCTGCTCGCGCTCGTCGCCGGCGGCGGAGGCACCACCAAGATCCACCAGATACCCCGCGTCGGCCCCCGGCCCATCGAACCGCTGTTCCCGCCGATCGAACACCACCAGCCCGGCTGGGCCGCCATCTTCATCCTCGTCGTCGCACCCCTGGCCCTGCGCCGCCGCTACCCACTCGCCACCCTCTGGGCCACCCTGACCATCGCCCCGTTCATCGCCGACTACGACGCCGCACTACGCCTGTCGTTCTACGCCTGCGTCATCGCCGCCTACAGCGCCGCCGCCTACAGCCCCTACCGCATCCCCGCCCTGGCCAGCCTCGTCGTCGCCGCCACCACCTACGCCGGACTCAAAGGCGGCCCACCCGACATCCCACCCGGCGCCGTCCCCGTCCTCGTCCTCACCGCCATCGCCGTCGCCGCCGACGGCCTGCACCGCTGGAAACACCGCGCCGACCAGCGCGCCGAAGCCCTGCACCACGCCGCCGCCCACGAACGCGCCCGCATCGCCCGCGAACTGCACGACGTCGTCACCCACAACGTCAGCATGATGACCATCCAGGCCGGCGCCGCCCGCAAAATCATGGACACCAGCCCCGACCAGGCCCGCGAAGCCCTCCTCGCCGTCGAATCCGCCGGCCGCGCCGCCATGACCGAACTCCGCCACGTCATGGGCCTGCTCGCCCCCGACAGCACCACCGACCTCGCCCCACAACCCGGCCTCGACCGCCTCGACACCCTCATCGACCGCGTCACCGGCAGCGGAACCCCCGTCACCCTCACCCGCACCGGACAACCCCGGCCCATCCCCGCCGGCATCGAGCTCGCCGTCTACCGCGTCGTC
>KL571387.1:15640-17936 GCA_000715855.1 Actinoplanes liguriensis
CGGCCTCATCGGCCTGCGCGAACGCCTCGCCCTCTACGGCGGCACCCTGCACACCGGACCCCGCCTCACCGGCGGCTACCGCGTCGACGCCCACATCCCCCTGGAGACCCCGTGACCAGCGCCCTGCGCGTCGTCATCGCCGACGACCAGGCGCTCGTCCGCGCCGGCTTCCGCATGATCCTCACCGCCGACGGCATCGACGTCGTCGCCGAAGCCACCGACGGACTCGACGCCGTCGACGCCGTCGACCGCACCCGCCCCGACGTCGTCCTCATGGACATCCGCATGCCCGGACTCGACGGCCTCGAAGCCACCCGCCGCATCCTCACCGGCGCCCCCGACCGGCCCCGCATCATCATCCTGACCACCTTCGACCTCGACCACTACGTCTACGACGCCCTCACCGCCGGAGCCAGCGGCTTCCTCCTCAAAGACGTCACCCCCGAACACCTCGTCGCCGCCGTCCGACTCATCCGCTCCGGCGACGCCCTGCTCGCCCCCGCCATCACCCGCCGCCTCGTCGAACGCTTCGCCCACCGCGACACCACCCCACCGGCAGCCCACCGCGACCTGGCCACCCTCACGCCCCGCGAACGCGAAGTCCTCACCCTGCTCGCCCAAGGCCTGAGCAACGCCGAGCTCGCCGCGAGGCTCCACCTCTCCGAAGCCACCGTCAAAACCCACGTCGCCCGCATCCTGGCAAAGCTCAACCTCCGCGACCGAGTCCAAGCCGTGGTCCGCGCCTACCAAACCGGCCTGGTCACCCCGTAGCCCGCCGCGGAGCCCCGGCCGGCGCTCGCCGGGGCAAGCCCCGGATGACCACCATGAGAGCCAGCCCCAAAGCCGCCACCACCAGCGGCCCGGGCCAGCAGCGCGCCTCCCGCCCCTCGGCCGGCACTCAGGGCTCTCCCGAGCCCGAGATCCAGCCCTCAGCGCCAGCCGACAGCGGCGAGCCGGCGCTCAGGACGGTCGCCGCACCTGATCTGTGTTGCGGAAGCTCTCACGCGCCGGCAGTGAGGCTTGCGGCGCCGAAGGAGACCGAGAAACGCTTGCACCAGATGGTGACGCTCACGAACTCGTCGAGATCCGTGCCGGCCGGGATGACGTACCGCTGATTTCCCCGATTGCCCTTGAGCCGCCCCAACTCGACCCATGTGCCGTCGTCGAAGACACGCCATCCGGCCGCGCCGGTGCGCACCGGCTGATCGGAGAGCCAGACCCGCAGGTCCGGACCGTTCGACGTGTCGAGGCCGACCAGTTCCAGCGCACGGGAACCGTCCGGGTCCTGAATCACCCGGGCCGAGCCCGCGGTCTCATGCTCCTGTCGAGCCTCGTCGACCTGACGATCGGCGACCAGCTTCCACGGCTGGAACCAGTAGAGGCCCACCCCGGCAGCCAGCACCAGGACGAGCGCGACCACCAGAACCAGCGAGCGGCGTTCAGTCATCGTTCGAGTACACCGCGGCCGTACCCCGCAAATCCTTACCGCCCGATGACGGCTCACCAGCCGGCTCGCGAGCGGCCCAGGCCCACAGGGCGAAACCGGCCGCCATGGCCAGCATGGTCAGCACCCCGCGCGGGGCGAAGATGTGACTGTCGACAAACGAATAACCGGCGCCGAGCAGCACCACCGTGCCCGGCAGCACCCGCCGGCCGTGCCGGGACACCAGGACGACCGTGCCGGCTAGTACCGCGACCAGCAGGCCATACACACCGACGCGACCGAGCGGGTCACCCACGCCGTAGAGCGCCAGCACCAGACGACGCAACTCGCCCTGATCACCGGGCTGCCCCGCGACCGTGCCCGCACCGATGCCGGCCACCGCGTCCAAACCCGTGTAGCCGGCCGCGTAGACAGCAGCGCCCAGCCACGCGATCACCGTCGCCACCCCCGCGACGTCGGCGCGGGGCCGGCCGCGCAGCAGCACCACGAAGGCCAGGGCCAGCAGCGGGAAGATCGGCAGCAGAAGGATGTGCAGGTGGACCCATCGGTCAGCGGTCGCTGCCGACAGCCCACCGGGGTGCATCAGACCGGCGACGGCCAGCAGAAGCGGCCCCGCCGTGACAAGCAATACCGTCCGCACGCTGCGCATCGGGCGATGCTAGCGCGCACTCTGCGGCCTTCCCCGGGGTGAGTGCAGTCGGCGAAGCCGTCCTTTTAGTTGTTCGGTGCGGCTTGCCGCACTACTTGTAGGCCGTCCTAGGATGATAGGACACTGTCCTAACCGCGCAGACGGCTCGCACGGGACTCCAGGTGCCGCTTCTCGGCCAGACTCGCCGTGGCTTTCGCCGCCTG
>KL571387.1:18164-23567 GCA_000715855.1 Actinoplanes liguriensis
CGCCTTCTCCAGCAGATGCGCCCGCACCGACAACAACCGATGATGGCCCGCCATCCGCTCGTCACCGTCCAACCCGGCCAGCAACGCCAGCCCCGCCCGCGGCCCCTCGACCTCCGCCAGGGCCACCGCCCGGTTCAACGTCACCATCGGATTCGGCGCGATCCGCTCCAGGATCAGATACAGCGCATACACCTGCCGCCAATTCGTCTCCGCCGCCGTCGCCGCATCCGCATGCGTCGCCGCGATCGCCGCCTGCAACTGATACGGCCCCAGCTGCGGCGCCCCCAGCGAGCCCCTCGCCAGCCCGAGCCCCTCCTCGATCAAAACCCGATCCCATTGCGTACGGTCCTGCTCGTCCAACGGCACCAGATCACCGCCCGCCGTCGTCCGCGCCACCCGCCGCGCGTGCGTGAGCAGCATCAACGCCAGCAGGCCGGTCACCTCCCCGTCCCCCGGAAGCTGCGCGTGCACGACCCGCGCCAGCCGGATCGCCTCCCCCGCCAGATCCGGACGGTCCAGCGACGACCCCGACGACGCCGTATACCCCTCGTTGAAGATCAAATACAGCACGTGCAGGACCACCGGCAGCCGCTCCGCCCCACCCGGCACCGGAAACGAACCACCCGCCGCCCGGATCCGCTGCTTCGCCCGGCTGATCCGCGCCGCCATCGTCGCCTCCGGCACCAGGAACGCCCGCGCGATCTCCGCCGTCGTCAGGCCACCCACCGCCCGCAACGTCAACGCCGTCTGCGAAGCCGCCGTCAGCGCCGGATGGCAACACAGGAACAACAGCAACAACGTGTCATCGGTGTCCGCAACCTCCACCGGCGCCTCGGCCACCTGAGCCGACTCCCGGTCCCGACGCGCCGACTCACTGCGCACCTCGTCGATCAGCCGCCGTGACGCCACCGTCATCAGCCAGCCCCGCGGATTCCCCGGCACCCCCTCGACCGGCCACTGCAACGCCGCCGCCAGCCCCGCCTCCTGAACCGCGTCCTCACACCCCTCGAACTGCCCGTACCGGCGCACCAGCGCCCCGAGGACCTGCGGCATCAACTCCCGCAGCAGGTCCTCGACGGCCGGACCGCTCACGCCTCCAGAACCCCGTCCGCGAACATCACCTGACGCACCTCGACCCCGAGCCCCTCGATCGCCGCATCCGGGATCTGCGCCGCCAGCTCGATCGCCCGCGCCTTGCTCTCCACATCGATGAAGTAGAAGCCGCCCAGATACTCCTTCGACTCCACGAACGGCCCGTCCGTCACCACCGGCTGCCCGTTACGCACCGCCACCACCACCGCCTGCGACGGATCGACCAGCGCCTGCGTCGAGATCAACTCCCCGCGCTCCTTCAGACCGTCCATGAAACGGCCGTGCCCCGCACCGATCGCCTCCCGCTCCTCCTCCGTCAACGCCTCCAGCACCGCCGGGTTGATGAGCATGCTGATCAGGAACTTCATCTCCACACCTCCGTGTCGTTTCGCCCGTAGGTCGTAGCCGCCGCGCCCACCTTGACATCCCCCACCGACATTTCCGCGTCAAGAATTCCCGGCTCGCTCCGACCACCCGGCATGACAACCGTCCCCACCACCACCGGCCCCCGGCGAACCTGGCTCGGCCTGGCCGTCCTCATGCTGCCCACCCTGATCGTGGCCATGGACCTGACCGCCCTGCTCCTCGCCCTCCCCCACCTCAGCGCCGACCTGGGCGCCACCGCCGCCGAACAACTCTGGATCAGCGACAGCTACGGCCTCACCGTNNGTGTATAAGAGACAGGCCCTGTCCCTGCTGGCCGCCGCCTCGACAAGCCCCCTCATGCTCATCGTGGTCCGCGCCCTGCTCGGCGTCGCCGGCGCCACCCTCACCCCGTCCACCCTCGCCCTGATCACCAACATGTTCCGCGACGACCAGCGCCGCGGCCGCGCCATCGCTGTCTGGGCCACCTGCCAGTTCACCGGCGGCGCCCTCGGACCCGTCCTGGCCGGCCTGCTCCTGCAGCGCTTCTGGTGGGGCTCGATCTTCCTGCTCGCCGTCCCGCCGATGCTGCTCCTGCTGATCACCGGCCCGTTCCTGCTCCCGGAGCTCCGCGCCCCGCAGCCCGGCCGCCTCGACCCGGCCAGCGTCGCCCTCTCGCTCACCGCGGTCCTGCTGCTGATCTACGCCCTCAAGCAGGCCACCACCGCCGGCCGGACACTCCTTCCCGCCGCGGCGCTCGTCGCCGGCACGGCCCTCGCCGTCACCTTCGTCCGCCGCCAGAAACGCCTCACCGCACCCCTGCTCCTGTCTCTTATACACANNAGAGATGTGTATAAGAGACAGCCGCACCCCTGCTCGACCTGCGGCTGCTCCGCAACCGCACGTTCAGCGCCGTCCTGCTCGCCCTCGTCGGCGCCGGCATCGCCATGGCCGGCACCGGACTGCTCATCACCCAATACCTGCAAGGCGTCCGTGGCTTCTCCCCGGTCGCCTCCGCCCTCCTGTTCGCCCCGATGGGCCTCGGCGTCGCCGCCGGCACCCTGACCGCGCCCGCCCTGGCCCGCCACGTCGCCCCGGTCACCGCGATCGCCGCCGGCCTGACCGTCTCCGCGCTCGGCACCCTGCTCCTGCTCACCGGCTCCCTCCCGCTGATCCTGACCGGCATCACCGTCCAGGCCCTCGGCACCGGCCCCCTCTTCGCCCTCGGCACCGGCCTGATCGTCAGCTCCGTCCCGCCGTCACGGGCCGGCTCCGCCGCCTCCCTCTCCGAGACCGGCAACTACTTCGGCGGCTCCCTCGGCTTCGCCCTCCTGGGCGTCCTCGCCACCGTCGTCTACCGCACCCACATGAACGGCACCTCCGACTCGCTGCCCAGCGCCCTGGCCGCAACCCACCACCTGCCCGCCGCCCAGGCCACCGCCCTGCTCACCGAAGCCCGCCACGCCTTCGACGCGAGCCTGCACCTCACCGCCCTGGTAGCCGCCCTGATCCTGGCCGCCCTCGCCGCCCTGATCCACAGCAGCCGCGTGCCCAGCCGCGAACCGGCACAGCTCTGAGCCGCGCCACCTGCCGGCCGGGCATGACCCCGGCTGCGAGCCGCCCGGAGCCGGCGGACCTGCGCTGACGGCGTCTCGTTCAGGGCGCCCGGTGATCCGTACGCTGAGCGGGGGCCATACCGTACGCTCCCGCAATGAGCGAAGGCATGGCGGCGGCGCGGGCCGAAGGCAAGCTCACCGCCCGCCAGCACCAGTCCGGCGAACACACCATCGCCGAGCTCTTCGCCGTCCTCGAGCGCCACCCGAACGCAGCCACGCCGTCGACTCCCGGTGGGCAGTGACGTGCTGCCCTACGTCCATCAGGTCACCAAGTACGACCCCGCCGACCGCGACCAGCACGGCCACTACACCGGCACCGAGGACACGACCAGCGACCACGGCCCGATCGAAGCCGCCTACCTGCAGGCCGTCCTCGCCTTCGCCGAGGACAGCGGCGTCGACCGGCTGGCCGTCCGAGAGCCGCAGCTCGCAGCCTTCGCCCACTTCGGCCTGGAACCACCGGTCGACGGCTACGGCCTGGCCAGCCTCTTCCCCACCGGCCCCGCCGGGTTCCACGACGGGGCACTGGTGCCGATCGGCATCGGCTTGGAACTCGTCCGAGCGATGCTCCGCGACAACGGCGCCTGGTGCCGCCTGGAGGCGGAGGGACAGCTCACCGTGCACGTCGGCTGGGACCAGTACCTCTACCTCGCCAGCAGCCGGCCCTGCGAAGCCGCGCTGACCCGCACCCGAGCGCTCGGCCTGTTCACGCAACGCCTGGACGCATCGCCGTACGACTTCGCCCCCGAGGACCCCGCACACGTGCAGCGCCCTGCCGACGCCGACTTCTGGGCCCGCCTGGGCTGGACCGTCAGCGCTCACCGCGCCACGTTCCTGCGGGAGACCTTCGCCCTCAACGCCTCCCGATGGCACCGCCTGAGCCGCGACAACATCGAGGCCGTGCGCGCCCGGCTGACCCCACGCGCACAGTTGTCCGTCTGGCCGGACCTGCTCACCGACGTCGGCACGGCCGTGGCCGCCCTGCCCGGCGAAGGGCTGGTGGAGATCGTCTGGGAGAAGGAAGACGGGCAGATCACCAGCACAGTCATGGACGAGACCCAGTTCGAGGACGTGACCTCCCAGCTTGCCGGCGCGAGGGCGGCCGCCGTCATCTCCATGTACGCCGGTGAAGATCTCCCGCTGTTCACCGCGGTACTGCCCGACAGCGACGGGGTGCTCCGCGCGCGCTGGCAGACCGAGCCGACACCCAGCGACCGGGACTGGGCGTTCCTGAGGACCCTGCGGCCCGGCCAGGTCGTCACCGGCACGGTGACGTCCATAGCCAGCTTCGGCGTCACCTTCGTGGATATCGGCGGCTTCACCGCGATGATCAACATTCCGGAGCTGTCCTGGCGTCCGATCAACCACCCGTCCGACGTCGTCAGCGTCGGCCAGGAGGTGACAGCCGAGGTCCTCGACGTCGACGTGGTCAGGCAACGAGTGCCGCTGTCGCTTCGAGCAGTGCAGGAAGACCCGTGGCCGCAGCTGGCGCAGCGGATCGGCGAGGTGGTCACCGGGCCGGTCACCAAGGTCGTGCCGTTCGGTGTCCTCGTCCGCATCGAAGACCGGGAGGACGGCTTCGAGGGCCTCGTCCACACCGACGAACTGGACCAATCGCCACCGGACGCCATCGCGGTCGGCGACGCTCTCACCGTGAAGATCATGGACGTCGATCGCGTACGGCATCGCATCGCCCTGTCACCGAGGCAGGCCGACCGGTGACGACATGGATGCGGTGTTACCGGCCATCTGGTTCACGCCGGCGGCTGGATGACCCCGACCAGGCACTCTACGACTTCGGCGATCAAGGTCGTTACGGTCCGCGGCCCCGGAGATCGGCGATCAGCCGGCCCACCAGCGGACGCAGAGCGCTCGCCCTGGCGCGCCGCCACGTGGACATGCTCGGGTTGAAGGTGTCCGGAACCGTCGCGGCGCGAATGCCCCACATCCCGGCCAGCCCCACGACAAAACGGGACGCCTCCGGCGGCAGCGTCCGCAGCAGCCGGTACGCCTGATCCGTCGCCACCTGCTGCCCGGTGGCGACCACGTCGGCGGCCAGCTGCGCAAGGTCGATCCAGGGAGCGCCCGCCGCCGCATACCCCCAGTCCAGCAGCACCGCCGAGCCGTCCCGCACGTCGACCGTCGTGTTGTCGAGGCGAACGTCGCGATGAACCAGGGCATCACCGGCCGTCCACCGTTCCCACCCGGCCACCACCTCGGCCGCCGGCCCCGCATGAGCCGCCTCCCAGTCGTCGTGCGCGCCGATCTCCAGCAGACGGGCCCACCCGTCGAAGTCGAAGATCCGCTCAGCGACCGGCGGGAGAGCGCCAGG
>KL571387.1:23776-25944 GCA_000715855.1 Actinoplanes liguriensis
GAGATGTGTATAAGAGACAGCCACAGCCGCGATCGACGCCTCGGTCCACAGCGTCCCCGTCGTTCCGGGTGCCCAGGTGGTAACCAGAGCAGCCCACGGCCCGCACTCGACAGTCGCGAGACGCCGCGGCGCCGGCACCGACGCGGGGAGCACATCCAGAACCGCGGCCTCCTGCAGGATCATCCGGTGGTTGTGCGCCCGCACCTCGGCGGACACCGCCTTGACGAAGACCCGCCGCCCGTCAGCCAGCCACAATCTCGCGGCCGGACCGGGCGACATCCCGCCGTGCAGATCCACATGATCGACGATCGCGGCGCCGAGCGCCTCGGCAACGGCCGCCCGCACCGCCTCCGGCGTCTCCGCCCACGGGGCCCGAGGTGTGAACATCACGCTACAGATCCGCCAGGGTCTGCATCGCGCGCCGCTCTCGATCAGCCAGGTCAGCGAGCAGATCCGACGCCCGTGCCAGCTGCCCGGGGTCGCCGGACTCACCGGCGGACGCGATGCACCCGGCGACCTCCGTCCACAGCGGCGCGATCTCCCCATACATCCGATGCCCGGCCCGCAGCCGCTCGTCGTCGACGATCGCGGCCGCCTCGGCGAGAAAGTCCCGGAACAGGACCCGGAACAGCCCGCCACCCGTCCCGCCACGCTCCATCAGCATCGCCTGTCTCTTAATGTGTATAAGAGACAGCAGCATCGCCGCCCGCGGCAGGTCGACGCTCGGATCAGCGGAGCGATCCAGCCAGGTGCGCACCTGGGCGGAGGCCTTACCGATCCCCCGACAGCCCAGGTTCGCGATCGGCGGGTTCAGGAACGTCGCCGCGTTGCCGCGCACGGCCGCCCGGATCGCCTCGCCCAGGTCGCGCCGCTCCCCCGGCACGTCCACGGTGAACGACAGGAACCGCGCCGTCATCGGCCCGCGCTCCCCGCGCGCGAGCTCCAGGCTCTTCAGCGACGTCGTGACCGCCCCGCCCTGCTGGGCGGTGTCGACCAGGTAGGCGTTCGTCTCGTCATACCCGTACATCGCCACGACGTGCCCGCCGAAGTGCGTCCGCGTCGTGAAGTAGTCCAGGTGGTAGCAGTCCAGCTGCAGCCCGACGGGCCGGCCCGCGTCGAGGGCCGCGGCCACGGTGCGCCAGCCCCTGCCGGCCGACGCGGTCTCCTCCACGCTCAGCGTCAGCCCGAGGCGGTCGGCGAAGGTCCGGACGATCTGCATCGGCTTGGACCGGCCGCCCAGGAACGGGAAGCCCATGTTCTTCGCATCCCAGTAGACGAAGCCCAGCCCCTCGCCCAGCCCGAACAGCATCGGCTCGGACAACTCCAGGCCCGCGTGGCGCAGCAGGGCGCCGAGAGCGGTCGTCTCGCAGTGCTGCCCGCCAGGGAACGCCACGTCCTCGATGATCATGTTTGCCCCCGCTGTGATAGCGAACTCGAACAGGGCAAGCCTCGGCCCTGCCCCAGGGGCCGAGTCAAGTCGGCGAAGCCGTCCTTTCCGGTATTGCCGCACAGCCTCTAAGGCATCCTAGGACGATAGGATGAGGTCATCGCAGCGCCTCGGCGGCCCACCGGGCCACCACCTCCAGCACCGGCGCCCGCCCGGCGAACCGCTCCGGCCAGCCGCGCGAGTCGTAAGCGGCCGCCGACTGCTCCCGCATCAAGGAGTCGATCATCCGAGGCGCGAGCCAGAAGTACTTCGCCGCCCCGGCCACCATGATCGCCCGCTGCACCGCGGGCGGATCCACCTCGGTCATCCCCCGCACGTAACCCTCGGTGACCGCCGACAGCACCCCATCCATCAGCGACAGGTCGAAAAGCCCGTCGAAGAACGTGTCCAGGGCCAGATTCGCCGCGTCCTCCCCGATCGCCCCCGGCCCCACGAACGCCCAGTCCAGCAGCACCGGACCGGATTCCGACAGCACCACATTCATCGGCCACACGTCGTGATGGCAGAGCGTCCGCGGCAACGCGTCGGCCGCGGCGAGCAGGTCATGGCGGTGCGACCACATCTCGCGCAGCCGGGCACGCAATTCCGGCTCCCAGGCCGCGACCACCACGGGATGATGCCAATCCACTTCCGGCGGTACGGGTTGTGCCAGCGTGTAATCCCGCAGAAAGTCCCGCGCCAGCCACTCCCCCACCGGCGGGCCGCCGATCCATCGCGACTG
>KL571387.1:26128-26276 GCA_000715855.1 Actinoplanes liguriensis
CCGCCACGACGACATCGGAGCGCCGCGCACATCGGCGAGCAGCATCGCGATCGACCCGTCGGTCTGCTCCTCGATTCCGTACAGTTCCGGAACCGACAGTCCACCCGCGGTGAAAGCGGTCGACGCGAACCCTGTCTCTTATACACAT
>KL571387.1:26555-29323 GCA_000715855.1 Actinoplanes liguriensis
TCGTACGCGATCGGCTCCCGCCGCCAATAGTTGAAATGACCGGGATCATCGCTGGCCGCCAGATGGGCCGCCGCCCCGTCCCGCCGCCGCATGACGAGTTTCCGCACCGCCGTCCCCCCGTTGCGCGGCACCCGCCACACCCCGCCGGTCACCTCGTTCGCGGTGCCGTACGTCAATTGCTCCGATGCGGCGCTCACGGCACGAATAATTCGATGATCCACATGGTCTCGGATGGTAGACCGGACGCATGCCCGAATTCCGGCCCGGCGTGGAACTGGCCCGCCTCTTCTACCTCGAGGCGGTACGCCCCCTGCTCGGCGACCGCCCGCACCTCGCCGCCCGCGTCGGCCCCGGCAGCGACGTGCTGGGATTCGACACCGAACGCTCCACCGACCACGACTGGGGTCCCCGCGTCGACCTGTTCCTCGACGACGACCACCTGGCCGAGGAGCTGCGGCACACGCTGCCGAAACGTTTCCTGGGCTGGCCCACCAACTTCGTCCCGCCCGGCGCCCGGGTCCGCTCGATGGAATACACCGACGGCCCGGTCGACCACTACGTCACGATCACGCCGTTGAATGCCTGGCTGCGCGAAAAAATCGGCAACGACCCCGATTGGCTCGCCATTCCCTGGCAACGGCTGGCCGAGATCACCGGAGGCGCCGTCTTCCACGATCCGGACGGTGAGCTCACCCGGATCCGCGAACGGTTCTGCTGGTATCCCGACGATCTCTGGCGGTACGTCCTCGGTTGCCAATGGGCCCGGATCGGTCAGGAGGAGTCGTTCGTCGGCCGCACCGCCGAGCTCGGCGACGATGCGGGCTCCCGCGTGGTGACGGCACGACTCGCCCGCGATCTCGCACGGTTGTTCCTGCTCCAACAGCGCCGCTGGCCGCCGTACGGGAAATGGCTCGGAACCGCGATGAAAAGCGACCCGGCGGCAAAACACCTGGTCCTCGCATTGTCGGCAGACGATGCGGATCACCGGTCCGCGGCGCTCTGCGACGCCTACGAGGAAGCCGCCCGCCGGCAGAACGCCCTGCGGCTCTGTCCGCCGCAGGAAACGCACCGCCGCCCGTTCTTCGACCGCGGCTACCCGGTGATCGACGCCGGTCGTTTCGCCGGGGCGCTCCTGGGTGGGCAGTCCCCGATCGGCTCGATCGACCAGATCACCGACAGCACCGACGTCATCGATCGACCGGAAATCTGCATAGCGGTAAGCAACGCGGCACGCTCACCGCGTCCTTGAGGGTGACGGCAGGCCGATCCCGGGGGGACGACGAAGTGCACAGCGGATTCGAGGAATACGTGCGAGCACGGGGAGAGGCGTTACGACGCTTCGCCTATCTGCTCTGCGGCGACCGGCATCTCGGCGAGGATCTGGTCCAGGAGGTGCTGGTCAAGGCGTACCGAAGATGGTCCAGAATCGAAATGGAACAGCCGGACCGATATCTGCGCACCGCGCTCGTGCGCTCGCACGTCTCCTGGTTGCGGCGGCTGTCCAACACCGAGCGGCCGGCCACGATCAGTGACGAGAAACCCGCCGGCGGGGACTTCGCCGATCAGCAGGCCGTCCGCGACGAGCTGTGGACGCGCCTCGCCGGCCTGACCCGGGCGCAGCGGGCGGTGCTGGTGCTGCGCTACTACGAGGACCTCGACGACCGGCAGATCGCCGAGATCCTGCGCTGCGCGCCGAGCACCGTGCGCGTGCACGCCGGCCGCGGCCTGGCCCGGCTGCGCAACGACCTGAACCCGGCACGGAACGAGAAATCGGGAGCGAAACGATGACCCGCCTGGAAGAAGACCTGCGGACGACGTTGCGGGACCGGGCCGCCGGCTCCGCGCCGCAGCCCGACCTGTGGGCGAGCGTCACCGACGGCGTACGCCGTGACCAGCGCCGCCGCCGCGCCCTGGTGGCCGTCGCCGCGGCCCTGGTCGTCGGCGCCGGGGGCATCACCATCCCGCTGCTCAACCGGGACAGCCGCCCGCAGCACCCGCCCGTGGTGCAGCAGAGCGACGGCTGGAGCCCACCGGCCTGGCCGGAACCGGTCTTCCCGATGGAGCCGACCTGGATCCCGGGCAACGCCGGCACCGCATCCGTCGCCCGACTCGGCCCCAACGTCCACCTGGAGTATCAGAAGGACGAGTCGGTCCTCGCCGCAGAGATCGGCCCGCTACAGGCCGACTGGGAGACCGAGGCGGAGCAGACCACCCACACCACGGTCGAGGGGCGTCCCGCCGAGGTGCACAAGTCTTCGCAGTACGACGGCTCCGGCCCCCACGACCGTTACGTCGGCGTCCGCTGGCAGCGCGCCGACGGCCGGTGGGTCTCGGTCCTGAGCTGGGGCCCGCGGTCGGAGAGCGACGTGCTGCGGTTCGCCCGGGGCCTGCACGACACGAGCGGCATCCCCGCGGGCCGGGCGCCGTTCACGCTGGCGACCGTGCCGCCGGGCCTGACCCTGGCGAACCAGTCCGACGGCATGATGTGCCTCGCGCCGCCGGACGTCGCCGCGCAGAGCCGGCAGACCGGCATCACCCTGTGCGTGACCGCTGAGGACGCCGGCGACGTCGACCAGGAGCCGCCGATGGAGAACGTGACGATCAACGGGCGGCCGGCGATCTACTACGACGAGCAGCACCAGATCGTGATCACCTGGTCCGCCTCGACCAACCTGGTCGTCAACTGGGATCCCGAGGTCGTCCCCCTGACCCGCGACGAGGCGATCCGCTTCGCCACCGGCATCTCGTAACGACGGCGAACGGCGGGC
>KL571387.1:29547-34767 GCA_000715855.1 Actinoplanes liguriensis
TCCGTCCCTCTAACCGAGGAACGGCCGCCATTCGCGCACGCTCACCACGGTGACGCCCGGTGTCGTGAAGTAGGGATCAGCGTCGAGCACCGCCTGCGGATCCGCGGTGTCGAGCACGATCACCGCCCCGGACTCGTCCGCGAGCGGCCCGGCCATCCGCACGATCCCGTCACGGTGCAGCCCGGTCAGCAGCTCTCGATGCGCCGGCCGGGCCGCGAGCCGCGCCGGATCGCCGGTGAACGCCAATTCCACAATCCACATGCGTGCATGCTATTAGCTATTCGAGAACGACCAGCGGCACGCTGTGGCCGCCATAGTTGAACGGAACCCCCGTGACGATCGCGCCGTTCATCTCGCGGGCCTCATGCAGCACGTGCCCGACCATCGGGGGCCCGGTCAGCACCCGGTGCATCGGATAGTTCTCCAGCCTCGGCCGCGCGAAATTGCCGGCCTCGACCGAGGCGTGACCTTGCAATGGCAATTCACACACCCGGCCGCCCAGCACGTGATCCCAGACCGACGTGGTGGCCTTGAGGACCACCTGTGCCTCGAGAACGGCGGACGCCGGGGTCGAGATGGTGAACTTGCCGAGATCCGCCTGCTGCAGGATGGTCATCACGCGGGGATGCCCCTGGAAGAGCTCCACCAACGCCGAGGCATCGAGGATCCGGGGAAGCTTGTCCATCATGCCGTCTCGCTCCTGAGCCGCTGCCGGTAAGCCCGGATCTGGCGGTTGACCTCGGCTTCCTCCGCCTGGTACTTGTCCTCGTCCTCCTGGGTCCACGGCTTGGGCGGCGGCAGCCCGAGCGAGGCGCAGAACTCCTGTGCGAACTCGTTGCGCATCCGGATGATGTCCTGAGGGGTGTCGTCTGACATGTTGACGACCGTACACCCCCCTGTCGCGCGCAGCCAAGTCGTACGACTAGGTGTCATGGGACACAAATGAGAGCGGCCCGGCGCCTCGGAAAGGCGCCGGGCCGTCCTCGATCAGTGCAAGAGCGATGTGGCGTACGGCGTGACAGTCACCCTGTCGATGACCGGCGCGTATGCCGACCGCAGCAGCACGTCCGGCCACGTCTGCGACGCGTACGTGGTGCCGTCGAAGTCGGGCAGTTCCGCCGACGAGAAGCTGACCTTGTTCGTGCCGCGGCGCAACGTCACCGGCACCGTCAGCTCCCAGAAGTTGTTGTCGTGGAAGCTGTGCGGGAACAGCACCCGCTTCGCCGTCCCACCGTTGACCGTGATGTCGGCGTGCCGGGCCAGCGGATCCGGGTTGTAATGGGTCGCCTCGGCCTGTTCCGGGTTGGAGTAGCGGATCCGCAGCGCATACGTCCCGGATTGCGCGGCCGGAATGGTGAACGTCAGCGTGTTCGCCGGCCCGTTTCCGACGCCGGTGACCGCGGCGCCGCCGCCGGCGAGCGATTTCGCGACGACCGCCGCGGTGCCGGTCCGGGTGGCCGATTCGGCTTCGAGAACCGTGGACGGCAGGTGGGCCGACGCCCGTACCGTCAATCGGTCGAGAACCGCGCCGTTACGGCCGGCCGTGACCACCACCTTGTTGATGCCGCCGGAGAGCGAGACCGCGCTCTTGCCGGTGACCGGAATGCCGTTGACGGTCACCGACGCGGAGCGGGCGCCGATGTCGAGGGTCGATTCCGCGTCGGCTTTCGAGTAGACCCAGAACGTCGCCGTCCCGCCGCGCTTCAGCGTCACCTTTCCGGCCGCGACCGAACGCGCCCCGGTCAGGTCGGCCTGCGCCGCCGGGTAGACCGAGGTGGCCACCGCCGGATTCGGCAGCGACAGCGTGATCCGGTCGAGAATCGCGTCGCCCTTGGTCGCCTTCGTGCCGTCGAGACTGCGGGCGGCGAGCGAGATCGTGTGCTTTCCGGCGGTCAGGCGAACCGTCGTGTCCGAGTGATCCCAGACCACCCACTTGTAGCCGAGCGGCAGGAACATCTCCTGTTCCGCGGCGCCGTCCACGCGCAGGAACACATTGGTGGGGCCTTGCTCCTTGACCAGGTCGTAGGTGTTCAGCGAATTGGCGAACACGCTCAGGTCGTAGGTGCCGTCCTCCGGGACGTCGACGTTGAAGTCGAGCACGCCGTCGCTGCCGGTCCGCAGGCCACCGACGTCGTAGCCGCCGGAGGTGTAGAACTTGGAGACGTCGGCCGTCGATCCCTCGGGGCCGTTCTTGCTGTAGCCGCTGCCGGTGTACTTCGCGGCCTCGGCCTCGTAGGAGCCGTTCCAGAGCGACGGAACCGCGCCGGCCAGCGCCCGTTCCGGCCCCGGGGACAGGACGATCTCGTACGCCGAGGAGTCCAGCAGCCCCGGCATCTCCACGGCCACGGCGTTGTCCCGTACGCGCAAATCGGTTTCCTGAACGAGGCGGGGCTGCGCGGAATCACCCACCTGGCCGGTCCACGGAATCTCGCGGATCGTGGCGTGCACCGTCTTGCCGAAAACGGACGACGGCACGTTGTCGAAGCGGATGTAGCCGGCGCCGGTCGAGCCGCCGATGATGGCCCGCGCCTGCTTCTTCCGCTTGTCGAGGGTGGCGACGCCCTGCAGCGTGTAGTTCTGGCCCGGGTACGGCGGGGTGACCTGAACGGTGTTCCCGGTCATGCTGCCGTACGCGTTGAACAGCCACCACTGCCCGTTGCCGCGATTGGCCTGCACCGCCGAGTCGGAGATGTTCCCGTCGATGTTCCAGTAGGCGATGTCCGCGTCGACCTTGGACTCCTCGATCGCCGAGATCCACTGGATCATCTGGCCGGGAACGGAGGTGTGGTAGTTGAACGCGTACTCGTTGATGTTGATCGGCAATTGACGGCCGAGAATGGCCGCCTCCCATTCCCGGTAGAGCGCGACGTCCTGCCGCACCTTCTCCGGGTGGCTCAGCTCGTGCCAGGTCATCACGTCCGGCACGGTTCCGGCGGCGAGCGCGTGCTTGAGGAAGCCCTGGATCTGGGTGTAGAGCACGCTCGTGTTCGGCCCGGCGATCCGCGCGGCAGGCATTCTGCCCTTGATGAGGTGGTAGACGTCGTCCCACGCGGCGAAGTAGTCGGCCGGGTTGTCGAGCCAGCTCACGCCGTTCAGGCTCCACTCGCCGGTGCCGAACATGTTGCCCTCGGGCTCGTTGAACGGCACGAACACCACGTGTTTCTGGTATTTTGGGTCGAGCGTCAGCACCTGGTCGACCTGCTTGGCGATCTTCTCCTTGTAGAGCGCCAGCTTCTCCGCGGGCGTGCTGCCCGGCCACTGGTACGGGAAGCCGCGATGAATATCGGTCATGTAGATGTAGACGTCGCCGCCGGTGCTGTCCGCGAGCGGCTTGACCACCTCGAGGGCGTCCGCGCCCGGATGTTGCGGCCCGTCCTGCGCCTTGGTCGAGACGGTGCGCAGGTGCATGCCCTCGATCAGGTTGTTGGTGGGGACGCCGTCGCCGTAGAGCCCGTAGAGCGACCCAGACGCGCCACCGTGGAACTCGCCGGTGGACGTGGCCAGGTCGATCGTCATCTCACCCTCGCGGATCACGGTCACCGTGGCGGTGACCGTCGCGCCGCCGGCGGTTCCGGTGACGGTGAACGTGCCGCGCTGGGCGTACCGGGCGGGGTCGACCGCGGCCCAGGTGATCGGGACGTCCCGGGCGTAGCCGTCGGAGAAGGCGCCACGGACGGTCGCCGGCAGCGCCGGAGCGGTGCCGATCGTGGTGCGCAGATCAAAAGCGGTCTGGGACACAGCGCTCAGGGTCGGCAACGTGCCGCCGAAGACGGTCGCGACCTGGGCCGGGGTGAGGGCGCTGTCGTAGACCCGGAAGTCGTCGATCGCCCCGTCGAAAAGCGGGTCGGCATAGAACGACTTCCCGAGGTAACCGGAGGAAGCGGCATCGGACAGCACGTCGCTCGCGCTGATCGTGGTCGCCGCTGACGAGACCGCGACGCCGTCGAGATAGGTCGTCAATCGATCCGCAGTGGTGTCCACCGTGACGGTCAGTGTCTTCCACGCGTTCGCCGGCAGCGCCGCCGAGCCCGTGACCTGCGCTTCCGCGCCGCCACCGTTGACGGTCACGGCCGTGCGCAGCACCCCGTCACCGTTGTACGGCGTGCTGAACAGGTACTTGCCGTTGTCCTTGCCGAGCGCGTAGATCCACTGCCACGGTGCGGTCGTCCCGTCCCACCTGACGCGAACGGAAACGGTCAGATCGGTGCGGCCGGCCAGCACGCCGCGCGGCAGGGTCACGTACGCGCCGCCGGAGTTGGCCGCACCGCCGGGCAGCTGCAGCGCGCCGTCGGTCAGCGCGGCCGTGGCGCCGTTGACGAGGGTGCCGTTCAGGCCGTGCCCCGAGGTGTCGGTGATGACGCCACCGAGGTCGTCGTGGTCGAAGTCGTAGGCGACCACCGGGTCGGGCAGGTCGGCTCATTGGGCTCATCTCCACTGTACGGAAACTTTTTGCCGTGGCAGGACAGCGATTTCCGCCAGGTTACGTACGTGGTTCACAGTGGTCAATGGGCCGGGTTGAGGAAAAGGGTTTCCGTCGGTAGCGTGGCGTCGTGCCAGGGAAATCCAAGATTCGCGCCGGGATCGCCGACGTGGCCCGTCTCGCCGGCGTCTCCATCGGGACGGCGTCCAAGGCGCTGAACGATCGCGGACAGCTGCGCGACGAGACCCGCGCCCGCGTCCAGGCCGCCGCGGAACAGCTCGGCTTCATCCCGAGCTCGGTCGCGACCAGCCTGCTCACCGGGCGCACCTTCACCGTCGGCCTGATCATGACCGACCACCACGGCCGGTTCAGCCTGCCGGTGCTGCACGGCGCGGAGGACGCGCTGGGCTGGGCGGAGACCCTGGCGTTCGTCTGCGACACCCGCGACGACCCGATCCGCGAGCAGCACTACGTGCGCAGCCTGCTCAGCCGCCGCGTCGACGGGATCATCGTGGCCGGCCGGCGCGCCGAGGCCCGTCCCCCGCTGCTCGCCAAGTCCCCGGTCCCGGTCGTCTACGCGTTCGCCCGCTCCGCGGACGACACGGACTGCAGCGTGGTCACCGACGAGGAAGGCGGCGCGGTCCTGGCCATCGAACATCTTGCGCGTACGGGTCGTCGCCGCATCGCCCACGTGACCGGCCCGCACGGCCACGCCTCCGCGATCGCCCGGGTCGCCGGCATGACCCGCGCGATGGCCGCGGCCGGCCTGGAACTGGCCGGCGAGCCCTGGTACGGCGGCT
>KL571387.1:34964-35540 GCA_000715855.1 Actinoplanes liguriensis
CGCCGCGATCATCCGCGAGCACCCCGACGTCGACGCGGTCTTCTGCGGCAGCGACACGATCGCCCGCGGCGTCGCCGACGGCCTGCGCGAGTCCGGCCGCCGGATCCCCGAGGACGTGGCCCTGGTCGGCGTCGACAACTGGGCGCCGGTCGCCGAGGAGTGCCGACCACCACTGACCAGCGTCGACCTGAGCCCTGTCTCTTATACACAGAGACACGGCCGGCGTCCACGAGGTCGCCTGCCAGCTGGTAGTCCGCAACTCCTCCGCCCCCGCATAGCGCCCCGGCCGCCGGGGGCGCCTCGCCCCGGGCAATCGGCTGGTGGACGTGCTGCCCGACCGCATCCTGGCCGGCGCGCCGGAGCAGGGCGACACGTTCACCGCCGAGCCCCCTACGAGCACGGCCACGCTGACCGCCCGATCCTGGAACGCTGCCCGGCTTCCCGCTGATGACCCGCCCCGACGTCGCCTGACCCCTCATCCGGCCTGCGGGGACGGCGAGCGCCGCGCCACGGTCCGGCGCCCGGCGTCACCGGATGACGGGCGGTGACCGGTTTTGTGCAGTGACCGTGCCCCGC
>KL571387.1:35787-36653 GCA_000715855.1 Actinoplanes liguriensis
GGACCACAGCGGAGATAGGCAATGAAGCATGTGAATCTAGCCTGCGAGAATCGCCCGGGCGAGCGTCACCACCGACGCCAGCAGCAGTGCGCAGAGCACCACCGTCCGGAAGCTGGTCAGCCGCGCGAAGATCCGGTCCCCGACGAGCCAGCCGAGCGTGACCGCCGGGATGCCGATCGCCGTCACCAGCCAGGCCACGTGCGTGATCACGCCGGTCACCGCGAAGCCGAGCAGACCGCCGAGGGTGACCGGCACGAAGACCGCGGCGAGCGTCGCCCGGAACGGCCGTGGCGGCAGGCCCATCGCGGAGAACACCGCGGCCAGCGGCGGCCCGTTCACGCCGACCGACGTGGTCAGAACGCCTGCGAGCAGCCCGGCCGCCGCGATCGTCACCGGGCGTGGGGTCAGGCGCAGGCCGCGCCAGATCGCGGCCGTGCCGGCGAGCACGACGACCGCGATCATGATCGACAGGGCCCGGGGAGGGAGCAGCGTGAGCAGCCACAACCCGAGCGGCAGCCCGGTCAGCCCGGCGATCAGGACGGTCCGGGCGATCGGCCACCGGACGTGCGCGCGGTCACGGACCGCGACGACCAGGTTGACCAGTGACACCAGGATCGCCGAGCCGACGACGGCGTCGACCGGGCCGATGATCAGGCCGAGCAGCGGGACGGAGAGCAGCGAATACCCGAACCCGGTGATCACCTGGGCGCAGGAGGCGACGGCCAGGATCGCGGCGACGCCGAGCGCCGCGGTGACGGTCAATGGTCCGTGGCGGCCAGCAACACCTCGGTGACCAGGCGCGCGACGTGCGGGCCGGACACCGCGTACACCTGGCGGCGGCCCTCCCTGCGCACCCGGACCAGACC
>KL571387.1:36819-37518 GCA_000715855.1 Actinoplanes liguriensis
AGACCGGCCAGCCGCAACTTCCCGAGGTGTTGCGACACGGCGGGACGCGCGGAGCCGGCCGCCTCGGTCAGCGCGGTGACGTCCAGCTCGCCGGGCAGCAGGGCGGCGAGCAGGCGCAGCCGGGTCGGGTCGGCGAGCATCCCCAACATGGTCGTTGCCACTTCTATGGTGTCACCCGAAGGGTGTTTCTGCAGGTCACTGGCATCTGCAACGTTGTCGCGTGCGCGCATGAGCACATATTATGGGCGCCGCCGGCCACGCAGAAGAGGAAAGAGCCACCAGATGAGCCACGACCATCATCACGCCCACAGCTGGCTCCACCGCTTGCGCCCGCACTCGCACGACACCGCCGGCAAGGTCGACGACGCGCTCGAGTCGTCCCGGGCCGGCATGCGCGCCCTGTGGATCTCCCTGATCGCGCTCACCGTGACCGCTCTGGCCCAGGCCGCGATCGTCGCCTTCTCCGGCTCGGTCGCGCTGCTCGGCGACACCCTGCACAACGTCGCCGACGCGCTGACCGCCGTGCCGCTCGGTATCGCCTTCTGGCTCGGCCGCCGGGCCGCGACCCGGGCGTACACGTATGGCTTCGGCCGCGCCGAGGACCTCGCCGGCATCGCGATCGTCCTGGTCATCGCCGCATCAGCGCTGGTCTCGGCGGTCTTCGCGGTGCAGCGGCTGATCGAGCCGCGCACCATGACA
>KL571387.1:37723-38290 GCA_000715855.1 Actinoplanes liguriensis
GTCGCCGACGGCCTGCACGCCCGCACCGACGGCTTCGCGTCGCTCGCGGTCGTCCTGGCCGCCGCCGGCGCCGCTCTCGGCTGGCGATGGGCAGATCCGGTCATCGGCCTCGCCATCACGATCGCGATCGCCGTCGTCCTCAAGGACGCCGGCCGCGAGGTGTACCGCCGCCTGATGGACCGCGTCGACCCGGACCTCGTCGACCACGCCGAACGCGAGCTGCGCCTGATCCCCGGCGTCCGCGACATCTCCGCCCTGCGGATGCGCTGGGTCGGCCACCACCTGCACGCCGAGGCCGCCGTCGTCGTCGACGCCGCGCTGAGCCTGATGGCCGCCCACGAGATCGCCGCCGACGCCGAACACCAGCTCACCCACCACATCCCGCGCCTCACCGAGGCCACCGTCCACGTCGACCCGGACACCCACCCGGGGGCAGGGCACCACCTACGCATCTCGCACGACCGCATCGGCGTCCGATAAAGAGCACATTCTTCATTGCCCATCTCCGCTGTGGTCCTTGTCCGCCGCTCCCGAGGGGACCCTTCCGGGCCGAGCAGGGCGCTGGCG
>KL571387.1:38517-44652 GCA_000715855.1 Actinoplanes liguriensis
AAGGGCGATCTCCGTGGCGGGGCACGGTCACTGCACAAAACCGGTCACGCACCACCACTGCCAGTGGCTGATCCGCCTCAGGACGCCGACAGGCTCGCCGCCCTCAGCCCGTTGGCTTCGTTCACAAGATCGGGCGCCGGAGGTTCGCGGCTTTCGGCGGGTGCGGAAACCTGGTGGGCGGCCGGTTCCACGGACAGCCGGATCCCCACGCACGGGTGGGCGAGACTGGGCGGGTGAGGTCGCGAAGGATGGCGACGGCGCTGGCGGCAGCGCTGGCGGTGACGGCATGTGCCGAGCCTGCCGGGGAGCCGGCCGGGGAGCCGGCCATGGGCCCGACCACGGGGCCGGTTCCGCCGCCGGCCGCGCTACCCGTGGGGTGGCGGTGGGAGTCGTACGGCGGGATCGAGGTCGGGGTGCCCGCCGAGTTCGGGTACGACAACGGCAGCCAGCGGCTGGGCCAGTGGTGCGTCGGGCAGCCCCGGGCGAATCCCGGATCGCCGCCCGTGGTGGGCCGCCCCGGGATCGCCACCGCGGCGGGGTGCCCGGAGAGCGTGGACGTCGCCGACACCGGGCCGGTGGTGTCCCTGGAGCGGGAACTGGGCGATTCCCCCGACGGGGTGACGCGAAGCGGCGACCGGACGACCGTGCGGCTGCGCGGCGTGGCGGTGATCGTGCAGGTGGGGGAGGAACTGCGGGAACGAATCGCGGGCACGGTGCGGGTGGTCGACAGCGTAGATCACCACGGCTGCCCGGTGCGGCATGCGGTCACGGAGAATCCCGCGTACCGGCCGGTGCGGGCGCCTGCCGGGGACGCGATCACCTCGGTGTCGGCGTGCCGGTATCCGCTGGGGGTGGACGACACGATCATCTCCTCGCTGCGGCTGGACGGCGCGGCCGCGCAGCAAGCCCTGGCCACGGTCCGCGCCGAGCCGGTCGGCGGCGGCCCGGACGAGCCACAGACCTGCGCTGCCGAGGTCTCCTACGGCGACGAGGTGGTCGTGCTGCTGGCCGGGGGTGGTGAGATCGTGATGCGCTACTCCGGCTGCGACCACCGGGGCTTCGACGACGGCCGGACCGTGCGACGCCTGGGCCCCGCCACCGCGAAACTGTTCCTGACCGGCGCGAACACCGTATTCGCGGGCGCCGGCGTCGCGCCGCTGCCCGGCGAGTGAGAAGACGACGCACGGAGCCGAGGACCCCGGCTGACATCGACGGAAAACGACGGACGGCTCCAGCTCCGACCGGCGGGACGCCCGTCGATCCTCGGGCCGCCCGTATAGAGTGCCCCGACGTGACGACGATTGCGCTGGCCACCCCGTCCGACCGTACGAGAGTGATCTCTTCCCTGGTTCCCGCCTTCGAGAAGGATCCCGTTCTGCGGTGGCTCTTCCCCGGCGACGCCACCTATCCGCGGTACGCGGCGGCGTTCTTCGGCCGGCTCTTCGACAAGCGTGTCGGCCGTGACTCGGTCTGGATCGCCGACGGCGGGAACGCGGTCGCGATCTGGGAGCCCCCGGCCGGCGGCGTCCCGGCGGCGCACTACGAGCTGGACGTGCCGGCGGACGTCAGCGCCCGCGTCGACGCCTACGATCACGCCGTGCACGCGCTGCTGCCCGCCGAGCCGTACTGGTATCTCGGTGTTCTCGGCACCCACCCGGATCACCGCGGCCGCCGCCTGGGTCACGCCGTGATGGCCGAGGGCCTGCGCCGGGCGGCCGAGGACGGCGCGCCGGCGATCCTGGAGACGGCCACCGAGGGCAACGTCGGCATGTACGAGCGGGCCGGCTGGAAGGTCATCGCCTCCGCCACCGACCCGCTGCCGTTCTGGGTGCTCCGGCAGGGTCAGGGCCGGTAGATGTCCGGCTCCAGGTAGATCACCTTCGCGGTCGGCACCACCGCGCGGACCCGGGCCTCGGCATCGTCGATCGTCGCGGCGATGTCGCGGCCCTCGTCCTGCTCACCGATCGCGATCTTCGCGGCCAGCAGCAGTTCCTCCGGGCCGAGGTGCATGGTCCGCAGGTGGATGACCCGCTGCACGCCGGGCGACTCGAGCAGCGCCTTCTCGATCGCGGTCAGCTGTTCCGGCACCGCCGACTCACCGATGATCAGGCTCTTCGTCTCGACCGCGAGCACCACCGCCACGCAGACCAGCAGCAGGCCGATCAGCAGCGTGGCGATGCCGTCGTAGATCCCGTTGCCGGTGGCGACGGTCAGGCCGACGCCGAGCAGCGCGAACAGCAGGCCGAGCAGCGCGCCGGAGTCCTCCAGGAGGATGACCGGCAGCTCCGGGTTGCGGGTGCGCACGATGAACCGGAACCAGCTGCGCTTGCCGCGCACCCGGTTCGCCTCGCCGACCGCGGTCCGCAGCGCGTAGCCCTCCAGCACCGCCGCGATCAGCAGCACGATGACCGCGACCAGCGACGACTCCAGCGGATGCGGGTCGACGATCTTGTGGTATCCCTCGTACACCGCGTACAGCCCGCCCAGGCTGAACAGGATGATCGCCACGATGAACGCGTAGACGTAGCGTTCCCGGGCGTAGCCGAACGGGTGCAGCGCGGACGCGGGCCGTTTCGCCCGGCGGCCGCCGACGAGCAGGAGCACCTGGTTGGTCGAGTCCGCGACCGAGTGCACCCCCTCGGCGAGCATGGACGCGGAGCCGGTGACGGCCGCGGCGACGAACTTGGCGACGCCGATCGCGAGGTTCGCGCTCAGCGCGGTCACCACGGCCCTGGTACTGCCTTCGGTTGCCATGTTTCCTCTCTTGAAGCCGAGCACCCATTATCCAATCATGATCAAGTTTCACATTCCGGGGGAAGAACTACGGGACATCCCGGATGCGATCACCGGCCCACAAACGGGACGATTCGCAGGTCTCGATGGGAGGGCACCGTGAAGCGAATCCTGCTCCCCGCGGCCGCGCTGTTGCTGCTCGCGGCCTGCGGATCCACCAACACCCCGGCCGCGGCCCCGGAAACCTCGAACCCGCACGCCGGGCATTCGCTCGGCTCGGCGCCGCCACCGACCCCCCTGCGCGCCGGGGAGAAGTTCGTCGATCTGGCGCTCCCCCAGCCGTACACTCCGCAGGCTCCCAACGGCGGAACCGACGACTACCGATGCTTCCTGGTCGACCCCGGCCTGACCACGACGTCGTATCTGACCGGCAGCCAGTTCCAGCCGCAGAACGGGGCGATCGTGCACCACGCGATCTTCTACCGCCTCGACCCGCAGCAGGCGCTCGAGGCCACCCACGTCGACGAGCAGACCCCCGGCGAGGGCTGGACGTGCTTCGGCGACGCCGGCGTGCAGGGCCAGACCGCGTGGGTCGCGCACTGGGCGCCCGGCGCCGGCGAGACCCTGATGCCGTCCGGTTTCGGCTTCTCCATGCCGCCCGGCAGCAAACTCGTCATGCAGGTGCACTACAACCTGCTGGAGACCGGCAGCGCCGGGCAGACCGACCGGTCCGGCATCCAGTTGCGCGTCGCCGACGGGAAGTCCCCGCTCAAGCCGTTGAACACCGCGCTGTTCCCCGCGCCGATCGAGCTGCCCTGCGCGGCCGGCGAGTCGGGCCCGCTCTGCGACCGCGACGCCGCGATCGCCGACGTCGGCAAGCGCTTCGGCGCCGAGGCCGGCGAACAGGAGTCGCACCTGATCCAGGGCTGCAGCGCCGGCAAGGTCACCGCCGGCGACACCCAGCACTGCGACCAGCCGGTCGAGGGCGACGCCACGATCTACATGGCCGCCGGCCACATGCACCTGCTCGGCCGCTCCATCAAGATCGAGCTGAACCCCGGCAAGCCCGGCGCGCAGACCATCCTGGACGTCCCGCAGTACAACTTCGACAACCAGGCGCTGGTCCCACTCCCGAAGCCGATCACGGTCAAGGCCGGCGACACCGTCCGCGTGACCTGCACCCACGACGCGAAACTGCGCAAGCTCCTGCCGCAACTGCAAAAACTGCCTCCGCGGTACGTCGTCTGGGGCGAGGGCACCAGCGACGAGATGTGCCTCGGCATCCTGGTGGTCGCCACCAAGTGACCCGTGCCGTTCGGTCGCCGCGCCCGTGCCCCGGGCGCGGCGATCGCGTGGGTCTGGCGGCCGCTTGAGGCGTCGTGCGACCGTGAAGGCCTACCGTCGCGCTCCCGGGGGCTCCCATGGCGAAGTCGGCTCACCTCAAACGGTCCACCGCCACCATCTGGCTGACCCTCATGCTCGGCCTGGCCACCACCGCGTTCGGCGTCACCTACAGCCTCGCCGCGATGCCGAACCAGCCACCCGGCAGCTCCCTGTCGAACACGATCGTCGCGGCCACCATCGGCGCGCTCGGCGCGGGCGTCGTCGGCGCCGCTCTCAGCATCGCCATCACCCACGCTTCCGACCGGGCCGGCCGTGAGGATCTTCTGACCCAGCTTTCCCGTACGGTCGGCGCCCGGTTCAGCTCGGACGAGGCGATGGTCCGTGACCTGCGCACGGACTGGCACCACTACCACGTCACCGTCGTCGAGGGCCGGGCCGTCTGGCGCTACATGTTCCTCAGGTTCAGCCGCCTGCCCGGTGTGGGGATGCTCCAGGCCCGCACCACCGCGAACGACGGCCACGGCCACGAGCTGAACTACCTGGCCGAGGCGGGGGTCCGCGGCAGTCAGCTCGTTCTGCTGTTCACTACCGAGAACGGCGTGGGCGACGAGTGCACGGAGGTCTTCCCGCAGGTCCTGACGCACGGTTACCGGTCGCGGCACTGCGGGCTCGGTGTCTTCCAGACCTGGGAGGGCGGCGACATGGTGGGCCGGGCCGTGATCAGCCTGTCCCCCATCGGCGACCGGCCCACCCCGGACGGGACGGTTCCGGCGGACACCGCCGCGAAGCTCGACCAGATCTGGAACCGGGAGTTTCCCGCGCGGACGGCGATGACCCCGCCCGCCCAGGTCGGTGACACGGTGACTCCCGGGCCGTGACCGGCGCGCCACCCCGTAGGCCATCCTAGGAAGATAGGTAGCTGCTCCACCGCCCGAGTCACCGGATCGGGTGCGGCTCGCACGAAACGGTGACCGTCTATGCGGCCCGTCCCGCGAGTCCGTAGGCCGCTCACAGGCCCTCTGGCCTCCTGACAAGCACCGATGCGCCCCTCAAGCGCCTCTTCCCCGAACAAAGTTTCCGCAATAACTTGGCTCTGCGGGGTACCTAGCTCGGTTGCTCTGTGACTATAGTCGCCTGCATGACATCAAAGCGCCTCAAGCTGATGGGCACTCAGGAGATCGGGATCCGGCTCGGCTCGATCAGCCGCCAGCGGGTCAACCAGCTGACCGCGAAGACCCACTTCCCCAAGCCGGCCGCCGACCTCGCCCAGGGCCGCGTCTGGCTCGCCGAGGACATCGAGGAGTGGATCAGCGTCCACCGCGCCGAGGACGCGCTCAAGCCGGTGCGAGCGACCAAGTCCTGACGTTTTCACCGCGTACCCAGGATCGACATGTGTACGCCGCCCCCGGCACGATCTTCGCCTGCCTCACCTGTGACACCCCGCTGACGATCCCGCTCACCCGGGTGGCCCTGCCCGACCACGCCCGGCAGCTCTGGGGGTGCGGCCTGCTGAGCATCCTCATGGAACCGGGCACGTACGCCGTGGACCCCGACCCGTTCGGCTGGCCGTGGCGGCGCTGGGACGACCTCGAACCCGGCGAGGCCGTCGCCCGCGGCTGGCACGCCCCGGTGGTCACCCTTCCCGACGGCCCGGCCGGCACCGCGCTCGTCGCGCCCGGCGACACCCGCGCAACGGTCCTGATCCCGGGCCGTGCGGAAGGCAGCTGCTGCGGTCTGAGCGGCGGCAACGGGCCGAACCTGGCGTGCGAGCGCTGCGGGACCGCGGTGGCCACCCGGATCGACGACTGCGACCGGTGGCAGGTGGTCCGCCTCGATCCCCGGGCCGTCGCGGCCGCCGCCGGGCCGGTCGGCGCCCGGCCGGTCACACCCTGGGCCGCCCTGCGGGAGGACGTCCCGGTCACCCTCGGTAAGTGGTGGAGCCCGGCCTGGACCGCCACGGTCGCGGTCGCCGTCGCCCATCTGCTCGCCGCGTCGGGCCGCCGGACGATCACCGTCCCGGACGGCCCGGTCGCCGAGCTGTTCCGGCCCTCGCTGGAG
>KL571387.1:44875-45327 GCA_000715855.1 Actinoplanes liguriensis
GGTCACGAGCCGATGACGCTCGGCTTCGACGGCCCGGGCCTGCCGCCGGCGGAAACGGACCTCGCGCTGGTTCCCCGGCATCCGGAGACCGGCGAGCTCTGGCGGCCGTCCGGACCGGCCGTCGCGATCCCGCTGGCCCACTTCGCGTGGCGGCGGCTGGCCCTCCCGGTCGACCACCGGCTGCTCGGCGCGGCCGGGACCATCCCGTCCGAGGTGACCGGGCCGGATCTGATCCCGCACGGCCGGTTCACCCCCGACGACGGAGTGCTGCACCGGACTCTCGCCCGGCTCCCCGCGGTCCGCGAGCCGTGGCTGCGGGAGATGCACGACCGGTACTTCCTGCCGCGGTGGCCACCGGGCCGCTGACCGTCAGTCGAAGACGGTCAGGTGCCGGGCTCGGGCGGCGTTGAGGTGCTCGCGCATCGCCGCCTCCGCCGCGTCCGGCTCCCCCG
>KL571388.1:0-6119 GCA_000715855.1 Actinoplanes liguriensis
GTCGCGGTGGCCCGGGCGCTGGTCACCGAGCCGGCCCTGCTGCTCGCCGACGAGCCGACCGGCAACCTGGACAGCCACGCGACCGACGAGGTGCTCACCGTGTTCGACGACCTGCACGCGGTCGGGCGCACCATCGTGCTGATCACCCACGAGGAGGAGGTCGGCGCCCGTGCCGACCGCCTGATCAAGCTCTTCGACGGAAGAGTCACGTCGGACGTGCGGCAGCAGCAGGTGGGAAGGCACGCGGCGTGAACCTCTCCGAGATCGTCCGGTTCGCGTTGCGCGGGCTGTCCGCGAACAAGCTGCGCTCGGTGCTCACCATGCTCGGCATCCTGATCGGTGTCGCCGCGGTGATCCTGCTGGTCGCGGTCGGCAACGGCTCGGCCCAGGCGATCGCCGACCGGATCTCCGCCCTGGGCACGAACACCCTGACCGTGATGAGCACCAGCCGCGGCACCACCAGCGGCGGCCTCAGCCTGAAGGTCGCCGACGCCCTCGACGACCCGGTGCTCGCCCCGGACGTGGCGTCGGTGTCGCCGGTGGTCAGCACGTCGGCGACGCTCACCTACGAGGGCAGCGACCACGACGTCAGCTCGTTCGTCGGCACCACGCCGGACTGGTTCGGCGCCTCCAACTTCCCGGTGAAGACGGGAGCGCTGTTCACCGACGACGACGAGGCCCAGGCCCGCCGGGTGGTGGTGATCGGGCAGACCGTCGCCGAGGAGCTGTTCGCCGACGTGGATCCGATCGGCCAGCAGGTCACCGTCGGCGGCGCGCTGTTCACCGTCGCCGGGGTGCTGGACGAGAAGAGCTCCAGCGGCTTCAGCGACTCCAACGACACCGCGGTCGCGCCGATCTCCGCGGTCCGGCAGGTCCTCGCGGGGTACGGCACGCTCAGCTCGATCCTGGTCGAGGCGAAGGACTCCGACCGGGTCGACGCGGCGGAGAGCCAGATCTCCACGATCCTGGACCAGAAGATGCCGGCGAGCTCGGACGGGACGGCGGCGTACCGGATCCAGAACGCCTCCCAGCTCCTGGAGACGCAGACCGAGACCGCGGACACGTTCACCACGCTGCTCGGCGCGGTCGCCGCGATCAGCCTGCTGGTCGGCGGCATCGGGATCACCAACATCATGCTGGTCACGGTCACCGAGCGGACCAGGGAGATCGGCATCCGTAAGGCTCTCGGCGCGCCCCGGCGGGTGGTGCTGAGCCAGTTCCTGATCGAGGCGACGCTGCTCAGCGTCATCGGCGGCGGTCTCGGTGTGGCCGCCGCGCTGATCGGCAGCAAGTTCGAGATCGCCGGCGTCAAGCCGGTGGTGGTGCCCAGCTCGGTCGCGCTCGCCCTGGGCGTCTCGGTGCTGATCGGCCTCTTCTTCGGCGGTCTGCCGGCGGCCCGGGCGGCCCGGCTTCGCCCGATCGACGCGCTACGGTACGAATAGACCGAAAAATAACCATAAAAAGGTAAATAAAAATGAACGACGACACCGAGGTTCTGCCGCGCACGCCGACCGAGGCCGAGCACGAGGACCTGAACAGCGCCATCGCACACGCCGCGCCGAAGCGGTGGTGGAACCGCACCACCCTGGTGCTGGCCGGCGTGGTGCTGCTGATCGGCGGGTTCGCCGGTGGGGCACAGGTGCAGAAGCACTGGGGCTCGTCGTCGGCCGCGGCCCCCTCGACGTCGGGCGGCGGCGCCCCGACCGGCGCCGGGATGCCGAGCGGGATGGGCGCTTTCGGACAGAATCAGAACCGGGCGGCGACGCCGGGCAGCGCCACCGCGGGCACGATCAGCAAGATCGACGGGGACACCGTCTACGTGCAGACGGCGGCGGGGGAGATCGTCACGGTGCGGGCGTCCGACACCACCACGGTCAGCAAGAGCACCACGGCGACGATGGCCGACCTGACCGCCGGGCTGAAGATCACCGTCCAGGGCGTCGCCGACTCGGAGGGCGTGGTCACCGCCACCGCGATCATCGCCGGCTGAGAGGCGAGCCGGCGCTGAGGGTGGGAAGGCAGGCGGTTGGTTTTTTGGTTGCAAAACCAGAGCTTCTGCGGTTGCCCGCCGATGCTCCTCCCCGTCCGGGACGGCAGGCGTCACGGAGGGCAGCGGGAGTCACCATGGCCTCGATCAGCAGCATCAGCAACTCCACGAACTACCAGGTGACGCGGGTCCAGACGGCGTACGGATCGCAGCCGCGGCCCACCCGGGAGCCGGCGGAGAAGGCCGGCGAGCCCCGCGAGGAGCACACCGGCCTCGTCGACCCGCGGAAGCTTCAGCAGCTCAGCGACCTGCTCGACATGGACACCAAGGATGTCTCGTCCGCCGCGACGAGCGCGTCGAGCCTGATCGCCCTCCTGATGGACAAGGGCGTCGACTTCACCGAGGTTCGCAAGGTGCTCAATCAGACCGGCGACCTGCTCGACGTCAGCGCTTGACCATGTCCGGTCTGCGCCGGGCGGGAGTCCACCAGTTCGACCGGCCCAGCAGCACCATCGTGGCCGGGACCAGCAGCCCGCGGATCACCGTGGCGTCGACGGCGACCGCGACCGCCAGCCCGACGCCCATCATCTTCACGACGGGGCTCGGGCTGAGCACGAAGCCGGCGAACACGCACACCATGATCAGCGCCGCCGAGGTGATCACCACCCCGGTCGAGGCGAGCCCGTCGCGCACCGAGCGGGCGTTGTCCCCGGTCCGCGTCCACGCCTCGCGGACCGCGGTCAGCAGGAACACCTCGTAGTCCATGGACAGGCCGAAGAGCAGCGCGAACAGCATCATCGGCACGTAGGACTCGATCGGCACCGGCCCGTCCAGCCCCAGCAGGCGCACACCCCAGCCCCACTGGAACACCGCGGTCAGCACCCCGTAGGCGGCGGCCACCGAGAAGAGGTTCATCACCGCGGCCTTGACGGCGACCACCGGCGCGCGGAACGCGAGGAACACCAGGAACGCGGCGAGAAGAACAACCAGTCCGATGACGTACGGCATCCGCGCCCCGACCCGGCCGGAAAGCTCCGCCTTGACCGCCGTCGGCCCGGTCACGTGCACGGTCATCGCGCTGACCGGCACGGCCCGCAGCGCGTCCGCCGTCGTCACGGTCCTGGGGTCCGACGGAGCACTGTCCGGGATCACCCGGATCGTCGCCAGCGTCCCGTCCGCCGACACCTTCGCCTGCTGCGCCCGGGCGACGCCCGGCACCACCGTGACCGCAGCCTGCAGGGCGTTCAGATCCGCGCCCGGTTCCAGCGTGGCGACCACGGTCAGCGGCCCGTTGACGCCCGGCCCGAACGCCGAGCCCAGCACGTCGTACCCGACCCGCGCCGCGCTGCTTCCCGGCTCGTCGCCCGGATCGGTCTGCCCCAGCGTCATTCCCGTCGCGGGCGCGGCGAGGGTCAGGAGCAGCACCGCCGCCGCGACCGCGTAGGTCCACGGCCGTCGCGTGACCATTCCGGCCAGCCGCCCCCACGCCGACCGGCTCTTCGGCGCGACCGCGGTGATCCGCGCCCCGAGCACCGCCAGCAGCGCCGGCAGCAGGGTCACCGCGGAACCGACCGCGACCAGCACGATCAGCCCGGCGGTCCAGCCGAGCGTGCCCAGGATCGGCACCCCGGAGACGCCCAGCCCGGCCAGCGCGACGATCACCGTGCCGCCCGCGAACGCCACCGCGCTGCCCGACGACGCCACGGTCGCCTCGATCGCCGCGTCCCGCCCGACGCCCTGCGCCAGCAGTCCGCGATACCGCGTGATCAGGAACAACGCGTAGTCGATCCCCACCCCGAGCCCGATCATCGTGGCGATCGTGGTGGCCACGGCCGGGATCGGCGTGGCGTGCCCGGCCAGCCCGATCGCGCCGATCCCGCAGACCAGCGTGATCAACGCGGTGACCAGCGGCAGCGTGGCCACGAGCAGCCCGCCGAACGCGATCACCAGCACGATCAGGGCCACGACCAGCCCGAACGCCTCGCTGCTGTGCGTGTTCGCCTCGGACTGCGCCAGAGCGCCGCCCGGCAGCACCTCCAGCCCGGCGTCCGCGGCCGGTCGCGCAGCGTCCAGCACCGCCTCGATCAGGTCCGGGCCGACATCGCGCAGGCCGACGTCGAACTGCACCGCGAGGTACCCGATCCGCCCGTCGGCGCTCAGGGATTCGCCTGCCGGCGGGGCCACCGACGCGACGTGGTCCAGGTCCGCGATGCCGCTCACGGTCAGATCAATTGCTTGCCGGTACGTCGTGGAGTCCACCCGCTGCGTGCCCGAGCGCAGCACCACCTGCCCGGTCGCGCCGTTCCCACCGGGGAAGTGCGCGTCGATCAGGTCGCGTCCGATCTGCCCGTCGCTGCCGGGCAGTGTCGTGTCGTCGTCGATCGGCCGCCCGAAGCCGAGGACCAGCCCCGCCACCGCCGCCGTGACCAGCACCCATCCGGCGATCACCCACCAGGGCCGGCGCACCGCGAGCCGCCCGATCATGGCGAACGCCCGATACGTCCCGCTGCCCTCGTCCGCCGCGCTCATCGCCGGCCCCCTTCACAGTCCTGGTCGCCGGTGCTGTTCTTGCCGGTCATGGCGAGGCCCTCGCCGCCGGCGGTGATCCGGAGCCCGTCCTCGGCCGGGGTGACTTCCCGGTAGGTCAGCCCGGCCGGCAGCGCGGGCAGCGTGATCGTCCGTGGTTGCGCCTTGTCGCCGAGTTGCGCGGCCGGGATCCGGATGCCGACGGCCGGGATCTCGACCTCGACCGGCCGCACCACCAGCGCGCTGCCGGAGATCTCCGTCGACGCGTGCACGACCACCGGGACACTCCTGCCGAGCAGCTGCGCGGTGGTCGTCATCCGCAGCCGTCCCGCGCCGTCGTAGCCGAGCTCGTCGTACGCCAGATTGGCCGTGGCCGTGAGGGAAGCGGCCCGGACCGAACCGCCTGCAGTGCGCACCGTCCGCGCGGTCGCGGTGAGCCCGGCGTGGAAGCGGCCGACCGCCACGGAGTCCGCGGTGACCTGCACTTTCGTGAATGTGCCGCGGGCGAGCTGGGTCAGGAACGGGATGCCGCCGAGCGAGACGTCCGGTGGCTCGGGCAGCCCGGCGGCGCAGCGGATGCGGTCCGCGAGGCGGTCGGCGGCGGTCGCGGCGGCCCAGCGGTCGCCGGTGAGCCCGGTGGCCAGCAGGGCGGCGGCGACCGCGCCGGTGATGATCAGTGACTTTCGCACCCGGCCATGGCATCAAGCGGGCGTGACGCCGGGATGCGAGCCGGATGAGAGTTCGTTAGGAACGCGGGATCGTGAACCAGACCGTGGTACCCGCGCCCGGCTCGGCCTCGATGCCGGTCTCCCCGCCGTGCGCGCGGACCGCCCCGGCGACGATGGCCAGGCCGAGCCCGGCGCCGTCGGTGCGTGCCCGGGACTCGTCGGCGCGCCAGAACCGCTCGAACGCGTGCTCCACCTCGGAAGCGCTCATCCCCGGCCCGGCATCACGGACGGTGACGGTGACCCGGTCCTCGTCGATCACCGCGATGACCTCGGCTTTCGTCCCCGGTGGCGTGTGCGCGCGAACGTTGCCGAGCAGATTGGCGAGCACCCGCCGCAGCGTGTCCGCGTCGCCGGGCACCTCGCAGGACTCCGGGACGTCGGCGGTGACCGGGCGGCCGGGCTCGACGGCCCGGGCGTCCGCGATCGCGTCCCGGATCAGCGCCGCAAGGTCCACCGGCTCGCGGCGGGCGGGCGGATCCGCGTCCAGGCGCGCGAGGTACAGCAGCTCACCGACGAGGACGCCCATCCGGTCGGCCTCCTCCTCGATCCGGCGCAGCACGTCCGGCCGCTGACCGAGATCGATCACCCCGGTGCGGACCAGTTGCAGGTACCCCCTGATCGACGTGACCGGGGTGCGCAGCTCGTGCGAGGCGTCCGCGACGAACGTCCGCATCCGCTCCTCGGAGCGCTCCCGCGCGGTCATCGCCGCCTGGATCCGCCCCAGCATCCGGTCCACCGCGACGGTCAGCCGCCCCACCTCGGTGTCCGCCGCCCGCTCGCCCGGCTGGTCCGGTCCGCCCGGTCGGCCCGGCTGGTCCGGCTGGTCCGGCCGGTCTGGCCGGTCCGGGCTGTGCGGCTGGCCCGCACCGTTGTTATGG
>KL571388.1:6276-8158 GCA_000715855.1 Actinoplanes liguriensis
AGACTGACGGGCCGACCCGGCGGTCCAGGTCGCCGGCGGCGATCGCGGTGGCGGTGGCGGCGATCTCGTCGAGCGGCCGCAGCCGGCGCCCGACCAGCCAGCGGGCCAGCAGCGAGAGCAGGATCAGCACGGCCGCGCCGGTCAGCGCGGCGATCACGACGAACCGCACGACGGTGTTGCGGACCGGGGCGAGCGGCAACCCGACCAGCACCCGGGAGCCGTCGCCGAGCGGGATCACGACGACCCGGAACCGCTCGCCGACCGCGCCGGTCACCGTCTGCGCCGTGGTGACGGACAGGTCGGCGCGGTCGAGCAGCGGATCGGGCGGGAACGGGCTGCCGCTCTCGAAACGCACGGTGCCGCCGTCCGGGCGGCGGAATTCGATCAGGTACTGGGTCACCGACACGACCGAGCGCAACTCCGGGCCCTCCGGGACCAGGTAAGCGGCGCGCTCCCGCACCAGGACGGTGGCCGCGGCGAGCTGTTCGTCGGTCTTCTGCAGCAGGTACGACCGGAGCGCCACCGCCGCCGTCGCGCACGTCACCAGCAGCCCGGCCGCGGCCAGCGCCACCATCGACAGCGCCAGCGAGGAGCGGAGCCTCACGACGCGCGCAAGGCGTAGCCGAAACCGCGGTGCGTGACGATCAGCGACGGGCCGTGCCGGTCCAGCTTGCGGCGCAGGTAACCGACGTACGTGTCGACCACGTTGGAGACCGCCGGGCTGTCGAACTCCCAGACCGCGGCCAGGATCTGCGCGCGGGACAGCACCCGGCCCGGGTTCGTCAGGAAGTACCGCAACAGCTTGAGCTCGGTGGGGGAGAGCGGCACCTCGGCCCCGCCGCGGCGGACCTGCAGCGTCTCCTGGTCGAGCTCCAGATCGTCGTACCGCAGAATCCGGTCCGGCAGGGCCGGCGGGGCGGATCGGCGCAGGACCGCTCGCACGCGCGCCAGCAGCACCTCCACGTCGAAGGGCTTGGTCACGTAGTCGTCGCCGCCGTAGGCCAGCGCGGACACCAGGTCGGCGCGGGCGTCGCGCGCGGTCAGGAAGATGATCCCGGCCCGCAGCCCGTCGGCGCGCAGCTTGCGGCACACCGCCAGCCCGTCGCCGTCCGGCAGCATGACGTCGAGCAGCACCAGATCGGGCGGGCGGGCCGCGGCGGAGGCGATCGCCTCGGCGGCGGTGGCCGCGGTGTCCACGGTGAAGCCGTGGAAGCGCAGCACGGTGTCGAGCAGGTCGAGGATGTTCGGCTGGTCGTCGACGACCAGGACGCGCGGGTTCGGGCTCATGGCCCGCCCATCACAGCACGCCCCGATGAGAACCGGATGAGAACCGCGCGGTCAGCGGCGGGCGCGGCGGCGGATCAGGATGACGGCGACGGTGGCCGCGAAGACGTCGAGCAGGACCACGACGCCGGCCCAGCCGAAGAACATCATGACCAGCGGGACGGCGATGAACAGCAGCGCGGACAGGATCGGGACGACCGGGGACGCGGGCTCCGGCGCCGGGACCCCCGCCAGGGTGTCCATCCGCGCGGCGAAGTCCGGGTCGTGCTGAAGGTGGCGTTCCAGATCGGCCAGGCTGCGGCGCTCGCGGTCGTTCATGGTCGACGTCACCTCCGGGAGGTTCATTGGCCTCCCCGTGGTTACCCGAGCGCCACTCCGGGTAAAACCCCTCCGCAAATTCTCACAAAGCCGACAACAGGGCGCTGAGCAGCGTGATCCGCTCGCCGATTCCGGTCAAGGACACCCATTCGGTACGGGCATGAGCGCCCCCGCCCCGCGGCGCGAGCCCGTCGACGGTGGGCCTGCCGAGCGCGCCGGTCGTGTTGGTGTCCGCCGCGCCGTCCGCCGGCCGCCCGCCCAGCGTCTGCCCGGCGCTCGC
>KL571388.1:8386-13276 GCA_000715855.1 Actinoplanes liguriensis
GCTGCCAGGTCGGGCGATGGGAGAGCAGCCGGGTCTCGACCGTGGCCCGGTCCCGCACCGCGCGCAGGCCGGCCAGCTCGCCCAGCACGGCCCGCTCGTCCTCCGGGTCGGCGAAACGCAGCCCCAGGTCGGCGTGCGCGTGCCCGGCGACCACGTTGGTGCGCCCGCCGCCGGCGATCGTCCCGGTGTTGACCAGCACCGGCCGGCCGCGCCCGATCTCCCGGACCCGCAGCAGCTGGTCCACCAGCTCGTCGATGGCGCTGGCCCCGGCCTCCGGGTCGAGCGCTGCGTGCGCCTCCACGCCGGTCACCTCGATCCGCGCGCGGGTGCTCCCGCGCCGGCCGGTCTTCAGGTCACCGCCCGGATGCGGCGGCTCCAGGCCGAGCACGAACGCCGCGCGCCGGGCCTCCGACTCGACCAGGCCGGTGGCGGTCGGCGAGCCGATCTCCTCGTCGGCGACCACGACCACCCGGATCGCCGGGTGCGGCGCGCGGACCGCCGCGACCGCCGCGAGCAGGGCGGCGATGCCGGACTTGGTGTCGTAGACGCCCGGCCCACGGAGCACGTCGCCGTCCACGGTCCACGGCATCTCGCGCAGTGTCCCGACCGGCCACACCGTGTCGTAGTGCGTCAGGAACAGCAGCGACCCGGTGGCCCCGCCGCTCGCCGGGAGGTCCCAGATCAGGTGGTCGCCGGTCGGATGCCTGTCCCGCGCGGTGCCGAGCCCGGCGGCGGTCGCGTCCGCCTCCAGCAGCTCGGCCAGGGCGGCGAGCGCCCGCGGATCGCCGGTCGGTGACTCGACCATGGTGTACCGATGCAGTGCCGCGACCACGGGGCTCGTCATATCCGCACGCTAAGTTGTGCCGGATCCATTGTCAACGAGAGCGGATGCGTCCAGGATGGCAGAGATACGTTCGCTATCTTTGGTCAGGGGGCGGAGGATGGACGTCGTGGTGCGGGAGCTGGACGGGATGGCCGAGTGGACCGCCGCCTCGGCCCTCTACCGGGAGGTCTTCGGCTATGCCGAGCCCGAGTGGGGCCTGAGCCCGCGCCTGCTCGCGGCGCTCGGGGAGAACGGCGGCACGGTGATCGGCGCACTCACCGGGGACGGCACGCTGACCGGGTTCTGCTACGGCTTCACCGGCGTCGAGGGCGGGGAGATCTACCACTACTCGCAGGCGGCGGTGGTCCGGGCGGGCGCTCAGGGCACCGGGCTGGGGCGCCTCCTGAAGTACGCGCAGGCGGCCGTCGCCCAGCGGACCGGCGCGCGGACGATGCGGTGGACCTTCGATCCGTACGCGTTGCGCAACGCCCACTTCAACTTCGCGGTGCTCGGCGCGACCGGGATCCGCTTCCTGCCCGACTTCTATCGTGAGCCGGGGACCGACCGCGTGCTCGTGAGCTGGGATCTGACCGATGCTGGTCAGCGCTCTTCACGACGTACGGCGAAGATGGTCGTCTCTGCGGTGGCGGGAGAGCGCTTCGCGGCGCCCGAGCCGGCCGACCGGGCCTGGCTGCGGCGCGAGTTGCTGACCCAGTTCGCGGCCGGCAGATGCCTGGTCGACGTGGTCCGCCAACCGGGCCGGGCGGCGTATGAGTTCGAGGCGGCAGCGTGACCACCCCGGCCGACCGCTTCGACCGCAACGTCCAGCGCCGCTCGGCGCGGGTGCTCAAGCAGCGGGTGCTGGAGCAACAGCGGGCCGAGTTCGATCAGGCCCTGGAGTGGGCCGCCGGGCACGAGTCGATCGAGCACGCGGCCGGGCTGATCGTCTCCGCGCGGCGGCGCTACCTGATCGGCTACGGGAAGTCGCTGAGCTACGCGTCGCTGCTGGCGGCCGACCTGAGCGCCGGGCTCTCCGGGGTGCACCTGGTCGACGGGGTGCCGCTGCGGGCGCTCGACGTGCTCAGCGACATCCGGCAGGGGGACCTGCTGGTCGCGGTCTCGCTGGAGCGGTACCGGCGGGAGACGGTCGAGGTCGCCTCCGCGTACGTGCGGCACGGCGGCGACCTGGTCCTGATCACCGACGCCGAGGACGCGCCGCTGGCCGGGGTCGCGACGGCCCGGATCGTGGTGGGGACGGGCAGCGCGTCCTACGTCAACTCGCCGACCTCGATCGTGCTGGCGCTGCACCTGCTGGCGACGCTGACCATCGCCAGTGCCAAGGGCGCCGGCCGGCGTCTGCGGGAACGCGACGAGATGGCGGCCGAGCTCGGCCTCTACTGGGAGGGCCCGTGATCCGGATTCAGCAGGTCGAGCTCCGGCGGGTACGCCTGCCGCTGGTGCACGAGTTCCGGACCAGCTCGCACGCCAAGCGGGAGCTGGAGCACATCCTGGTCGCGCTCACCGATCAGGACGGGGTGACCGGGTGGGGCGAGATCGCGTCGCCGAGCGGGCCGTTCTACTCGGCGGAGACGGTCGAGAGCTGCTGGGCCGTGGCCCGCGATCACCTGCGGCCCCTGGTTCTGGACGCCGCGTGGGAGCACCCGTCGGCGCTGGCCACGGTCTGGGGAAGGTGCGGGGCAACCAGTTCGCGCGGGCCGGGTTCGACATGGCGGCGTGGGCGCTGTGGTCGTTGCGGAACGGGGTCTCGCTGTCGCGGGCGCTCGGCGGGACCCGGGAGCGGGTGGCGGCCGGTGTCTCGCTGGGGATCGAGCCGACCATCGACGACCTGCTGGAACAGGTGTCGTTGCGGGTCGGCGAGGGGTATCAGCGGGTCAAGCTGAAGATCGCGCCGGGGTGGGACGTGGAGCCGGTCCGGGCGGTGCGGGCGGCCTTCCCCGAGGTGCCGCTGCACGTGGACGCGAACGGCGCCTACTCCACTCCCGACGTCTTCCAGAAGCTGGACGGTCTGGGGCTTCTCATGATCGAGCAGCCGTTCGCGCCGCGCGCGTTCTTCGCGCACGCCGAGCTTCAGGAGACCCTGGCGACCCCGATCTGCCTGGACGAGTCGATCGAGGAGGTCGACGACGTGGTGACGGCGCTGGTGCTGAAGGCCGGCCGGGTGCTGAACCTCAAGGTCTCCCGGATGGGCGGGCTCACCCCGGCGGTCCGCGCCCACGATCTGGCCGTCGCGCTGGGCGTGCCGGTCTGGTGCGGGGGCATGCACGAGTTCGGGATCGGCCGCGCGGCGAACGTGGCGCTCAGCTCGCTGCCCGGGTTCACGCTGCCGTCGGACGTCTCCGGCTCGGACAAGTACTACGCGCGGGACATCACCACCGAGCCGATCGTTTGCGATGCCGGATTCGTCATGGTTCCGGAGGTTTCCGGAATGGGCTGGACGCCCGATCCATCGTTCCTGGAAGAGTGCACTATCGCCCGGATTTGACAGCTTCTGCACAGGACTCTTTGAGGCGTTTCTGAGGTTGTCGACGGTGGACCGGGGAGCGGGAAAGCGCTTACCGTTTCCATCGAAGTTAACCGATACGTAACCCTGCGGCCGGTTCCCGTTCAGCGGGCCGGCCGGGAACCCTCGGGAGGTCCCCCACCATGCATCGGATCGCGCTGTTCGGGATCGATCTTCTGGCGGTGAGCCTGCTCGTCTTCGGACTGTACTTCCCCCGGCACCGGAGGCGAGACCTGGTCGTCGCGTACCTCGGCGTCAACGTCGGCGTGCTCGCCGTCGCCGGGTCGCTCAGCTCCAGCACGGTCAGCGCCGGCCTCGGACTCGGGCTGTTCGGGGTGCTGTCGATCATCCGGTTGCGCTCCACCGAACTGGACCAGCACGAGGTGGCGTACTACTTCTCGGCCCTCGCGCTCGGCATCCTCGGGCCGCTCACCGAGGGCGACATGTGGCTCGGGCCGGCGCTGATGGCCCTGATCCTTGCCGTCATGTACGTGGGCGACCACCCCCGGTTGTTCCGGTCCTACCAGCGGCAGGTGCTCGTGCTGGACGCCGCCTACACCGACCGGACCGCACTGGTCGCCCAGGTGGAACGGGTGCTCGGAGCCCGGATCCACGCCGTCGCGGTGGAACGGGTGGACCTCGTCAACGAGACGACCGTGGTCGAGGTCCGCTACTCGACCGCACCCGCGCTCGTCGGGGCCCGGCGATGAACGCGGTCGCCTGCCTCGACGCGATCGACCTGCCCGAACTGATCGCGAAGGCGGCGCTGCAGACCCGGATCGACCGCAAATACGTGCTGCGGATCGAGGACGCCCTGGCCCTGCTGCCCCGGCTCGACCCGGCCACCCGGGTGCTGGAGATCGGCGGGACCCGGACATTCCGCTACACCTCGGTTTACTTCGACACCCCGGACCTGGTCAGCTTCCGGCTCACCGCACAGCGCCGCCGGCGTCGGTTCAAGATCCGCACCCGGACGTACGTCGATTCGGCCGAATGCTGGTTCGAGGTCAAGACCGAAGGCTGCCGTGGGGGCACGGTCAAGAGCCGGCTGCCGTACGACCTGGCCGACCGGGACACCGCCGAACCCGGGCGCTGGTTCGTCGAGAGCGTGCTCGGCGACCGTGCGGTCGGCCGGCTCGCCCCGACACTCGTCACGCACTACCGCCGGACCACGTTCTACCAGCCCCAGGGCGACTCCCGGGCAACCCTCGACACCGACCTGGCGTGGATCGGGACGGACGGGGCCGAACTGCACGTGCCGCACCTCGCGGTGATCGAGACCAAGACCGGGGCGGCCGCCTCACCGGTGGATCGGCTGCTCTGGGCACACGGGCACCGGCCGGCCCGGATCTCCAAGTACGCCACCGGGCTCGCCGCGCTCCGCCCCGACCTGCCGGCCGCGCCCTGGCGTCGCACCCTGCGCCGCCACTTCCCGGCCTGACAGTGCCCGGACGACGACCGTGATCCGCGACCTGCGCTGTGGTCCGGCAGGCAGCGCGGTCCCCGGTCCCGGCTGGTGCTCACCGTTGTTATTCGTGCCTCATAA
>KL571388.1:13464-13867 GCA_000715855.1 Actinoplanes liguriensis
TTATTCGTGCCTCATAACAACGGTGAGCACCAGCCGGAAAGGCCGCGCGGTGGGCTGGGGCTCGGGCAGCGGCGCGGGTCGCGGTCTGGGCTGGCGCTCACGGTCGTCATTCGTGCCTCATCCGACCGTGAGCGCCAGCCGGGCGGCCGGCCAGCCGGGCGGCCGCGGGGTGGGTTTGTGGTTCGGGTGGCGGCGCGGGTTGCGGTTTTTGGCTGGTGCTCACCGTTGTTATTCGTGCCTCATGACAACGGTGAGCACCAGCTGGGACCGGGCTGAGCTTGCAAGTGCGGGCTTGAGGTCGGGGTTGGTGTGGGCACGGGGCTTTTGTTCGCGGGCTCCGGTGTTCATGGGGGGTTTGGTCTGACCGTGCCCCGCCACGGAGGTCGCCCTGGAGGGCTTTGCG
>KL571388.1:14143-15825 GCA_000715855.1 Actinoplanes liguriensis
CGCGGGAGCGGCGGAGAAGGACCACAGCGGACGTAGGACATCAAGATCTTGAATTTGATCTTGATTCGGCAGGACAGAACCGTCCCCAACGGAAGGAATCCCCATGCCCAGCATTCCCCGGCTGGTCGCTCCGGTCGCGGTCGGCGCGATCGCCCTCGCCCTGATCAGCGCGCCCGCCCAGGCGGCCGGCACCGCGGCGGCCACCGCGCTCGCGGCGAACCAGGCGAGCCACGACAGCGCGGCCGACCGCGTCTGGAACGAGTCGGACGTCGCCGCGGTCAGCCTCACCGGCAGCGGCGCGACCACCACCAGCCCGAACGTGACCGTCTCCGGCAGCACCGTGACGGTCACCGCGGCCGGCACCTACCGGTTCTCCGGCACGCTCACCAACGGTCAGATCGTGGTGAACAGCACCGGCACCGGCATCGTCCGCATCCTGCTCAACGGGGTGACCGTCACCGGCAGCGCCGCGGCGGTGAACGTCGTGGCCGCCGACGAGGCCCTGGTCTACCTGCAGTCGGGCACTACCAACCGGCTCACCTCGACGGCCGGCAACGCGCTCGACTCGGCCGCCGACCTCACCGTCGACGGGGCCGGCGCGCTGATCCTGAGCAGCAGCACGGCCGACGGCATCAACGCCGCGGACGGCCTGGTCATCGACGCCGGGACGATCACCGTGACGGCGGGTGACGACGGTATCCGCGGCAAGGACTACGTGATCGTCAACGGCGGCGTGATCACCGCCACCGCGGGCGGCGACGGCCTCAAGTCCGACAACGCCGAGGACGCCACGCGCGGGTACGTGTACGTCGGAGCTGGTAGCGCTGTCATCACCGCGGGCGGTGACGCTGTCACCGCGCAGACCGACGTGCTGCTCGCCGGAGGCACTGTCACCGCGAAGTCGGGAGGCGGCAGCACGGTCACTCCCGGTGACGCTTCGACCAAGGGACTCAAGGCCGGCGTGCTGGTGGCGATCAGTGGCGGCACCGCGGGCGTGGACGCGTCCGACGACGGGGTGCACTCCGACGGGGCGGTCACCGTCGACGGCGGCGCGACCACCGTCGCGACCGGCGACGACGGGGTGCACGCCGAGGGAACCGTCACCGTCAGCGCGGGAACGGTCGGCGTCACCAAGTCGTACGAGGGTGTCGAGGGCCTGAAGGTCTACGTGACCGGCGGCAGCGTGAGCACGGTCGCCTCGGACGACGCGTTCAACGCCTCCGACCCGGCGTACGGGGAGATGCAGAACTCGCCGAACGCGCTGATCTCGATCACCGGCGGGACCGTCGTGGTCGACGGTGGCACCGACGGCCTCGACTCCAACGGCGCGCTCGCGATCGGCGGCGGCACCGTGGTCGTCGCAGGGTCGGCCACCCGGGGCGGCGGTGAGGGCGGTCTCGACTCGAACGGCGCGCTCACCATCACCGGGGGTACCGTGGTCTCGACCGGAATCAGCGCCAGCACCAGCACCCTGCCCAGCTCCGGCCAGGGCTGGGTGTCCGTCACGTTCAGCGCCAACCAGGCGGCCGGGACGATCGTGCACCTGGCCACCACGTCCGGCACTCAGATCGCCGCATACCGGTCGACGAAGGCGTTCAAGGGCCTGGTCTTCTCGTCCAGCCAGATCGTCCGGGGTACGACGTATGCGGTCTACACCGGCGGCACCGTCTCCGGCACCGCGG
>KL571388.1:16095-16456 GCA_000715855.1 Actinoplanes liguriensis
CGGCCTCTACACCGGCGGCACGCTCTCCGGCACCCAGGTCGCCACGGTGACCGCGGGCAGCCAGAGCAGCACCCGCCCCTGACCGGCCGGTCCCTCCGGTGTCCGGACGCCGGAGGGACCACCCGGCCGCTGCTGAGGTGACGGTTCTCGATACATTTGGCCGGCATCGACAGGGGAGGACATGCCAGTGAGCGGCACGGACGCAGCATCCGGGGGCGACAGCGCGCCGGATCCGACTTCGCAACCGCCGGCCGGCCCGGCGCCGGATCCGACGTTCGCGGCGCTTTCCGAGCCGTCGGCGTCCTCTGAGCCTGCGGCTCCTTCCGAGTCGCCGGCATCTTCCGAGCAGCCGGCGCCTTCC
>KL571388.1:16676-16878 GCA_000715855.1 Actinoplanes liguriensis
GATGTGTATAAGAGACAGGAGTCCGCCCGTTCCGCCGACGGGTGATCAGCCGGCGCCGCTGTTCCCGTTCCCGCAGCCGCCGCCCGGTGCCTATCCGCCGCCCGGCGCCTACCCTCCGCCCGGCGCTTATCCGGCCGCCGGTCAGTACACCGCGCCCGGCTGGCCGCCACCCCCGGCGTCCCCGGCGAGCCGTCGTCGCGGC
>KL571388.1:17121-18232 GCA_000715855.1 Actinoplanes liguriensis
CAGCATCTACATGATCGCCGAGGACGACTCCGACACCACGTCCGCCGACGGCGGTGGCTTCGGCCAGCAGGAGCCGTTCACCTGGCCGAGCGACTTCCCGTTCCCGTCCGGGGACCCGCTCGCCACGCCGGCCCCGGAGTCGACCGACCCGCAGCCGGCCGCGAGCCCGCTGAAGGACATGTACGACCTGAACGCGGTCTGCGACGACAATGCCTTCTTCCCGGACGCCCCGAAGCGCGCCGGCAAGGGCCCGCACCCGGTGGCCCTGCTGATCAAGGACGGCGAGGGCGAGGTGCGCTGGAACAACGGGACCTACTACATGGAAGACATCGGCACCAGCAAGACGGACGAGAACACCTGGGGGCCGCGCAGCCCGGAGAAGGTGCAGATGGCCGCCTGCCTGGACCGGACCACCGTCGGCTCGAAGGTCCGCAGCTGCAAGTACGACGACCCGTCCCCGGAGACCGTCGCGCTCTACCGCGCGAGCTGGCGCCTGCGGGTCTTCGAGGTCGCCACCCACCGCCAGCTGCTGGACAAGAAGCTGGCCGGGAACGCGAGCTCCTGCCCGTTCTCGGTGCTCGTCGGCCCGGACCGGAAGATCTACGCCGAGGTCAGCGATCGCACCGTCGTCAACGCGCTGAAGAGCCTGGTCACCAAGTAAACCGGGTCCCGTGATCGACGAGACCGGCCCGGTGCAGTGACCTGCCCGTCGCCACGCCGTTGGTCCATCTGTGACGGACGGCTTACGGTGGCGGCGATGGGCCGGCCGCCTGCGCAACCCCTCGGTGGCTCCGGCGCCGATCCCGCGACCCCGGGAGGCGCCGTGGATGGCCGCCGGCCCCGGCGACGGGCTGGTCGAGCGCACCACGCTGCAGACCCGCCTGCGGGACCGGCTGCTCGCCGGGGACGTCGCGCTGCACGGCCTCGGCGGCATCGGCAAGTCCACCCTCGCCCGGCAGGCCACCGCTGACCTGCGCGGGCGTTTCCCGGGCGGCGTGCTCTGGGCGGCAATCGGGCAAGAAGCCACCGGCCCGGCGCTCGCCGCCGTCATCGCCGACCTGGTCACGCACCTCACCGGGGAACCACCCGGCGTGGTCACCCCGGCCCAGGC
>KL571388.1:18483-20335 GCA_000715855.1 Actinoplanes liguriensis
GCCGGCTGCTGATCACCACCCGGGTCGCCGGGGTGCTCCCGGCCGGCCCGGAACGGATCGACGTCGGCGAGATGAGCCACGACGACGCGACCGCGCTGCTCACCCGGGACCTGCCCGGGCTGCAACTGCCGGACCTGAGCGCGCTGCTCGCGCTGACCGGCCGGTGGCCGCTGCTCACCGCGCTCGCCAACGGGGTGCTGCGGCACGGCGTGAGCGCGCACCAGCTCATCGACCAGCTGGGCGCGGGCGGTTGGGTGGCGCTCGACCTGACCGTGCCGGGCGAGCGGGAACGGGCCGTGGACGGGCTGGTCAGCGCGGCCCTGGAGCGGCTGCCCGAGGCGGATCGGCGACGATTCCTGGAGCTCGGGATCTTTTCGGAGGGCGGTCCGGTTCCGGACGCGGTCATCGACTCGCTGTGGTCCGGGACGGGCGGGTTGTCACCGGCCGAGGCGGAAGATCTGCGTACCGCGTACGCGCGCCTTGGCCTCGTCCAGCGGGACGGCGGCGGGCTGTGGATCAATGACGTGCTTCGGACGTACGTCCGCAATCGCCTGCCGGACCACGAGATCGCGCAAGTGAATCGCCGGCTGGTGGAGGTGTCCCGGCCGCGCAGCGGCGGGCCGTGGTGGACGATGCCGCCGGCGGACCGCTACCTGTGGCGGCACCTCGCCTTCCACCTGCAGGAAGCGCGCTGGTGGGACGAGCTGTTCGCGGCCGTCACCGACCTGCGGCGGCTCGCCGTGCAGATTCCGCTGTTCGGGGTCGCGGCCGCCGTCGCCGACCTCGCGCGGATGCCGGACCCGCGGGCCAGCGCGCTGCGGGCGCGACTCTCCCGCAGCGCACGCCTGCTGCACCCGATCCGTCCCGCCGAGGCGCTGACCGACGTGCTGCTCTCCCGCCTCGGCGGCGCGCCCGAACTCGCCGCGGACGTCGCGTCGCTCACCGCCGCGCAACGAACCCGGGCCGGGCTGATCGCGCGCCGCCCGCTGCCGGACGTCGGCCCCGACAGCCTGACCAGGGTGATCGCCGCGGACGCCGGATGGCTGGACTGCGTGGCGATCTCGCCGAACGCGGACTGGATCGCGGCCGGCGGTGACACCGGGGTGATCGCGCTGCACGACTGGGCCGACGGGAACCCGCTGGTCCGGTTCGCCGGGCACACCGGGGCGGTGAAAGCACTCGCCGCGACCTTCGACGGCGCCTATCTGCTCTCCGCGGGCGGTGACGCAACGTTAAGGGTGTGGGATGTGGCCCGGCGCCAGGAACGGGTCCTCTGGACCGCGGGCGGCGAGATCCTCGGCTGCGCGGCGTCACCGATCAGCCATCGGGTCGCGGCGGTCAGCGCGGTGGGGGAACTGATCGTGATCGATGCGGTCGGGAACTGGCGGATCCTCGGCCATCAGGCGGGCGAGAAGCTGGTGGGGTGCGCTTTCCTGGACGACGACCGGGTGCTCACGGTTTCCGAGGAGGGTGCCGTCGCCGGGCACGAGATGCGTAGCGGGCGCAGGAAATCGCTGGTCGCGGCCGGTAAGGCGGGTGTCACCGAGTTCGCCCTGGATGCCACCTGGGCGGCGGTCGGCGGGATCGACGGGGAGGTGCGGGTGCATCCGCTGCGCGGCGGCGGGGCGGTGGTGACGCTCGGCGGGCACCGCGGGTGTGTCAGTGCGCTGGCCGCGTTCGGCGATCGGATCATCTCCGGCGGGGAGGACGGGATGGTCCGGGTCTTCGACCGGTACGGGGAGGAAGTGGCGGCTGTCCGCGCGCACCCCAGTTGGGTCACGGGGTGTGCCATCGGCCCCGACCGGCGCACACTGGTGACCACGGGCAGTGACGGCTCGATCCGGGTGTGGGA
>KL571388.1:20527-20853 GCA_000715855.1 Actinoplanes liguriensis
AGAGATGTGTATAAGAGACAGGTGCAGGAGACGGTCGGCGGCCCGGTCGACTGGGTCAACACCTGCACGGTCTCCCCGTCCCCACGATCCTCCCCGCCCGCATCGTCCCAGCCTTCCTCGACTGCCCCGTCCTCGTCTGCCCCGTCCCGGTCCTCGCCCCTGACGCCGTCGGCCCAGCCCGGCTCGTCTTCGTCTTCGTCTTCGTCTTCCCAGGCTTCGCCTTTCCAGCCCGGTTCAGCTTCGCGTTCCGAGGCCTCGCCTTCCCAGTCCGGCTCAGCTTCGCGTTCCGAGGCCTCATCCTCCCAGCCCGGCTCATCCTCCCAGCC
>KL571389.1:0-351 GCA_000715855.1 Actinoplanes liguriensis
GAACACGTCGGCGACCGACGGGTACGGCTCTTGGTGCAGGTAGTAGCGGTAGTACTCCCAGATCAGATCGCCGGCCACCGAGGCGCCCTGGCCGGCGCTGATCCAGTACCACGCCGAGGCCTGCCGTGGCCGGTGCAGCCGGACGCCGGCCAGGATCGCCAGCGTGGAGAGCAGACCGATCCCGTTGTACGCCAGGTTGGCCGCGAGCCCGTCGGCGGGCAGGAACCAGCAGCCCACAGTCGCGGCCACCCCGGCCACCACCCACCAGAACCACACGTTTTCTCGCCGCACGGGCACAGAATCGTCCGACATAGTTCGTAGCTGAGAGTTCTGTCTCTTATACACATCTCT
>KL571389.1:622-1861 GCA_000715855.1 Actinoplanes liguriensis
AGATGTGTATAAGAGACAGGGTTACTGGAGGCCGGTTCGGAGGGAGGTGATGCGGTGGGTGTTGAAGCCGAGCCAGTGCATGCGGCCGGCGTAACGGGCGTGCTCGATCTTGAGGCAGCGATCGACGATGACCGTCAGTCCGGCGTCGGCTGCGATGCGGTTGCCCTCCTCGTTGATCACGCCGAACTGGCACCACAGCGTGTCCGCGCCGATCGACACCGCCTCGCGGGCGATGTCCGGCAGCGCGGCCGGCGCCCGGAAGACGTTCACCACGTCGACGTGGACGGGGATCTCGGACAGGCTGGCGTAGCTGCGCTCGCCGAGGATCTCCGTCTCGCGCGGATTGACCGGGATGATCTGGTAGCCGTGGCGCTTCAGGTAGTAGCCGACGAAGTAGCTGGCCCGCAGCTCGTTGCCGGAGAGCCCGACGACGGCTACGGTCTTCGCCGTGTTCAGCACCCGCTGGATCGCCGCGGTGTCCTGGTAGTTCATCTCTTTCCTCCCAGCGCCCGGTCCAGGTCCCAGATCAGGTCGTCGACGGACTCCAGGCCGACGGAGAGCCGGATGGTGCCCGGCCCGACCCCGGCGGCCCGCAGCTCGTCGTCGCCGAGCTGCCGGTGTGTGGTGCTGGCCGGGTGGATGATCAGGCTCTTCGCGTCGCCGACGTTGGCCAGGTGGGACCAGAGGGTGACGCCGCGGATCAGGTCCTGGCCGCCGTCGCGCCCGCCGGCCGCGTCGAAGGAGAAGACCGCCCCCGGCCCGAGCGGCAGATACTTTCCGACGAGCGCCTCGTACTTGGAGCCCGGCAACCCGGCGTAGGTGACGTTCGACGCCCGGGGGTGCCCGTCGAGGAACTCCGCGACCCGGAGGGCGTTGGTGACGTGCCGTTCCATCCGCAGCGACAGCGTCTCCAGGCCCTGCAGGAACAGGAACGCGTTGAACGGCGACAACGCCCCGCCCAGGTCGCGCAGGGTCTCGGCGCGCAGCTTCATCAGATAGCCGTAGGTTCCGAACGTCTCGTGGAACTTCAACCCGTGGTACGCCGGCGACGGCTCGGCGATCACCGGGAAGCGCCCGTTCGACCAGTCGAACGTTCCCGCCTCGACGACCACCCCGCCGATGCTGGTCCCGTGCCCGCCCAGGAATTTCGTCGCCGAGTGGATCACGATGTCGGCGCCCCACTCGATCGGGCGGCACAGGTACGGCGTGGCGAACGTGTTGTCCACGATCAGCGGCAGG
>KL571389.1:2097-8198 GCA_000715855.1 Actinoplanes liguriensis
GTGTATAAGAGACAGGTCCAGCACGTTCCCGGCGGGGTTGCCGATCGTCTCGGCGAAGAACGCCTTCGTGGTGGGCCGGACCGCGGTGCGCCAGGCCTCCGGGTCGTCCGGGTCGACCCAGGTCAGCTCCACGTTCAGCTTCCGGAACAGGTGCTTGAGCTGGTTGACGGTGCCGCCGTAGAGGGCCTGCGAGGACACCACGTGGTCGCCCGGCTCCAGGAGGGTGAACAGGGCCGCCGCCTGGGCCGCGATCCCGCTGGCGAACGCGACCGCCCCGGCGCCGCCCTCGAGGCTGGCGACCCGCTCCTCGAAGACCGCCACGGTCGGGTTCATGATCCGGGAGTACGTGTTGCCGTACTCCTGCAGGTTGAAGTACGCGGCGGCCGACTCCGGATCCTCGAAGACGTAGCTCGTGGTCTGGAAGATCGGGACCGCGCGGGCGCCGGTGTTCGGGTCGGGGCGCTGCCCGGCGTGCAGCTGGCGGGTCTCGAACCCGAACTCGTGGTCGTCGCTCATGCCCGGCTGGTCCTCGCTGGTGTTCGGCTGGTCTTCGCTCTTGCTCGACTGGTCTTCGCTCATGGTCGGCCTTCGTGAAGGAATGCGCGGACGACGGGGATCTGGCGGGCCTCCTCGAGCAGGAAGCAGTCATGGCCGTAGGGCGCGTCGATCAGGTGGAGCTCGACCGGTTTGCCCTCGTCGCGCAGGGCGGCGGCAATGGTCTCGGAGCCGGACGGCGGATAGAGCCAGTCCGAGCTGAAGGCGATCAGCAACGTCCGTGCCGTGATGGACTTCGCCGCCTCGGGCAGCCTCAGATCGAAATACGTCAGCGCCCGGGACAGGTGAAGGTAGGTATTGGCGTCGAACCGGCGCACGAAGGAGTCCGCCTGGTGCCGGAGGTAACTTTCCACCTCGAACTCCGGCTCGTGCAGCGTGTAGCGGATGTCGTCGCCGGACTGCAGCCGCCGGCCGAATTTCTCCGCCAGCGACGGCGCGGACAGGTACGTGATGTGCCCGACCATCCGAGCCACCCCCATCCCGGCGTCCGGCGCGCGGCCCGTCCCGTAGTAGTCCCCACCCTGCCATGCCGGATCCCGCATGATCGACTCACGGGCGATCGCGTTCCAGGCCACACCCTGCGGCTGCAGCGCGTGCGTCGACGCGATCACCACGATCGTGTCCACCTGATCGGGGTAGCTCGTCGCCCACTCCAGGGCCTGCATCCCGCCGAGCGAGCCACCGGCGACCGCGGCGAGCCGGTGAATCCCCATGCTGTCGAGGAACGCCCGTTCACATCGGACCATGTCGGCCACCGTGATCACCGGGAAGTCCGAGCCGTACGGCCGGCCGGTGTCCGGGTTGACCGAGGACGGGCCGGTGGTCCCGCGGCAGCCGCCGAGCAGGTTCGTCGAGACGACGAAGTACCGGTCGGTGTCGAACGCCTTGCCGGGCCCGATCATGCCGTCCCACCAGCCGATTCCCTTGGGGCTCCCGGCGGCGGCGAACCCGTCCCGGGTGCCCTCCTCGGGCGGGGCCGACGAGAGCCCGGCCGCGTGGGCGTCGCCGCTGAGGGCGTGACAGACCAGGATCACGTTGTCCCGGGCGGGCGAGAGCGTCCCGTACGTCTCGTAGGCGACGCGGACCTGGCGCAGGGTGCGGCCCGAGTCCAGACGCAACGACCCCGGTAGATCCAGGTACTGAGTCTCGACGATGCCAACGGATGCCGGGTTCATAACTCACCGAAGTTAAGCCAGGTCCAGCCTATTGTCTAGTATCTTGATGGGCCTTGTAGAACGACCCGTGAAGGGGGAAGGATCCGGGCCATGACCACCATTGATAACGGAGTCAACGTCCAGGCACTGCTCGACGCGCGGGAAGTGTTGAAGGGCGCCCCGGAAGCCGCCCAGTTCACCTGGCGCGCGAACAGCAAGTGGACCAAGGGCGTGCACAGCACCACCACGATCGAGAAGTTCTTCGGCCTCGGCCAGGAGCAGACCCACAAGGCCGAGACGGAGTTCGCCTCCGACCACCCCGCGGTGTTCGCCGCCGAGGACAACGGCATCACCCCGATCGAGTATCTGCTGGTCGGCCTGGCCGGCTGCCTCACCGCCGGGGTCGCGTCGGTCGCGCAGAACCGGGGCATCCAGCTGCGCTCGGTCGAGGCGACCGTCGAGGGCAACCACGACATCCGCGGCATCCTGGGCGCCGACAGCGACGTCCGCAACGGCTACAACGACATCAAGGTCACCTTCCACATCGACGCCGACGCGTCGAAGGAGGAGATCGAGGCCCTGGTCGCGCAGTCGCAGAAGCGCTCGGCGGTCTTCGACGCGCTGACCAACCCGACCGACGTCACCGTGGAAGTCGCCTGAGTTGTCCGCCGAACGCGTCACCACGGTCGTCGTCGGCGCCGGTCACGCCGGCCTGGCGGCGAGCCACTTCCTCACCGCGCGGTCGATCGACCACGTCGTCCTCGAACGCGGCGCGGTGGCCAACTCGTGGCGGCGCGAACGCTGGGACTCACTGCGGCTGCTCACGCCGAACTGGCTGAGCCGCCTGCCGGGCCTGGACTACGACGGCCCCGACCCGGACGGTTACCAGACGGCCGGCGAGGTGGTCGACCTCATCGAGCGCTTCGCCGCCGTCACCGGGGCGCCGGTCAGAACCGAGACAGCATTGACTTCCCTTTCCCGTACGGACGATGGCTACCACCTCGTGACCAGCGCGGGAGAGCTGAACAGCCGGTCGGTCGTGCTGGCCAGCGGGGCGTGCAACGTGCCGGTCACCCCGGCCTTCGCCGCGGCCGTCCCGCCGTCGGTGCACCAGGTGACCCCGTTCGATTACCGAAGCCCGGTTCACTTACCGCAGGGCGGCGTCCTCGTGGTGGGCGCCTCGGCGACCGGCGTGCAGATCGCGGCCGAGCTGCAGCGCTCCGGCCGGCAGGTGATCCTCTCGACCGGCGAGCACGTGCGGATGCCCCGGACACACCGCGACCGTGACGTGCTGTGGTGGATGGACGCGTCCGGGGTGTGGGACCAGCGCTACGACGAGGTCGACGACCTCACCCGGGCGCGCCGGCTCCCGTCCCCGCAGCTCGTCGGCGGTCCGAAACGCGAGACGCTCGACCTGAACGCGCTGACCGATCTCGGCGTCGAGCTGGTGGGGCGGTGGGCCGCCGTACGCGAGGGACGGGCTCTTTTCTCGGGTGGCCTGCGGAACGTCTGCTCCCTGGCGGACCTGAAGATGAACCGGCTGCTGGCCGGATTCGATCAGTGGGCCGGGATCACGTCACCGGCCGAGGAACACGCGCCGACCCGCGTGCCCGCCCGCACCCGGCTCACGCTCGACCTGGGCAGCGGCGAGATCGGCACGATCGTCTGGGCGACCGGGTTCCGCCCGGACTACCGCTGGCTGGACGTGCCGGTGCTCGACGAGAAGGGCCGGCTGCGCCACGAGGGCGGCGTCACCGGCAGCCCCGGCCTGTACGCGCTCGGCCTCCCGCTGCTGCGCCGCCGGCGGTCCACGTTCCTCAACGGCATCGAGGACGACGCCCGCTTCGTGATCGACCACCTCGCCGCGAGCTTGGCCACGCCTCGCTGAGCGTCGCGTGCTCATGGCCGTACCGCGGAAAGCTCTTGATCGAAATCGGCCGGGGTGGCAGCGTGCTGCGGCATGACGAGTTGGCAGATGCACGGCGTGGCCGCCTTCACGCGGCTCGTCTACCGGCGCAAGTTCACCAGCGAGGACGCCGGCCGGCAGACGCTCGCCCGGCCCAAGGGCCCGTCGGCGCCACCCCGCGGTCTGCCGGCGACGCTCTCCCGCGAGTTCTCGTTCCCGGTGTACGAGCTGCGGAACGGCGGCCCGGCGGTCGTCATCTACCTGCACGGCGGGGCCTACACCAGTGAGATCGTCGGGCAGCACTGGTCGCTGATCTCCTTCATCGCGGCGCGGACCGGCTGCGACGTGCTCGTGCCGATCTACGGGCTGGCGCCGGCGCACCACGGTCTCGAAGCCCTGGAGCTCGTCAAGGAGGTGATCGCCGCCCAGGACCGCCCTGTCTACCTGGCCGGCGACTCCGCGGGCGGCGGCCTCGCGCTCCTCGCCGCGCAGGCCAGCCCGGGCGTCACCGGGATGACGCTGCTGGCGCCCTGGCTGGATCTGGCCATGGACAACCCGGGCATCGAGGCGATCGAGCCGTACGACCCGTGGCTCGCCCGCCCCGGCCTGCGCCCCATCGCCGACGCCTGGGCGAACGGGCTGGACCTGAAGGACCCGAGAGTGAGCCCGATCCACGGCGACCTGTCCGGCCTGCCACCGCTGCAACTGCTCGTCGGCACCCGGGACATCACCCTCGCCGACTGCCGTACGCTGCGCGACCGTCTCCCGTCCACGACCGAGCTGACGTACCACGAGGAGCCCGGCGCGCTGCACGTCTACCCATTGCTGCCGGTCCCGGAGGCCCGGGGCGGCCGGCAGATGATCGTCAACCACGTCCGGGCGTCAGTAGCCCGCGTCGTCTAGCGCCTTCGTCGTCATCGCGCGACCGACCTCGATCATCTCGGCCGCGCGGTGGAAGTCCAGCACGCGGCAGGCGCTGACCGGGATCGCGACCTGGACGTCCGGGGGCAGGCCGGCCATCCGGTAGCGGGAGATCAGATCCTGCATCGCGTCCAGCGACAGCGACAGCACGTCGGCGATCCGCAGGTCGGCCGGGAGCGCCTCGGGAATGTTCGGGATCTCGGCCGGCGCGGTGGCCGCATTCGGGCCGCTCAGCCGGAACACCTGACGCAGCCGGACCCGCCAGTCCTCGAACCACTGCGGATCCGCGCTGGCCCGCACCGGCGCGGCCGACTCCTGCGCCGGGCGCGGGGCCTGCAACGACACGGCGATCGTCAGGTCCGCCCCGGACGCCGCGGTGGGCTCGATCGGCACCGGGTTCAGCATGCCGCCGTCGGCCAGCAGCCGCCCGTTGATCACCACGGGCGTGATCACGCCCGGGATCGCGATCGACGCCCGCACCGCCGCGCGCAGCGGCCCCTTCTGGAACCAGACCTCGCGCCGGGCCGCGATGTCGGTCGCGACCGCGGTGTACGGGATCGGCAGCTCCTCGATGGCGATGTCGGTGAGGAAGCCGCCCAGGCGCGCGATCAGCCGGTCGGCGGCCATCGCGCCGGGCGACGACCACTTCGGGTCGACGAGCCGGAGCACGTCGCGCTGCTTGAGCGCGGAGGCCCAGTCCGCGAACTCCTTGAGCTGCCCGGCCGCCAGGACCCCGCCGACGAGCGCGCCCATCGAGGAACCGGCCACCGCGGCGATCTCGAAGCCCCGCTCCTCGAGCACCTGGACGGCGCCGATGTGCGCGAACCCGCGCGCCCCACCGGAACCCAGCGCCAGCGCCACCCGCCGCGACCGCACCATGCGGGAATGCTACCGAACGCGACCGTCCCCATGATCAACATCGCCGTGTGCTCTCGCTCGCACCGATCACCAGGCCCGCGTCCGCGGCGGCCCGGGTCGCGCGGGCGAGTGCTTCACGCTGGGTGATCCCCAGGACGCGGGCCAGGGCGGCCACCTCCTCGAACTCCGGCATCACCTGGACGATGCGACCGGCGGTGTGACCGATCTTGATCGCTACGGGGTGGCCGTCGACGTCGACATGGACGAACGTGCGGGGGAGGGGGGTCTTGGAGCGCCGCGACGACCGTACGCCCAGGGTGCTCGTCTCCTGGAAGATCCGGTCCCGGAGGGTGTTCGCCACGGCGGGGGCGCACAGGACGGTCAGGGTGTTCGCCGGTCGGCCCTTCTTCATCAGGATCGGCACCAGCCAGGCGTCGTCCGCGCCCGCCGCCAGCAGGGCGCTGATCACTCCCGGCCACAGGCGTGGGTCGAGGTCGTCCACGTTGGCCTCCAGGACCACCGCCTCCCGCTCCTCGCCGCCGGAGTCCCCCAGCAGGACGCGGACGACGTTGGGGCGGTGCGGGGTGTCGCGGGTGCCCGCGCCCACGCCGACCGTGGACAGCGCCAGCGACGGCAGGTTCTCGCAGGTGGCGGCCAGGGTGCGCAGGAGCGCCATGCCGGTCGGCGTGGCCAGCTCGCCGCTGCCG
>KL571389.1:8451-9291 GCA_000715855.1 Actinoplanes liguriensis
CCCCCAGCCGCGGGCCAGCTCGGCGACGGCCGGGGCGGGGACCGGGAGGACGCCGTGCGCCGCGCGGACCGTTCCCGAGCCGACCGCTACCTCGCTTGCGGAGACCGTGACCACGCCGAGGTCGTCGAGGGCGGCACAGACTCCGACGACATCGGCGATCGCGTCGAGCGCGCCGACCTCGTGGAAGTGCACCTCGTCCGGGGTCACGCCGTGCACGGCGGCTTCCGCCTCCGCGAGCCGGGCAAAGACCTCCGCGGCCCGGACGAAGACGGGTTGCGTGAAGGCTTGGGCGGCGCCGGCGAGCATCTCTCGGATGTCGCGCCAGGTGCGGTGCGGCTGATCCGTAACGGTCGGCGTCACCTCGGCCTTGCAGGCGCGCAACCCGGCCCGGCGCACCTCGGCGGTGGTGATCCGCACCGCGCCGGGCAGGACCGCGTCGACCGCCTGCCGCACCCGGCCGAGGTCGGCGCCCGCGTCGATCAGCGCGCCGAGCAGCATGTCCCCGGCGATCCCGGCCGAGGCGTCGATCCACAGGTGGGTCATCGCGGGGCGGTGATCTGCGCGGCGAGGTGGCCCGCGCCGTAGCCGTTGTCGATGTTGACCACCGCGACGCCCGGTGCGCACGAGTTCAGCATCGCCAGCAGCGGCGCCAGCCCGCCGAACGCCGCGCCGTAGCCCACCGCTGTCTCTTATACACATNNNATGCCGGCGGCGACCACGATCGCGTGCGCCGCGCGCAGGGCCGGCAGGTGCCCGAGGATCCGGTGCAGGCCGGCCACCCCGACATCGGCGATCAGCGACGCGTCCCGCCCCAGGTAGCGGGCGGTGAGCAGGGCCTCC
>KL571389.1:9458-14994 GCA_000715855.1 Actinoplanes liguriensis
CCACCAGCACCGGGCCGCCGGACGGCACCGGCGGATCCGGCGGCCAGGCGAGCAGCCCGGCGTCCGGGTCGTGGCAGGCGTCCGGCAACTCGGCGAGGATCGCGGCGGCGTGATCCGCGCCCGCCCGGGTGAACAGCGTGATCACTTCCGGACGCTCACGGACCGCGGCGGCGATCGCCCCGGCCTGGGCGGCGGTCTTGCCGGCGCAGTAGATCGCCTCCGGATAGCCCCGGCGGGCGGTGCGGTCGAGATCCAGGTCGGCAAACGCGGAGAGGTCAGCCACGGGCAGCCGTGACCAGGGGCAACGTGAAAGCGCCGGACTGGATGCCGGCCAGGTCGACGGTCGCGAACCGGAAACCGGCGGCGACGATCGCGAGGTGAATCGCGGTTCGCAACGGCTCGCTGACCGCCCGGACCAGGTCCTCCGCGGGGAGTTCCAGACGCGCGATGTCGCCGTGGTGCCGTACCCGCAAATCGTGAAGACCGAGACGCCGCAAGGCGGCCTCGGCCTGCTCGATCTGGCGCAACTTCACCGGCGTGACCTCGACGAAGTGCGGAATGCGGGACGCCAGGCAGGGCGCGGCCGGCTTGTCCGCGCTGGCCAGGCCGAGCTCCCGGGCGATCCGCCGGACGTCCGCCTTCGTCAGACCGAGATCGGCCAGTGGGCGCAGCACGCGGTGCTCGCTCGCGGCGCGGCTGCCGGGGCGGTCCGGCCTGCGGGCATCATCGGCATTTTCCCCGTACGCGACGGCGTCGAGCCGCTCGGCCCGCACGATCTCCGCGTCGATCGTCGAGAACAGCTCGTCCTTGCAGTGGAAGCAGCGATCCGGCCCGTTCGCCCGGTACGCCTCCCGATCCAGCTCCCGCGTCTGCACCTCGACGACGCGGACGCCCAGGTCAGCGGCGATCGCGTGGGCCCCGGCCCGCTCGTCGGCGGCGAGACTGGGGGAGACCCCGAGCAGCGCCACCACCCGGGCCGGGCCGAGCACCCGGGCGGCGAGGGCGAGCAGCACCGACGAGTCGACGCCGCCGGAGAACGCGACGCCGAGCCGCTCGACCGCGGCCAGCATGTCGCGCAGGCGCGCGACCGCATCAGTTGTCATCCCGCTATCTCATTCCGCGGCGGTCGGCCTGGCAAGCGGAGGTTCCGCGGTGGCGAGCGGGGGCTGGGTGGCGAGCGGCGGTTCCGCGGTGAGCGGCGTGACAAGTGACGCGGCCGGCGGATGCCGCAGCCGGAACAGCACCTCTCCGGCGTTGGGCACGACGAACGCGTCCGGATCGTCCAGGTCGACCGCGGCCGGGTCAAGATAATCCAGGTTCGCACGGCGAACCACGTCTTCGGGGATTCCGGTCGCCAGGGTGACCGTCACGCGCAGATGCTCGCCGTTCACACTGTCGAAGGTGCCGGCGCCGCGCAGGTGAGTCGAGTGCGCGAGCACACCCCAATGGTGGTGCGAGAACCGGTCCCACTGCTTGAGGAAGTAGTCCCGGCAGTGATAGCCGATCTCCTCGATCTCCGGGTGCATCGCCGCGATCTGGGTGATGTGCGGCGCGTAGATGATCACCTGACCGCCGTCGGCGACCACCGGCTCGAGCTTGTAGAAACCTTTCGCCCCGGTCCACATGTCGTCATATTTGCCGGGGATCATCGAGATGACCCGACCGACGGGCGCGTCCAGATACCGCACGTGCGTCTCCGCGGACACGTCGGCGCACGCCGCCCACGCCTCTTCGGGTGGCCCGAACGACGCCGCGTGCAGCGCGCCCGTCCCGGACTGGACCACCAGGCACAACGCCAGCCGTTGCGACGGGATCATCGCCGCTGCCTGATCGATCAGGGCCCGGACCGGCGTGATCCCGCGCGTCCCGATGATCTCGGCGCTCGTGATCAGCGCCCCGAGCCAGTGCGAGAAGTCGATGATCTCCTCGCCGGCCACCCCGGGGACGAAATACTTGTTGCCGCCGGAGAAGCCGACCACCTCGTGCGGGAAGACCGGCCCGACGACCAGGCACACGTCGTGCTCGACCACCGCCCGGTTCAGCACCACGTCCACGTCCTGGCTCATCCGGCCGTCGGAGAGCTGCTTCACCCGTGCCGCCGGGATCACGCCGATCGACACCAGTGAGTCCTGGTCGTGGTTGAGGACGGTGAACCCCGGGTACGGCCCGCCGAGGTGCCGGCGCAGCTGTTCCCCGGTCATCGGCGCGTGCGTCCCGAGGGCGATCAGCACGGTCACCGCGGCCGCCCGTCCGTGCAGGGCCTCGTGCAGCGCGCTCATCAGCATCGGGAGCGGGCAACTGCGGGTGGCGTCCGGCACGATCAGGCACACCCGGCGCCCGTCCAGATCCTCCGCGGCGACCCGCTCCCGGACCCACGCCCGGACGTCCGCCTCGTCGAGCACCTGTCCCGGCCCACCGATAGTGCTAGTCATACGTGCACCTTGCGTCGCTGTGCGCGGCACGGCAAGCGCTCAGGGCGCCGGTTGCCAACCGCGTGGCGGGTACGACCTCGCCGCCGGCCCCGATCGTTGCCCGACGATGCCGAGCCGGTGAATCCGATCGTCGATGGATAGGGTGGCGGAATGAGCGTGAAGCTGCCCGCGGAGTTGCGTGACCTGATCGAGTCCGGTCCGCTCGCCCACCTGACGACTCTCAACGCCGACGGCAGCCCGCAGGCCTCGGTGATCTGGATCGGCCTCGACGGCGACGACGTGGTCAGCGGGCACCTCGGCCGCTACCAGAAGGTGCGCAACGTCGAGCGTGATCCCCGGGTGGTGCTTTCCTTCGAGGCGCCCCGGCGGCCCGGTGTGGTCATGGCCGAGCACGCGGTGCTGTATGCGACGGCCTCGGTCGAGCCGAGCGACGCGACGTGGGATCTGCTCAACGGCCTGCACAAGGTCTATGTGGATCCGGCCGGCGAGTTCCCGGCCCCGCGCAAGCCGGGTTTCGTCCTCCGCTACCGGGTCGACCGCATCGGCGGCATGGGTCCCTGGGCCGCCGCGTAGCAAGAAAGTAGCCCGGGGCCAGGCAGGCCGAGGCCAGGCCGACCCGGGTGGGGCACGCTGGGGTCAGGCCGGGCGGTGGGCCCGGACGATCAGGTCGGCGGTCTCGGCCGCGATCGTATGAAGCTGGGCGTCGGTGAGCCGCCGCGTGCCGTAGGCGCTCGCCGTCCGCCCCTCGGTCACCACCAGAAACGCGAACTGACGAGCGGCCCGTTCCGGGTCGGGCACGCTGAGCAGCCCGGCCTCGTCACACCGCCGTAGATAGCCGGCGAGATGCTCGGTCAGGTAGGGCCCGGCGCCGTCCCCCCACTGCCGGCTCAGCTCGGGGTGGTTGGTCAGCTCGGCGATGGTGAGCCGGTGCAGCGCGGCCACCGTGGGGGAGAGCGTCGTGGCCAGGATCTGCGAGCCCATCCGGGTCAGGTCCGCGACAGGGTCACCGGGCGTCACGGGGTCAGCGCCGGCGGGACCGCTTCCCGTCTCCCGGGCGGCGGCGACGGCCGCGAGGAACAGCGCCTGCTTGTCGCCGAAGTGCCGATAGACCGTCTGTTTTCCGACCCCGGCCGTCGCCGCGATCTCGTCGACGCTCGCCGCGTAGCCGGAGTGGAGGAATGCGGCCGTGGCGGCGTCGAGGATCGCCTGTCGTTTGGCCCGGGAGGGGACGCCTGTCACGGAACTCATCCTAGACGAGACCGCTGAGTCTCGTTATCGTCGACCCAAGACGAGACGTACCAGTCTCGTCTTGGGTGGACTGGGGAAGAGGAGACCGGGATGGATGCCGACGTCGTGATCGTGGGCGCGGGACCGGTGGGCATGCTGCTCGCCGCGGAGCTCGCGCTGGCCGGGACACACCCGCTCGTGCTGGAGCGACTCCCCGCGCCGGCCGACCAGCCGAAGGCCCGTGGCCTGGGGGTTCTCGCCACCGAGGCGCTGCGCCGGCGTGGTCTCGGGGCGGCGCTCGACGAGGAGCACGAGAAGGGACTGGCGGCCCTCGAGCGCGACCACGGCACGACCAGGACCCACTTCGCGTGGATCCACAAGGTCGACCCGGAGGCCGCCGACCCCGGGCGGCGCGGCGCGTTGATCGCCCAGCCCGCACTGGAGCGCCTGCTCCGCGAGCGGCTGCGGGACCACGGCGTAGAGATCCGGTACGGCTGGACGGTCACCGGCTGCTCCGAGGCCACGGACGGCGTGCGTCTCGACGTGGACACGCCGGCCGGGCCCCGGCGGGTCGACGCGGGGTACGTGGCAGGCTGCGATGGCGGGCACAGCGTCGTACGCAAATTGTCTGGTTTTGATTTTCCCGGGACCGACCCGCTGATGACCGTGCGCTATGCCCACGCCGAGGTCGGGAACCGGTCCGAGCTGCCACCTCCGGGGCGGCTGCCCGGTGGAACGCTCTTCCATGAGGACGGCCTGATCGCTGCCTTCGACTTCGGGGACACCGTCCCTGACCGATCCGGTCCATTGTCCGCTGACGAGGTCCGCGCCAGCGTGCGGCGGGTGGCCGGGGTGGACGTGGAGCTCGGCGAATTTCACGGCGGGCTGCGGTTCAGTGACGGCGCCCGGCAGGCCGCGTCCTATCGGCGGGGGCGTGTTCTGCTGGCCGGCGACGCCGCGCACGTGCATTCACCGAATGGCGGACAGGGCCTCAATCTCGGTCTGATGGATGCGATGAATCTCGGCTGGAAACTCGCCGCGACCATTCGTGGCGATGCGCCGGCCGGCCTGCTCGACACCTATTCCGCGGAACGGCATCCGGCCGGCGCCGCGGTCCTGCACAACACGCGCGCGCAATCCGCGCTGCTCGCGCCGGGCCCGCACGTCGACGCGCTCCGGGACATCGTCGGCGATCTGCTGGACCTGCCCGAGGTCAACCGCTACGTGAGCCGGTTGCTGTCCGGTGTCGCCCAGCGTTACGAGTTGCCCTACCCGGCCGGGCATCCGGCGGCCGGGCTGCACTGTCCGCCGCTGATCATCGACGGCTCGCCGTTGGAGCGCCTCACCACGGGCGGTGAGACGCTTCTTCTCCATCCCGGCGCGAAAGACATCACCACCCCATTGCGCGTACGGGCATTGACCGTCACCACCATCAACGACAACCGTTTCGGCGCGCTTCTCCTGCGTCCCGACGGGGTTGTCGCCTGGGCCGCCGCCCCCGGTGAAGAAGCGCCGCATCTGCGTTCCGCCTTGGAAGCCTGGTAGCCACGTATCGTCGGCCCCGCTTCGAGATGTTCGTCTACGTCGACGACGTGGACGCGACGCTCGCACGGCTCCGGGGCCACGCGCCGGTGCTGCGGGAGGCGGCGGACATGCCGTGGGGCGAGCGGATCGCCTACCTCGCCGACCCGGACGACAACCCGGTGGCGATCGCCGCCCCGATCAGCGGCTGAGCTCGAAGAACTCGGTGACCAGCTCGGCGGTGTTCACGTCCGGGCTGGTCCGGCCGACGACGAACGCGGCGGGCGCGCGCCGCGGGCCGGGGATGGTGTGGCCGCCGCCGTGGACCGTGTAGAGCGTGACCTGTCTCTTATACA
>KL571389.1:15220-16674 GCA_000715855.1 Actinoplanes liguriensis
TCGCGGTACTCGGTCGTCTCGATCGACGTCTCCGGGAGCCGTGTGCTGACCGGCGCCGCGGTGATGCCGTTGCGCGCCGCGAAGTAGGCCGCGGTGTCCGGCATCGACAGGGAGCGCCCGCCGACCTTGAAGACCGTCCGGGTGAACCAGCTCATCCCGCCGCCGTGGTAGCTGATGATCGGGTCCTTGGTGCCGTGGATCAGCAGCACCGGCAGCGGCGCGGGCGGGGCGTCCGCCAGCAGGAAACTTTCCGCCTCGGGCATGGTGGCGGCAATGACCGTCGCGCCGGCGAGCAGCCCCGGCGTCTCGTGGGCCAGCCGCATCACCATCTGGCCGCCGTTGGAGAAGCCGATGCCGAACACCCGGTCCGGGTCGATGCCGTGGCTCGCCTGCAGTTTGGCGATCACGGCGCGGGCGAACGCGACGTCGTCGATGTTCTCGACCCGCGCGGGGAAGCGGCTCTCCCGGCGGGCGTCGTTCCAGTTCCGGCGGAAGCCGTCCAGGTAGACGACGACCGCGGGCAGGGTGTCGAAGATGCCGCCGGTGAAGTCGCGGTGCACCTGGCCGGTCTGCTTCGACCCGTGGAAGACCAGGACCAGGTTCTTCGACGGGCCGGCGGTCACCGTGTACGTCCGGGTGCGGCCGTCGACGTCGACGCTGTCTTGCGGCATGGGGTCCCCCAGGTTTAAGCGGATGAGCTATCCGCTTAAACGTAACACGACCACCTCACCGTGCTGCTGGAAGGGCTTCGGACAGCGCCCGCGTGGAGGCGTCCCAGAGCCGGCCGGCCCGCTCCCGGTCCAGGGCGTAGGCGGCGACACCCCGGCGCACGCCCGGCCGGTGCGGCCCGGCGACCTGGCAGTCCTCGAAATAGCGCCCGGTCACGCCCGCGACCAGCGGGGAGGCGGCGAGCAGCACCGACGTGGCGGCGCCCTGCGGGATGTCCTTCACGGAGACCCCGGTGGCGCCGGCCGGGTCGAACGACGCCGGGGGAGCGGTCATGTGCCGGCCGAGATTCGTCCCGGCGATCCGGCCGGGGTTCAGCGCGTTGGCCGTGATGCCGTCGGCTGCCCAGCGCTCGGCCGCCGCCACCGCGAACAGGATGTTGGCGGTCTTCGACTGGCTGTAGGCCTGCCAGGGATCGTACGGCCGGCGGCGGAAGTGGAGATCGTCGAAGTCGACGTCGCCGTTGATGTGGCCCACCGAGCTGACCGCGACGATCCGGGCGTTCCCGGCGGCGGCGAGCGCGTCGTGCAGTCCGAGCGCGAGCGCGAAGTGACCGAGATGGTTCGTCGCGAACTGCATCTCCCAGCCCTCGGCGGTGCGCATCTCCGGCGTCGCCATGATCCCGGCGTTGTTGACCAGGATGTCCAGCGCGCCGGCCCAGGCCCGCGTGAACGCGGCGACCGACGACCGGTCGGCCAGGTCGAGCGCGGCGACCCGGGCGAACGATC
>KL571389.1:16950-18599 GCA_000715855.1 Actinoplanes liguriensis
GGTGAGATCGATCCCGTCCAGGATCTCGGCCGCGGTGGTGGTGGCTCCGAATGTCATGACCTGCTCCTCCGGTGTTACCGTGACTAAGCGGACCCCGGTCCGCTTAACCTCGACGATAACCGGACCCTGGTCCGCTTAGCAAGGAGAGGCGGGTCATGCGCGCGGACGCCCGCAGCAACCATGATCGTCTGCTGGCCGTCGCGGCCGAAGCGTTCGCCCGGGACGGGACCGGTGCGTCCCTCAAGGCGATCGCCCGGGAGGCGGGCGTCGGAATCGGCACGGTCTACCGGCGCTTCCCGACCCGGGAGGCGCTCGTCGAGGCGGTCTACCGGCAGGAGAAGGGATGTGTATAAGAGACAGCCGAAGCGCTGCGGCGCTGGATGGAGCTGTTCGTCGACTTCATGGCCACCAAGCGCGGCCTCGGCGACACCCTGCGCGCGGCGCTGATCTCGGAGGACGACAGGCAGCAGACCCGTGACGAGCTGACCGCGGCGATCGGCCGGCTGCTCGACGCGGGCGTCGCCGAGGGCACCGTCCGGCGCGGCATCGACCCGCGCGACCTGCTGATGTCGCTCGGCGGGATCACCCTGATCGCCGCCGAGGAGAGCCGGCGCGACCTCGCCACGCGCCTGATCCACCTGCTGTTGTTCGGCCTGCTGAACCCCGGAAATGTCTTAACAACCCTGCTCTAGGGTGTGAGCCGTGGAAATTCCGGGGCTGGGTGTGGTCGTGCTGGACGAGAAGCTCGGGTGGCTGCTGAGCGAGGAGATCCCGGTCCCGGTCCTCGACGACACGTACTGCATGTTCGCGCTGCAGGGATACGAGGACGACCCGGCGCCGGAGGACTTCCACGCGGCGATCCGCGCCTTCCTCGCGCTCGACCGGCCGGCGCTGGAGGCCGCGGCCCCGCACCTGTTCGCCTATTACCGGGACGTCGCCGGCGAGTGGTCCGCCGAGATCGCGAGCCCGGCCGAGGTCCTCGACCACCTCGGCTTCGTCGAGCTGATCACGGTCGGTCGCGACACCCCGGCCGACCGGCACGTCTACCTCTCCGTCGAGTGCGACTGCGACTGGGACGAGGAGCGCGGCGTGCAACTCGTCTTCCGGGACGGCGTCGCGGTCACCAAGGCCGGGCCGTTCGACGGGCGCCTCACCAACGACGACGGCACGACCTACCGGAGTTGACGACCGGGACGATCAGGACCAGATTTCCCGTACGGCGTCAGCAAGCTCCTCGCCCTGCCGCAGTCCCGCCCGGACGGCTGCGGGGCGGCGCACCGGGTCCATGAAGTTCGGGCCGAACGCTTCCAGAGCCGCCTGATCGGGTTCGATCAGCAGCGTCTTCGCGGCGCCGGACGCGGCCATCTCGTCGACGATCCGGTCCCGGCCGAGCGCCGTCATCGGGGCGATCACCACCAGGTGGGAGGCGCCCGCGGCCAGGTCGGCCCCGGCGCCCAGGCGCACGCCGCCGTCCATGAAGCGCTGAGTTCCGATCGTCACCGGCGGCATCAGGCCCGGCACGGCGCAGCTCGCCGCGACCGCCCGCAGCAGCGGAGCGCCGGACGCCGAGGTCAGCACGGTGTCCTGCCCGTCGGCCGTGTCGACGACGACGATCCGCAGGTCACGGGCCGGCCAGTCGCGGATCGGGA
>KL571389.1:18834-19641 GCA_000715855.1 Actinoplanes liguriensis
GTCGCGGATCGGGAGCAGCTCGCCGATGCGGGCCAGCCACTTCTCCTCGTCCACGGTCTGCGCGGACAGGGCCATCGCGCCGACCCGCGCGCGGGCTTCCCGGGCGGGGATCGACGGGTCGAGCAGCGCCGCCATGGTGGTCATCCACTGGCCGGGGCGCGGGCCGGGGCGGCCGGGCGGCGCGACGACCTCCTGCGCCTGGGCCTTCACCACGGCTTCCAGGTCGACGCCGGTCGCGACGAGCGTGCCGACGACCGAGCCGGCCGACGTGCCGACGATGGTGTCCGCGTCGACGAGCGGGACGCCGGCCCGCTGCAGGGAGTGGAGCAGGCCGAGATGCCAGGCGATGCCGGTCACGCCACCGCCGCCGAGAACGAGAGCCTTGGTCACGGCCACGAACGTAATCGGGGATGGCAAGCAGCGCTATAGTGCGCCGTGGGCAGCAGTAGGGAGTTCGACGCGTTCGGACCATGGGTGCTTCCGGTGCGGACGACGGACGAGGTGCCGCGGCTCTACCGCCCGGCCGGGCTCGATCCGGCCGCATCGCGCCTGGTCCTGAAGGTGCCGCGGGGCATCGAGCGGCGCGACGCGAACCCGGACATGGATCTCTACGACTACCTGATCGTGGTCGGCGACGAGCTCCTGACGATCCTGATCAGAAGAGATTTCGCGTACGAGGCCGTCCAGTTCCCGTTCGACCGGATCGTCGCGATCGAGCACAGCGTGCGGCTGCTCGACGGCCGGCTCACGCTGCGGATCGCGGACGGCCCGGTGCTGACGATTCCGTACAACGGCTCGTCACAGCCA
>KL571389.1:19806-20641 GCA_000715855.1 Actinoplanes liguriensis
GTTGCTGCGCGAGTCGTACCTGCCGTTCTCCGCGGTCCCCGGGCCGGACCCGGAGCGTCGCGAGCCGTTCCTCGGGCCGGCCGACGCGGCGCTGGTGGGGATGTACCGGGACGTGATCAAGCACGAGCCCGGGATGGTGGTGGCGCACGCGTTCGCGCGGCGGATCGTCACACCGGACTCCGGGCCGTTCAGCCCGATCCTGCACCGGCTGCGGCCGATCACGATGCACGCCGGGATCGTGCTCACCGACGGGCGGGAGATCCAGCTGCTGCACCGGCGGGACTGGTTCACGCCGGCCGGGGACAATCACTCGCTGGCCCGCACGGTCGTGCCGCGGAGCCGGATCACGGCCGGCGGGGTGTACCGGCACCCGCGCTATCGGGACGTCTGCGTGGTGGGTCTGCTGCTCGAGGCCGTACCCCTCAATTTCTTTGTTCCGGACGGCCCGGAGCTGGACGCCTGCCTGCATGTCCTCGGCCTGACCCGGGCGGAGGCCCGTCAGGGACCTCCGCCCGGTTGACCTCACCAGCGGCCGGGCACCGCGGAGAAGAACTTCTCACCGGGTACGCCGACGCCGGTCTCGGCGTCGTAGCCGGGCGTGCTGTGGATCGTGGTCGTCTGCACGTCCACCTGTCGCAGGATGTAGGCGCGGCCGTCGGTCGCGTCCACACCGTTGACGTAGTTGGCGCGCGCCTCGTAGAGCGGCGTGCGCGGCGCCTTGATGTCGTTCAGCGCCGACGTGCCCAGCTCGCGGTAGTAGAGCGGGTTGACGAAGCCGAGCGGGTGGTGCGCCTTCTGGTTCGCGATCGCCTGCATGTCTGTCTCTTATACACAT
>KL571389.1:20896-24476 GCA_000715855.1 Actinoplanes liguriensis
CCGCCGATCCGGTACTCGTCGTAGTACACGCCGTCCGGGAACGTCTGGGTCTGGCCGACCCGGAAACCGGTGTTCGGGTCACCGGGCATCGAGATGTCCGGGGTGGTCCGCGCCGGGGTCGACGAGAAGTACTGGGAGATCGACGCCGGGACCTTGCCCTTCTGGTAGGCCGGCTGCGGGAACAGGATGCTGGTGCCGCCGCCACCACCGGAGGTGTACGCGGACGGGCCCCACGCGCCGTCGGTCAGGGTCTGGTAGGCGTTCTGCCAGCCGTGCTCCCAGACGCGGTTGCCCTTGGAGTCGATCCCGACGCTGGTGCCGCCGACGGCGGTCACGTACGGCAGGTCGGACGGGAAGCTGACCGACTTCGACGGCAGGTCGGTGCCGCCCGAGGTCTGGTCGCCGGCGTCGCCGCTGGAGAAGTCGACGGTGATGCCGGTGAGAGCGGCCTTCAGCGAGAAGAACTGGTAGAACTTGACCGTCTCGGCGCCGAGCAGCTCGACGTCGTCGGTGCCGGAGCCCCACGAGTTGGTGACGATGTCGGCGACGTGGTCGTCGATCGTCTGCGCCCACGCCTCGTCGATGCCGGCGAAGCAGTCCGGGGCGCCGACGTAGACGATCTTCGCGCCCGGGGCCATGCTGTGCACGGCCTCGATGTCGAGCGTCTCCTCGCCGTACCAACCGCTCGCGTCACATTCCTCGACGTTGTTGTAACCGTCGGCCGGCGGCGTGATCTGCGAGAACTGTCCCGGCTTGAAGGCCGGAAGACCATATTTGCGGTTGTACGTCTTCAGGTCCTGCACGATCGTCGGGGACGCGTAGGCGTCGGTGACCGCGACCGTCACGCCGCGGCCGTCGAGCCCGCGCTTGAGCTGGGCGGTCACGCCGTACGCGCTCTGGTACTGCTTCGGGGTGTAACCGCAGACCACGTAGGGCTTCTTCTTGCCGTCCGGCGCTGGGGGAAGCGTCGTCGCGAGCTTCTCGCCGTAGTACGACGAGCACGGCGTGGCCGCCCGGAAACCGTCCGTCGGCGGCGGCAGCGTGTCGGCCGGCTTCTTCAGCAGCGAGCCCTGGTCGATGCCGACGACCGCGTTGACCAGGCCGGTCACCACGGCCGGCGCGTCACCGGGCAGGGAGAGGTCGGTGCTGTTCGCGTGGACCGTCTTGCCCTGGTACGTGTAGTCGCGCACGGTCGTGCCGAACGTCTGGTTGATCTGCGCGACCGTGCCGGCCGCCTCGACGTACACACCGCCCGCGAGCGTGTCACGGACCTGCAGGCCCTGACCGGTGAGCCAGGACGTCACGGACTTCACGTCGGCGGCCGAGGGGGCGTACGCCGCGGCGAACTGCGCGTTCGTCAGGTACTTGCCGTAGCTCGCGCCGTCCGGGTCGGACAGGGCGGCGAGCTGCGCTTCCGCGGCGGCCGGGTTGCGCATCGTGAGCAGCAGACCGAAGCGGACGGTGCTGGCGGACGCCGGGGTGCCGGCGTCCTTCGCCTGGCCGATCCACCGCGGCTTGCTGCCGCTGAGGGTGTGCCGGCCTGGCCGCGACGCCTGTGCGGGCGTCGCGCCGAGGACCGAGACGACGGCCGCGCCGAGAGCGACGACGGCCGTGACCCGGGACCTCAGTGTCGATGGGATCAACATGCAGATGTCTCCCTACTTAACTTCGTTATAAGAAGCTGTAGGTGACACGCAACTCCCGTCCATCGACGGAGTCAAGATTTACGCTCGTTAAAAAGCTGTCACGAGGCGGCCGCCAGTCGCGGATTCCGGCTCAGCGGCTGCTGGCGCCACACCGCGTAGCGATGCGCGTAGGCGAGCGCCCGGACCGCCCGCTCGGCCTCCGGATAGACCGGGGCGCCGCGCTCGCCGAACGTCTGGATGGCGTCGTTCCCGCCGGTCAGCACGGCCGTGATGGTCACGTCGGGATGGTTGTCGACCACCGAGCCGAGCGCCGTCATGATCGCGATCGGGCAGTTCGCCCGGGTGCCGACGATCAGCAGCAGCAGGAGATCGACCTCACCGCTGTTCGCGACGGTCTCGGCGGCCGACGCGATCGCCGCCGGGGACGCGTCGATGCCCAGATCGATCGGATTGTCCCGGCCGCGCGGCACCTGACGGCGGATCTCGCGGGTCAGCGGCAGCAGCGTGAACCCGGACGCCTCGGCCCGGTCGGCGGCGAGCGCGGTCAGGCCCCCGCCGTTGCCGACGATCGCCATCCGCGCGCCCGCCGGGGGCGGCTGGCCGATCAGCACCCGGGCGGTGTCCAGCATCTCGCTGATGCCGGTGGTGCAGATGACGCCGGACTGCTCCAGCAGCGCGGTCGACCGGGTGACCGCGAGGACCGGCTTGCGGCGGCCCAGCGCCTGGACCGTGCGGGCGAACTCGCCGGGGTCGCGGATCGACTCCAGGCACAGCGCGACGGCCTGGGTGGCCGGGTCGTCGTACCAGTAATGCACCAGGTCCTTCTCGTCGACGTCGAGCGCCTCGCCGAGCGACACGAAGCTCGAGATCCCGCAGGCGTTGCGGGCCGCGTCGGCGAGCAGGGCGACACCGACCGCGCCCGACTGCGACGCGACCGCCAGGCCACCCGCCGGTGGCCGTGCCGGCGAGAGGCAGGCGTTGAGCCGGGCCCGCGGGCTGGTGCTGACCACCCCGATGCTGCTCGGCCCGAGCAGCCGGATGCCCTGCTCCCGGGCGATCTCCCCGGCCTCGGCCCGGCGCTGCCGGCTCACCGGCCCGGAGGCGGTGAAACCCTTGCTCAGTACGACGGCACAGCGCACGCCGCGCTGCCCCGCCTCCTTGAGCGCGGCGCCCACCAGATCCGCCCGCACGGCGACGACCGCGAGATCGGGGGCCTCGGGCAGGTCGGAGACGCTGCGATGGGCGGGGAGCCCGCAGACCGGGCGCCCGGCTGGATTGGTCGCGTAGAGCCGCCCGGCGAACCCGTAGTCGCGCAGCGCCCGCAGCGTCTCGTGACCGGTCCCGCCGTGCCGCGGCCCGGCGCCGATCACCACCACCGAGCGCGGCTCCAGCATCGGGCGCAGCTCCTCGCCGCGGTCCGCGACGTCGCCGACGAACTCGGTGATCCCGATCGGACGGGCCCGGGCGGCGAGGTGCTCCAGCAGCAGCGTGCTGATGCCGCGCCCGCGGTGGTGCGGGGCGACGTTGCTGACCACCTCGGCGGTCGAGCTGCCCAGACCGAGGCGGGCGCAGGCGGCCGCGCCGATCATGGCAGGGCCGTCGCAGGCGACCACGGTCAGGCGCTCCCCGGCGCCCGCGGCGAGCAGGAAACGCAGGTGGCCGGTGCGGTCGGAGGGCCTGGCCAGGCGGATGGCGACGATGCCGCCGTCGGAAGCGAGCTCGTAGGCGGTGACGGTCATCGTGATCACGGCCTTCGGGTATGGACGCCTGTCCCGTGGCGCCACGGCCCATCCTGCCCGCCGCCGCACCCCGTGCAAAGTGCTCCCCGTCGATGGGCCCGGCTTTGGCACGCCGGGCGGATCAGGACACGGACACCGCGAGGCGAGCCGAGTAGTCCGCGAACCACTGATCGAAATCGGCAACCGGCATCGGCC
>KL571389.1:24715-26260 GCA_000715855.1 Actinoplanes liguriensis
CCGGCATCGGCCGCGCGTAGTGGTAGCCCTGCGCGATGTCGCATCCGAGAGCGCGCAGCGCGACCACCGCTCCCTCGTCCTCGACACCCTCGGCGACCACCGACAGGCCCAGGTTGTGCGCGAGCGTGATCGCCGTGCGGACCAGCACCTCGTCGCCGTGGCTGGTCGCCATCGCCTGCACGAACGACTTGTCGATCTTCAACTCGTCGACCGGCAGGTGCTGCAGGTACGTCATCGACGAGTGCCCGGTGCCGAAATCGTCGATCGACAGGCTGATCCCGCCGTCGTGCAGCGCGCGCAGCACGGTCAGCGCCTTCTCCGGGTCGGCCATCGCCACGCTCTCGGTGATCTCCAGCTTCAGCAGGGAGGCCGGCAGCCCGGTGCGGTAGAGCAGGCCGAACACCTGCGCGGCGAAGCCCGGGTCGAGCAGGCAGCGGGTGGACAGGTTCACCGCGACCGGGATCGGGGTGCCCTGGTCCGCCCAGGTCTTCGCCTGCGCCACCGCCAGCTCCAGCACGTGACTGGTCAGCGGGTGGATCAGGCTGGTCGACTCGGCCATCGGGATGAACACGTCCGGGAAGACCCGGCCGCGCTCGGGATGCTGCCAGCGGATCAGCGCCTCGGCGCCGGTGACCCGCCCGGTCGCCAGGCTCACCTTCGGCTGGTAGTGCAGCGAGAGCTGGTCGTCGGTGCCCATCGCGCGGCGCAGGTCGCCGAGCAGCTCCAGCCGGCTGGCGGTGTTGCCGTCGGACGCCGCGTCGTACTGCTGGACCGCGCTGGCCTGCTCCTTCGCCAGGTGCAGCGCGGAGTCGGCGTGCCGCAGCAGCGTCTCCGGGTCGGTGCCGTGCTCCGGGGCCAGCGCCAGGCCGGCGTTGGCCTCCACGTCCACGTGGAAGTCGTCGATCAGGAACGTCCGGTGCAGGACGGCCAGCAGCGCCTCGGCGGTCGCCCGGGCCGTGGCCAGGTCCGCGCCGGGCAGCAGCACCGCGAAGTCGTCGGCGCCGCCGACCCGGGCCACCGTGGCGCCGGCCGGGGCGGCCTCCACCAGCCGCCGGGCGACCTGGTCGAGCAGCTGGTCGCCGTGCTTGTGGCCGAGCACGTCGTTGACGTTGCGGAAGCCGCGCAGGTTGACGATCAGCGCGGCGGCCGGGCGGCCACCGCGCAGCGCGGTCTGCGTACGCTCGGTGAACAGCGCGCGGTTGGGCAGACCGGTCAGGGCGTCGTGGGTCGCGGCCCGGCGCACCGAGCGCGAGTGGCTGAAGAAGCTCAGCCCGGAGATCAGGATCGTCAGCAACGCGCCGAGCAGCAGTGCGAGCGAGGCGACGCTGAAGCCACGGGTCCACCCGGCGCCGTAGACGGGGGCGGAGACCGCGACGTACCAGTCGTTGGCGTTGTTCAGGGTGGCCGGGAGCCGCTGGTAGGCGACCCGCCGGTCACCCAGCGTGGTCGTGCCGGCGAGGTCGCCGGCCTTGACGAGCGGGTCGAACATCCGGTCGCCGGTGCCGGTCGTGGTGGTCGCCGCCCGCGAGTCGACCATGACGCGGC
>KL571389.1:26485-29029 GCA_000715855.1 Actinoplanes liguriensis
GCCCGCCCGTCGTGGCCGGCATCCGCAGGCTGTCCAGCGCCATCTCGAAGTGCACGATGCCGGTGTGCCCGCTCGCCGAGATGACGATCGAGTTGGAGATCACCGCGTGGTGGGTGTCCGGCGACGTGTACGCCTGCGCCTGGTAGACCCGCTCCGGCCCGAGGTTCAGGGTCGGCGAGAAGTACTGGGTCTTGTTCTCGTACTGGCGCAGCTCGGCGGCCTTGGCCGGGACGCCGTCGACGATCCGCGCGATCTGCTTGCCGTCGCTGTCGACGAAGCACGCCTCGCCCACCCGGCCCGGGTAGAGCTGCTCCAGGTAGGCGAGGGCGTCGTTGACCCGCTCCAGCAGCGGACCGCCCTCGGCGATCTTCTCCTCGTTGGTGCCGGGCGCCTGGTAGAAGTCGATGAACACCGGACTGTCGGCGAGGACCTCGGCGATCGCGCGGGACTGCTCGAAGTAGTTCTTGACCGCGGCGATCTGCTGCCCGAGCGTCAGATCGAGGGCGTGGTCCTGCTGCGCCACCTGCTTGTCCCGGCCCACCAGGGCACTGGAGAACACGCTGAACACCAGCACCAGCAGACCGGTGAGGAAGGCAGCGGCGCGCGCGTGACGGATCACCGCCGACCAGCCGATCATGCTCCTCCTCATGCGGGCAGTTCTGCTCCTGTGCTCGACGATCGGCCATTGCCGGGCCCGCTTGAGGTTGAGTGAGCAAATTCGGTCGAGTTACAAGATCGCGGGGCACGACCCTACCGCCCGGGCGGGGCTTTCGGGGTCGTCTTGGGCGGATGAGGGTCGCGGGCGGACGCCCGTACCCGAATCGGATTCTCGGTCCTCGGTCCTGCATGCTCACCGGCCCCTTGACAGGCCACCATCGAGACACGCTAATGGAAACACCGTTTCGGAGAGCGTTACGGATGACCGACTGGAGGTCCCGTGTCTCTGCCCCTGCGCCGTGTTCTCGCTGCTCTCGCCCTGACCACCGCCACCCTTGTCGCCGCGCCGGCCGCCGCCCGCGCCGCGGCCACCGAGGTCGACGGCTCGATCTCCGTCCCGTGCTACGTCTACACCTACACACCCGATGCCGACTGGTACTTCCCGGCCACCAGCAGCCCCAAAGCGCTCGTCTACCTGCAGCACGGCTTCTCCCGCTCCAACGCGAACGTCGCCGACCTCGCCCGCAAATACCAGGCGGCCGGCTTCCTGGTCTTCGCGCCGACCCTGCCGTCCGCGGACATCTACGGCTGCACCGTCAACAACCTCGGCAACAACACCGTCTTCCTGAAGAGCGTCGCCGCCTGGATCGGCCGGGCCGGCGACCCCGGCGCCGCGCTCGCCACCAGCTACGCCGCCGCGGCCACCGCCGCCGGACGCGCCGGCAGCACACTGCCCTCCAGCTACATCCTCGCCGGTCACTCGGCCGGCGGGGAGGCGGTCACCTACATCGCCGACATTTTGCGGACGACGTACCCGGCGGCCTTCGCGAACCTGAGATACCTGCAACTGCTCGACCCGGTGAAGTCGATCATCGGCGACAACATGGCGACCGGCCTCACCGGTCTCGCCGGCACCGCACTGCCCATCCGCACCATCTCGTCGCCGCCGTACCTCGCCAACAGCAACGCCAGCGGCACCGCCGAGCTGCTCGCCGACGTCGACCGGGACTTCCTGGGCGTACGCCTGACCACCGGCTCGCACTGCGACGCGGAGGGCGCCAGCACCAACATCCTGTGCACGCTGACCGCGGGCACGTCCAAGGCGGCGAACGTGGCGGCGCTGCAGACGCTCGCGGCCGGCTGGGCGGCCGACGCGGCGGCGGGAACCACCACCGCGACGTACTACCCGGGTGGCGCCTACTACCAGTCGCTGCTCACCGGCGGGGTGATCCAGACCCTGAGCTGAGATCCCCGCCGGCCGCGCGCGGGCCCCTCCCCGATCCGGGCCCGCGCACGGGCCGGACGAGGCTTGGGGGCGTCCGCGCCCCGCCCGGCCCGGCCCACGATCCCGGGGCGCCCTCTCGAACCGCTCTCGACTCGCTGTCGCCGGTGGGCGCGGAGGCACCCGCACTCACCCACCCGTCCGTGTCGGGGCCGCGGCAGGGGCGGTGCTCCGGGCCGGCGGTGCGGATCAGCGTCCGGCAGGGACTGCCGGTCGTCGATGGTCATACCCCGATGACCAGGTCAGTGACGCTCGGGATCGATCCGATCCCCGACGTCGTGCCACCTCAGATCGCTCACCGGGCCATCGTGTCGCTCGGGGCACTTCCTGATCAACTAACCGGTGCTGTCACCGGGGTGGGTCGGCCGCGGCTCGGGGCGCCGGGCCGACCCGTTACGGTTAACCACCATGACGACCTACTCCGGGCCGGCGCGGCTTACCCTCGTCGACGGCACACAGGTGTCCGGCATGGCTTCGCTCAGCACGAACCAGCGTGGTGGCACCGACGGCTGGGGCGGCACGTTCCGGCCGGACAAGACCAGCGCGGACTTTCAGAACGCGGGCGACGGGCTGTCCCTGGAACTGCCCTACGACCAGATCGGCTC
>KL571389.1:29304-29892 GCA_000715855.1 Actinoplanes liguriensis
CTCGCCACGCAGCAGCTGGTGTCGCTCGCCGGCCGCGGTCCGGCCCCGTTCTGACGGGCCACCCGGTCACCGCGAGCTCCCTAGGGAGGCGGGCCCGGCGGACTAGGGAGGTGTCCCGCCGCGGCCTAGGAAGACCTTCCTAACGTACGGACGTGAGCGCCCCCGAAGCTCTCCTCAGAAGCCGGAGACCGGCGAGGGGAGCGAGTGATGTCCGCGACGATGTTGACCGTGGCGCGCACCGACGCGTTGTTCGTCAGTGCGCTGCCCACGGGTTCTCGTCCGGGCCGGGACGAGGTCGACGCCACCGTCCGCGCCGAGGTCCGCCGTCATCGGGGATCACGGGGGTGCGCGGCCGAGGTGGCGGCCTGCTACGGCGAGGTGCCGGATTACGCCGTACGCCGGATGACCTGGGCCCGACGTGTCATCGCCACCGTGTTCGGCGGTGCGCGATGACCACCCTCGCCGAACGCCCCACCGTGGAGATCCTGGAACACCTGTCCACGGTCGCCCGGGGCGCTACCGGTCACGCCGCGGCGGCGGCCGCCCTGGAACTGGCCGCCGAGGTGGCCCGGGACGGCCGTCGCCGGC
>KL571389.1:30078-33559 GCA_000715855.1 Actinoplanes liguriensis
TGGCCGGGGAGCCGGGACGCGCCGCCGACCTGCTGCGACGTGCCTCGGCGACCGGGGAGCCGATGCGGGCGCCGCTGGTCGGGGACGCGGTCGCGGCGGCGCGGCGGGAGATGGCGCAGGGACGGTACCGGGCTGCCGAGCGCGGCCTGGCGGCGATCGTGCGCTGCCTGTGGGAGACCGGCGCGATCCGGCGGCTGCCGAGCGTCCTGTCGATGCGGAGCTGGGCGCTCGCCCGGGCCGGTGACCTCGCCGGGGCGGCCGCGGACGCCGAGCAGGCGCTCGCCCTCGCCCCGCTGACCGGGGACGATCAGGCCGTGGCCCGCGCCCGGCACACCCGGACGCTGCTGACCGTGCTGCGCGGGGGCTCGGGGGCGGACGACGTACCGTCGGGCTCTGATCCGGTGGGAATCGGCCTGGCGCTCCTCGCCGGCCTGGCGCATCAGCGGCCCGATGACCTCGACGTCGCCGCGCCGGCGGCGGAGTTCCTGCCCGACCTGCTGGAGTGCCGGCTGATCCGCAATCGCGCGCTGAGCCCGAAGGATCTGAACACGCTGCACGGCATGACCCGGTCGACCGCGGCGCCGATCGCCGCGAACGCGTGGCGGGTGCTCGGCCTGACCGGCGCCGGCGACTGCTTCGACAGGGCGACCCGGCTGCACGCCACGATGGATCTGCCGTTCGACAATGCGCGGGTGCACCTCTCGTACGGCGAAAGGCTTCGTCGCGACGGTGACCGGCGAGCGGCGCGCAACCAGTTGCGGATCGCGCGCGACGCGTTCCAGGATCTCGCCGCGACGCCGTGGCAGGTGCGCGCCGAGCGGGAGCTGAACGGCACCGCGGAAACTCTGAGCCGGTCCGGGCTGACCCCGGCGGAGTACCAGGTGGCCCGCGTCGTCGCCACCGGAGTGTCCACCCGCGAGGCCGCTACGCAGCTGTTTCTCAGCCCGAAGACGGTCGAGTTCCACCTGTCCAAGGTCTTCCGCAAGCTCGGTGTGACCAACCGGGCGCAGCTCGCCCACGTCTTTCCGGTCCTATCCCACGCATAGAAATTTGGATAGAAATGAGGCATGTCAGCGTGGAAGGGCTTCGTGGGTCGTGCGGCGGAACTGTCGGCCCTGGCCGCGGCGCTCGACGACGCGACCCGCGGCGACCCCCGAACCGTCCTGATCGCCGGCGAGGCAGGTGTCGGCAAGACACGCCTGCTGGAGGAGTTCGAGGAGCGCTGCGACGGGCGTGACCTGCTGCTCGCCCGCGGGGCGTGCGTGTCGGTCGGCGCCGGCGAGTTGCCGTACAGCCCGTGGCTGTCCGCGATGCACGCGGTGGAGGTTTCCGTCGGCGCCGAGGCGCTCGTCGAAGGCGCCCGGGGGGAGCAGGCGGCGCTCTCCGCCCTGATCCCGGCGCTGTCCGATTCCGGTCGCTCGTCCGAGGGCGGGCAGCTCGCCCGGGCGCACCTGTTCTCGCTCTTCCTGGAACTGCTCGGGCGGCTCGCGGCGAAACGTCCGCTGGTGCTGCTCCTCGAGGACCTGCACTGGGCGGACACGTCCTCGCTGGACCTGCTGCTGTTCCTGAGCCGGAACCTGCGGCGGGTGCCGGTGCTCCTCGCCGGGACGCTGCGCACCGACGAGCTCAACGAGGACTCGCGGCACCGGGTGGTCTTCGGCGAGCTGATCCGCGGGCGGACGACGACCTACATGGAGCTGTCGCGGTTCGGCCGGGACGATCTGGGCGAGCTGCTCGGCGGGGAGATCTCCGCGGAGATCATCACCAAGGTGCACGAGCGGTCCGGCGGCAACGCCTTCCTCGCGCAGGAGATTTTCGCCGCCGAGCAGCGCAATCCCGGCGGGCCGGTGCCGGACCACCTGCGGGACCTGCTGATGATGCGGGTGGACGGGCTGTCCGAGGAGGGTCAGCAGGTCGTCGGGGTGGTGGCCGCGGCCGGCCGGCCGGTCTCCGGGGCGCTGCTGGAAGCGGCGAGCGGCCTGGCCGGGCCGGCGCTGCGGTCCGGCGTGCGCGACGCGGTGACCCGGCAGGTGCTGGTCCGGACGCAGGAGGAAAGCTACCAACTCCGGCACTCGCTGACCGCGGAAACCTTTTACCAGGACCTGCTGCCCGGGGAACGGGCCGGGCTGCACCGGGCCGTCGCGGCCGCACTGACGACCTCCGCCGGGCCCGACGCGTCGCCGATCGTGCAGGCCGAGCTGGCACACCACTGGTTCCACGGGCGCAAGGACGACGACGCGCTCTTCTGGACGGTCCGGGCGGCGCGATCGGCGGCGACCGTGCACGCGTACGCCGAGGCCCGGCGGCAGTACGGGCGGGTCCTCGACCTGTGGCGCCGGGTGCCGGACGCGGCCGACGTCTGCGAGTGCACGTACCCGCACCTGCTCGACGAGGCCGCCGGGGTGCTCGACTACGCCGGGGACCCGCAGCGGGCCGTGGAACTGACCGGCGAGGCGATCCAGGTCGTCGGGACCGACGGGGACCCGCGCGTCCTCGCCGCCCTCCACGAACACCTCGCGCGGCTGCGGTGGCGGGCCAACGACACCCCGGGCGCGCTGGCGTCGGCGCGGCGGGCGATCGCGCTGCTCGACGGCGTGTCCGATCCGGCTCTGCAGGCGCGGGCCGGGGAGGTGTACGCGCGGGTGCTGATGCTCAGCGGGCACTACCGGCAGGCGCTGCGCGAGGCGGCGGCCGCCCTGGAACTTGCCGAGTCGCCGGTCTCCCGTGGATATCTTCTGGTCACGCTCGGGACGTTGCGGTTCATCCTGGGGGAGAGGGACGCCGGGGTCGCGCAACTGCGGGAGGGGCTGGCGCTCGCCGAGAGCACCGACAGCAAGGAGAACATTCTCCGGGCGTACACCAACCTGACCTACTGCCTGCAGATGCTCAACCAGCTCGAAGAAGGACTCGCGCTCGCCCGGCGCGGATGTGACCTGGCGGCCGGGTTCGGGCTGCGGATGACGACCGGGATGGTGCTCGTCGGCAACGCCGCGGACATCCTGCTCGACCTCGGGCGATGGGACGAGATCGAGCGGCTGATCGGCGAGGTCCTGCCGGACGAGGCGGCCGACGATCTGCCGCTCTACCTGCAGTATGTACGGGCGGAGGTGTGCGTCGCGCGGGACGAGCGCGACGCGGCCCGGGACATCCTGGACCTGGTGATGAGCCGGTCGGCGGGCAAGACCGATCAGGACTTCGTGGGGCATACGTACACGGCGCTGGCCGCGCTGGAGATCGCCGACGGGAACTGGCGCGCCGCCCGCCGGGCCGTGGACGAGGGGCTGGACAAGCTCGGGGACGGCGAAGGGGCGTTTCCGGCGCTGCGGCTGGCGGTGGGCGGGCTGCAGGCGGCGGGGGAGGCGTTCGCGCGGCATGCCGCTCCGGAACGGTGGTCGGGGTGGGCGGAATCCCTCGCCGACCGGGTGGCATCGGCCATGGACGAGCTCCGGCGGGCCGGGGGCGGGCAGGCGCTGCCGGTGGC
>KL571390.1:0-6094 GCA_000715855.1 Actinoplanes liguriensis
GCTCGGCTCCACCTTCGCCAGCACGTGCATGGTGGTGCTCGCGGTCTTCCCGTCCGGGCAGCGCAGGGTCACCGTGAAGTCGCCGGCCCGCTGATCCGCGGGAACCTTCGCGGTCGCGGTGAGGAAGCCGAATCTGTCTCTTATACACATCCGGTGACCGTGGCGGCCTTCAGGTTGTCGTCGCAGGAGGCGCGCAGCGAGATCTCGTCCCCCGCGCGCACCGTGCTCGGGTTGAGCTCGACGAACACGGCCGGAGCCGCATGCGCCGGTAAGGCGAGCGCCGGTAGGAACAGGACAGCGGCCAGGCGCATCGGAATCCCCCCTCTTGCCGTTCGCGGGCGGAAAGCACGCGGACGGCGCGTGAAGGTGATTTTCGCACCGCGGCGCACATTCCGCGTAGATCCCGACGGCGTGAGACGCGGGTTCGAGACCCGACGGTCCGGCACGACTCGTGCTCCGCTACCGTGATTGATGTTCGACTTAACAGAGGATCACCGGCGCCTGGGGGCGTTCAGTTGTCTGTAATCACCACCGTTCTGGTCTATGTGATCATCCCGGCCGCCGTCATCGGCACGGTCGCGACGATCGTCTTCGCTGGATCCGACAAGGCCAAGCCGTCCCGTCGATACCGTCCGGGCCGGCCCTACGAGTTCGCCCCGATGTGGTTCCTGGCCTCGCCCGAGCGCACCGTCGCGGCGGATCACGGCCACACGACCCCGGCGATCGAGCGCGGACTCGTCATCGAGGACAGTTCCGGCGCTCCGGTCCGGCCCGGCCCGACAGGAGGCGCAAGTGACAAGTGGTGAGCTGGTCGAGGCGGACCGCGAGGGTCCCTTCACGACCCGTCAGCTGCTGCGTCTCGACGAGGCGCTCCGGATCGCCGACCAGGCGACCGGCCTGACCTTCAGCATCTACGTCGGCGAGCTCGAGGATCCGATCCGCGAGTTCGCCGAGAAACTGCACGGCCAGATCGCGAACCCGCAGCGCGCGGTCCTGATCGCCGTCTCGCCGAACCAGCGCAAGCTGGAGATCGTCACGGGCGACGAGGCCCGCAGGCGGATCACCGATCGGGACGCGAAGCTCGCCGCTTTCGGCATGGCCGGCTCCTTCTCCGGCGGCGACCTGATCGGGGGCCTGATGATCGGCCTCGACCAGCTCGCGTCACACGCCGGCCGTTCCTAGAAGAGACCCAGCTTCATGGGGTACGGGGCGTCGAGCTTCACCTCGGCGCCCTCGACCCGCCGGGTCTCGCGATACGCCGCGCCGTCCAGCGAGTAGACGACCAGCGCCACGCCCGGCTCCACCCGCCAGTAGGCGGGGATGCCCGCCGACGCGTACAACGCCGGCTTGAGCAGACAGTCGTAACGCCGTGTCTCGGGTGACTCCACCTCGACGACCAGCGCCACGTCGGCCGGGTCCACCCAGATTCCGCCGGACGAGCGCGGACGCAGCACGGTCACGTCGGGCACCAGACTGCTGCTGTCGATGCCGACGCCGAGCCGGGCACACACCCACCAGTCCGGCGGCGCCGCCGTCCGCAGGGCGATCACCACTTCGTCGACCGTGGAGTCGTGCGCCGGGGTGGCCGGCGGGGTGACGTGCAGGCTGCCGTCGACGATCTCGTAGCGGTGCCCGTCCTGCGGGAAGAGGTGCAGATCGGGCTCGCTCCAGCGGCCGTCCGGAGCGCTCCACCGTACCGGCGAACCCTGGCTCAGCATCGTCACGGGCACCTCCTCGACCGGGTTGTCAGCCTACTCATCCGGCGTCGGTGCAACTTGCAGTACGCAGGAAAAACGGCCCCATCCAGCGAACTGGACGGGGCCGTGGTGAATCAATCATCCGCTCAGGACGAAGCGCGGTCCTTCGCCCGTGCCTCGAGCGCCCGCAGGATCCCGTCCCGGCCCTCGGCCACCAGCCGCCGCAGCGACGCCGGGTGCCCGTCCTGGGCCAGCCAGGCGTCGGTCAGCGCGACCGTCTCCTCGCTGATCTGGAACGTCGGATACGCCAGCGTCGCGAACTCCTGCGCCGGCTCGCTGTCCGACCGGGCCCAGACGTCACCGACAACGGCGAAGAACTTCTCCGCGTACGGCTTGGTCAGCGCCACCTGCCGGGTGCTCTGGAAGCCCTGCAGCAGCGACCGGTTCAGCCAGTTCGGCGGGGTCTGCGGACCGGTCAGCTCGGCCCACACGCGAGCCTTGTTCTCCGCGGTCGGCAGCAGCGCGCGAGCGATCGCCGCCTCCCGTTCGCCGCTGGCCGTCTTGTCCGCGGCCAGCTCGTCGTCGATCTCGGACTCGGCCGCCGCGCCGATCGCGGACAGCGCCTGCAGCAGCGACCAGCGCAGCTCGGTGTCGACGACCAGCCCGGCCGGCTGTGTGCCGCCGCTGAGCCAGCCGCGCAGCACCGCGGCCTGCTCCTGGGTGCGGGCCGCCGTGATGTAGGCCCGCGCCCAGGTGAGCTGCCAGCCACTGCCCGGCTCGGCCGCCGCGAGCTGGGTCTCGGCCAGCTTGGCCAGCATCGCCCAGCCGGTCGGCGCCCACTCCGGGTCGGCGAAGCTGACCAGCGCGCTGCCGGCCTGCCGCAGGGTGGCGGTGGTCAGGTTGATGTCGCTCTCGGCCGGCAGGCCCGTGCAGACGAGCTGGACGTAGTCCCGCGCGGCCAGCTCGGCGTCGCGCAGCATGTCCCACGCGGCCGCCCAGCACAGCGCCCGCGGCAGCGCCGAGTCGAACCCGGCGATGTGGTTGACCAGCACACCCAGTGAACGCTCGTCGAGACGCAGCTTCGCGTACGTCAGGTCGTCGTCGTTGATCAGCAGCACGTCCGGCGCCTTGACCCCGGCCAGCGCCGTGATCTCGGTGCGCTCGCCCGCGACGTCCACCTCGAGGCGATCACGCCGTACGAGCTGGTCGCCCTGAAGGTCGTAGAGGCCGATGCCGATCCGGTGGGTGCGCAGCGTCGGGTAGCCGGCCGGCGCCTCCTGCAGCACCGTGACGCTGGTGTACCGCTCCTGGTCGTCCAGCTCGACGACCGGGCGCAGGGTGTTGACCTGCGCGGTCTCCAGCCACTGCGCGGCGAACTTGCGCAGCTCCCGCCCGGACGCCGTCTCCAGCTCGGTGAGCAGGTCGTCGAAGGTGGCGTTGCCCCACGCGTGCTTGGTGAAGTAGGCGCGCAGGCCGGTGACGAACGGGTCCAGCCCGACGTACGCCACGAGCTGCTTGATGACGCTGGCGCCCTTGGCGTACGTGATGCCGTCGAAGTTGACCTCGACCGCCTCCAGGTCCGGCATCTCGCAGTAGACCGGGTGCGTGGAGGAGAGCTGGTCCTGCCGGTAGCCCCAGGACTTGCGGATCGACAGGAACGTCGACCAGGCGTCGGTGAAGCGGGTGGCGTGCGTGTTGCACCAGTGGCTGGCCCACTCGGCGAACGACTCGTTCAGCCACAGGTCGTTCCACCAGCGCATGGTGACCAGGTCGCCGAACCACATGTGCGCGAGCTCGTGCAGGATCGTGTTCGCCCGCTGCTCGTACTCGTAGTCGGTGACCTGCGACCGGAAGATGTAGTGCGCCTCGGCATGCGTGACGCAGCCGAAGTTCTCCATCGCGCCGGCGTTGAAGTCGGGCACCCAGAGCTGGTCGTACTTCGGCAGCGGGAACCGCACCCCGAACTGCTCGTGGAAGAAGTCGAAGCCCTGCTTGGTGATCAGGAACAGGTCGTCGGCGTCCAGATAACGAGCCATCGAGGCGCGGCAGAAGACGCCCAGGTCGATGCCGTCGTGCGCATCGCGGACCTCGTGGTACGGCCCCGCGCAGATCGCCGTGATGTACGTGCTCATCCGCGGCGAGGTGGTGAAGTGGACGGTCCGCGCGCCCGCCCCGGCCGGCTCCTCGGAGCCGACCGGCATGTTCGAGATCACCTTCCAGTGGCTCGGCGCGGTCGCGTGCCAGGTGAAGACGCTCTTCAGGTCGGGCTGGTCGAACGCCGCGTAGACCCGCTGGGCGTCCGCGGTCTCGAACTGGCTGTAGAGGTAGATCTCCTTGTCGACCGGGTCGACGCTGCGCTGCAGGCCCTGCCCGCTCGCCGAGTAGGCGAAGTCGCCCTCGACGACGAGCACGTTCTTCTCCGCCAGCCCGGGCAGGGGCAGGCCCTTCTCCGGCGACCAGGTGCTCAGGTCGAGCGGTGCGCCGTTCAGCGTCGCGCCGGTCAGCTTGACCGCCGCGGCCTCGATGAACGTCTCCGCGCCGGGCTCGGTGCAGTTGAACGAAACGGTGGTGGTGGAGCGGAAGGTGTCGGACCCGGGGTTGCCGTTTCCGTCGGTCAGATCGAGGGTGATGTCGTACCCGGTCACCTCGAGCAATCGACTTCGCTCCGCAGCCTCGACCTGGGTCAGGTTGTGAACACCGGCCACGTGCACTCTCCTTCGAGCTGACTGCTTTTCCTCGCAGCCTATGCGTCGCGCCGGTGTCACACCTCACCTGTCCCGCCTTCGGCCACGGGGAAGCGAGAAGTACTTGCGCGAGGAAGAATCGATCCATGACTGAACGCGCGACCGTCGACATGTGGTTCGACCCGCTCTGCCCGTGGGCCTGGATGACTTCCCGCTGGCTGCTCGAGGTGGAGAAGGTGCGTCCCCTCGACATCCGCTTCAATGTGATGAGCCTGTCCGTGCTGAACGAGGGACGGGACCTGCCCGAGCAGTACCAGGCGATGATGGCGAAGGGCTGGGGCCCGGTCCGGGTCTGCATCGCCGCCGCCGAGACGGCCGGCCCGGAGGTCCTGCGGGATCTCTACACCGCTCTCGGCACCCGCATCCACCTCCAGAAGTACGAGTTGGACGAGAAGCTGTTCCGTGAGGCGCTGACCGAGGTCGGCCTCGACCCGGAGCTGTCCGCCGCCGCGTTCACCGACGAGCGGGACGAGGCCCTGCGCGCCAGCCACAACGCCGGCATGAAGCCGGTCGGCACGGACGTCGGCACCCCGGTGATCCACGCGCCGGGCCCCGACCCGGACTCCACCGTCGCGTTCTTCGGCCCGGTCGTCACCCCGGCGCCCAAGGGCGAGGCGGCGGGAAAGCTGTGGGACGGCGTGCTCCTGGTCGCCGCCACGCCCGGCTTCTACGAGCTCAAGCGCAGCCGCGAGCTGGGTCCGATTTTCGATTAGTTCGCCACTTGTTCGCCCGGCCCGTCGTTGGATGGGGTGATGTACACCTCATCCAGTGACGCGGTCGGGATGACCATCAGCGTCCAACGCGAAGTATGGGCCGATTTATCCCCTGAACTGGCGGGACTCGTCGCCCCGCCGATCACCGTGACGACCCGCCCGGTCGAACGGCCGGTGAACGCTCATCGACGCGGACAGTTGAGCAGGTCACGTGGGAACATGCCGGTGGGTGGGCGCCGGCGCTCCGCCGGGTAAGTTGCCTGCCATGACGGTCGTGCACCCGATCAGCCGGGCCTGGATCACCACTGGCGGTACCGGAGCCCAGAACTACGACGAGTTCGCCGACGACGCCGAAATCACCGACATCATCACGGCCAACGCGCACAGCTCGCTGGCCGTGGAAATGCCGCATCTCGCGCCCGAGTCCCTCGGCAAGACCTTCGCAGAGTCTCTCCCGGACGCCGTCGTCCGGCTGGAGCGCGACAAGTCCGAGGGCCACTACCGGCAGGCTGAGCACGTCGTGGTGCTCTACCGGATCACCGCGAAGGACGAGGCCCCCGCCTACGGCCTGTGGAGCCTGGTCGACACCGACCAGATCTCCACCAGCGCCGACGAGCCGGGCCTGGTCATCCGCAACGAGGACGTCTTCATCGCGAAGGTCCGCGAGCGGGTCGCGCTCGCCGAGTCGCTGCAGACCCTGCTCTCCCCGGTGCTGCTGCTGCAGACCGGGAAGGGCGAGGAGCTGCACGCGGCCCTCGCCGACGCCTGCGACGCCGCGGGCGAGCCGGCGGCCACCGACACCGACCAGACCGGCCGCACCCACGCCATCTGGGTGGTCGAGCGGGGCGAGCTGCAGGATCGGCTCACCGCCCTCGCCTCCGGCGGCGAGCTGGTCGTCGCGGACGGCAACCACCGCAGCCTGGCCGCGCAGACCGGCGGG
>KL571390.1:6297-6832 GCA_000715855.1 Actinoplanes liguriensis
CAGCCTGGCCGCGCAGACCGGCGGCCTGCCGCGCTTCCTCGCGGTGATCACCACGCCGGCCTCGGTCGCGATCCAGCCCTACAACCGCCTGATCAGCGAGCTCCCGACGACCCCGGAGGACCTGCTGGAGCGGCTGCGCGCGGCCGGCGCGACGGTCACCGAGCTGCCGCGGGCCGCGGCGCTTCCGGGCAAGGGCACGATCGAGATGTACGCCGCGGGCCGCTCGTACGCGGTCGGCCTCCCGTCCGACCCGTCCGGCTCGGCGGTGGAGAACCTGGACCACGCCCTGGTCGAGCGGGTCCTGCTGCGCGACGCCCTGGGGCTGGACCCGGGTGACAAGCGGATCTCCTACATCGGCGGCGACTACCCGGTCGAGTGGCTGCGCGGCGAGGTCGACGCGGGCCGTGCCGAGCTGGCCGTGCTGATCGCCCCGGTGACGGTGGAGGACTTCGTCGAGGTCAACCTGGCCCGGCTGAAGCTGCCCCGCAAGAGCACCTGGTTCACGCCGAAGGCCCGTGGCGGTCTCGTCCTGGCC
>KL571390.1:7050-7952 GCA_000715855.1 Actinoplanes liguriensis
CCGCCGAGGAGCTGGCCGGCAGCCCGTTCGAACGGCTCCAGTTCACCCGTGCCGCGATGGAAGAGGCCATCGAGGCGGAGACCGGCCCGGCGCTTCCGTTGCCGGTCGTCGTGGATCTGGAGGCGGACGGCGTCCCCTGCCGGCTGTACGCGACCCGCGCCGGCGCCCCGGTCTTCGTCTACCTGCACGGCGGCGGCTGGTGCTACGGCAGCATCGAGTCGGTCGACCGGTTCTGCCGCCGGGTCGCCGACCGGTCCGGCCTGGCCGTGCTCTCGGTCGGTTACCGGCTCGCCCCGGAGGACCCGCATCCGGCCGCGACCGAGGACACCGAGACGGTTCTCGCCTTCCTCCGCAAGTCCGGGGCCGAGCTGGGTGTGGACCCGTTCCGGGTGGCGATCGGCGGGGACAGTGCCGGCGGCCAGCTGGCCACGGTCGTCGCCCGCCGGCAGCGCGACGCGGCCACCCCGCTGGACTTCCAGGCCCTGATCTACCCGGCGCTGGACCCGCTCACGTCCGCCGAGTCGTACGACGAGCTGGGGGAGTACGGGCTGGACCGGGCCTCGATGAGGCTGGCCTGGGAGGCTTACGTCCCCGACCCGATGACCCGCCTCACCCCGGACGTGGCGCCGCTCGCGGTCGCCGACCTCGCCGGGATGCCCCCCACCCTGATCATCACGGCGGAGTACGACGTGCTCCGCGACGAGGGCGCCGATTACGCGGACGCGCTCACCGCCGCGGGCGTGCCGGTCGTCCACACCCGTTACATGGGCATGAACCACGGCTTCGCCCGCAAGATCTCCACGATCGACGCGGCGCGGGCGGCCGCCGATCAGGTGGCCGCCGCCCTCCGTGCCGCGTTGATCTTCTAGGGCCTGTCCTGCCGATCACCCAAGTGCGAGGCG
>KL571391.1:0-504 GCA_000715855.1 Actinoplanes liguriensis
TCCTCGCGCGGTTCGTGCCGATCGTCCGCACGTTCACGCCGATCGTGGCCGGGGCGAGCCACATGCACTATCGGACGTTCCTGCTCTACAACGTCATCGGCGGCACCCTCTGGGGCTGCGGCGTCACCACCCTCGGTTACTTCCTCGGGCAGATCGCCTTCGTCAGGTCGAACATCGAGTTCATCCTGATCGGCATCGTGCTGCTCTCGGTCGTCCCGATCGCCGTCCAGTTCCTGCGAGCCCGCCGCCGCGTCGGCGTCGCGCGCGGCAGGGCGGCTCGGGCGCACGTCGCCGATCACGCCACGGGGACTAATTCCGACATTTTGTAGGTGCTCGACGACCGATATCCTCAGGACGTGACGAAGGACAGGCGGCGACCCGGCGCGCTCGAAGCGGCCGTCATGACGGCCCTCTGGGAGTCCGGCACGCCGATGACACCGGCACAGGTCCAGGAACAGCTCGGCGGCGACCTCGCCTACAACACCGTGCAGACGATCCTGATCC
>KL571391.1:709-1305 GCA_000715855.1 Actinoplanes liguriensis
CACGAGTACTGGCCGGTCGCGGACGCGGCGACCGTCGCCGCCGCACAGATGCGCGCGGCACTGTCCGACCGCCCCGACCGGCACGCCGTGCTGCAACAGTTCGCCGCCTCACTCGACGCGTCCGACGCCGCGATCCTGCGCGACCTGCTCACCGACGCCGACCATCCGGCATGACGTTCGCCGTCTACCTGCCGCTGCTGCTGGCCGTGCCGTTGGCGCTGCTCGCACCACGGATCACGACACGCGGCGCACCCGGGCCGGCCGCGTGGACACTCACCGTCACCGCGGTCGTGGCGGCCGTCTCGTCCACCTGGTCACTGCTGATGCTCGCGCTGACCATGCTGGACGACGTGCCGCCACTGTCCGCGCTGGACGACTCCCCCACCGTGGAGCTTCCCGAGCCGGTGCCGGGCCCGATCGCCCTGTTTGCCGGAGTGCTGCTCCTCTGGGGCGGGGTTCGGCTGCTCAACGACGTACGCCGAAGAATTGCCACCAACCGCAAGCTCCGCGAAGTCGGCGAGGTGAGCGACGGCCTGGTCGTCGCGGCCTGGGCAAAGCCCATGGCCGTCGCCGTGCCCGGCACCGCCCGCCGGCCC
>KL571391.1:1536-4108 GCA_000715855.1 Actinoplanes liguriensis
CCGCCGGCCCGGGCACCTGCTCGTCACCACCGGAATCCTGCGGCTGCTCGACGCGGACGAGCGACGGGTGCTGCTCGCCCACGAACAGGCGCATCTCGACCACCACCATCATCGGCTGACCGCAGCGGCGGGCGCGGCCGCCGCGGTCAACCCGCTGCTCATCCCGGCCCGCGACGCGATCGGATACCTGGTGGAACGCTGGGCCGACGAGGACGCCGCGGCCCGGGTCGGCGACCGCGGGCTGGCCGCCCGGGCGGTGGCTCGAGCCGCGCTCGCGGCTTCCGGCCCCGAACCGGCCCTGGGCATCACCGGCGGCGTGGTGCTCCGCCGCGTCCGCGCCCTGACCCAGGCCACCCCCACCCGCCTGGCCCGCCGCCTGATCGCCCCGGCCCTTCTCACCGCCGGATTCGTCACGGTCGCCGCCTGCGCCACCGAGGCGTTCCTCGACCTCGCCCGAGCCTGGCTCTGACGCACCAGGCCGGCACTCACGGCTGGATTCCGGCGCGAAAAGAGTCGCCAGCACCAGCCGGACCCCGGCGCCGCCTCGTTCTGACCAGGCCGTTCGCGACGCTGCTGAGCAGGTGGTGGGACGGTACGTAGCATGGCGGTCATGGGCCGAGAGTGGTTTGCCGACGCCGTCCTGTACGAGATCTATCCCCAGTCGTTCGCGGACTCCGACGGCGACGGTGTCGGCGACCTGCAGGGCGTCATCGCGCGCCTCGACCACATCGCCTCGCTCGGCGTGAACGTGATCTGGTTCAACCCGTGCTTCGCCTCGCCGTTCGTCGACGCCGGCTACGACGTCGCCGACTATCTGACGATCGCTCCGCGCTACGGCACCAACGAGGACATGGCCGAACTGGTCGCCAAGGCCGGCGAGCGCGGCATCCGCGTCCTGCTCGACCTCGTCGCCGGCCACACCTCGATCGAGCACGAGTGGTTCCGGCGGGAGCTGGCCGCCGACGGCCCGGACCCGGCCGGCGACCGGTACATCTGGTGCGAGCAACTGCCGGAACAGGTGTGGCAGCGCGAGACTCCGGGCACGCCCGCCTGGGTGCCGTCGCCCGGCCCGCGTCCCGGTTTCTACCTGAAGAATTTCTACGACCAGCAGCCCGCGCTCAACTTCGGGTGGGTACGACGTCCCGGCGACCCCGCGTGGCGGCAACCGGCCGACGCGCCCGGCCCGTTGCGCAACCGGCAGGCGCTCAAGGACATCATCGCGTTCTGGCTCGACCGCGGTGTCGCCGGTTTCCGGGTCGACATGGCGTTCTCCCTGGTCAAGGACGAGCGGGTGAGCGAGGGGCTGGCGGCGACGGTCGCACTGTGGCGGGAGATCCGGGAGTGGCTCGACGACGCGTACCCGGATGCGGTTCTGATCCCGGAGGGCAGTGAACCGCGCACCGGCGGCCCGGCCGCGTTCGACGCCGATTTCTTTCTGGTCATCCACGACGAGCACGGCAGCCTTTTCGACAACCACTTTCCGGGTGTGCTGCCGTTTCATGAGGCGCGCGAGCCGTTCTTCGACGCCGCCGGCAAGGGCAGCACCCGGGTCTTCCTCGACGGGTGGGACGCCGCCCGCGCCACCGATCCGGCACGGCTGATCGTGATGTCGACCGCCGACCACGACTACGACCGGCTGTGCTGCGGCCCGCGCACCGCCGAACAGCTCGGCGCCGCCCTGACGTTCCTGTTCACCTGGGGAAACGTGCCGTGCCTGTACTACGGCGACGAGATCGGCATGCGGTTCCTGCCGGGCCTGCCGAACGTCGAGGGCTCGGTGTGCGATCCGTCGTACAACCGGGCCGGGTGCCGCACCCCGATGCAGTGGGACGCCGGGCCCAACGCCGGTTTCTCCACCGCCGACGCGGCCCGCCTCTATCTGCCGGTGGATCCGTCGCCGGATCGTCCCACGGTCGCCGCCCAGGAGGCCGACCCGTCGTCGACGCTCCACTTTGTCCGCGAGCTGATCGCCCTGCGCCGGGCCACTCCGGCGCTCGGGACACGGACCAGCACCCGGGTGATCAATGAGGACTACCCTTTCGCGTACGTCCGTGGAGAGTCCCACCTCGTGGTCGTCAACCCGCGCAGCGAGCCGGCGGACCTGGCAGTGGCGGGGGTCGTCGGCGCCCCGCTGTTGTCCTCCGGCGTGACGGCGCACGCGGGCGGCCTGTCCGTGGCCGGTTTCGGTCACGGCATCTTCAACTTCGAGCCCTGACGCCGGCGGCCCGGTCACCGCTGATCGCTGTCGGCCGTCTCGGGGATCGCCGTTGTCGACCAGGCCGCGACGCCCAGCGTTGCGCCGGTGACCACCAGGACCCCGGACACGCCGGCGGCCGCGGCGGCCGTGCCGGAGACGGCCGGGATCAACGTCTGGGGGATGCGGTTGCCGGCCAGGCGCAGCGACACCGCCGTACCCCGGGAGCCGTCCGGCGCCAGTTGCGTCACCCACCCCATGGTCATCGGCTGGCAGACGCCCGCGGCGAACCCGTAGATCGCCGTCAGGCCGACCATCACCAGCGCGGGAAGCGGCAACGGCAGCGCGCACACCGCGACGGCCGCCAGCGCGCAGGCC
>KL571391.1:4309-10399 GCA_000715855.1 Actinoplanes liguriensis
TGTGTATAAGAGACAGGGCCAGAACAGGCGGCCATCCGGGGCGGGGCGGATCAACGGCGCTTCCTGATTGGATCGAGGGTTCCGGCCGGAACCCGCCCGCGGATCTCGTACCGCGTGACGGGTGGCCGCGTGGTGAGCCTCGTCATCAAGCACATCGATTGTCAGCAATATAGTGAGCGTTGAGGTCATCGATTCCCGCGATACTTGATCTCCGCCCGCGGTGGGTAGTGGGGTGGTGTGAGGAGCAGAGACAGGGTGGCGGTGGCCGCGGGCGCCGTGACGATCCTGTGGGCCGGGCTCGCGTACGACGTGGCCCGCCCCGCGGACTATCGCGACTACTCGCGGACGATGGTGCAGGTGGCCGAATCGGCTCACGACGCGGCGCAGACCGGGCGCCTGGTGGCACAGGAGCAACTGGCGGGGCGGCTGACCGGCCTCTACAGCGTCGCCGCCTACGACGACGCCGCGAAAGGCCTGGCCGGGGCGCAGAAGAAGTTCGCCGCCCAGGGGCCGCCGGACAAGGCGTCTGCGGAACTTCGCGATCGGCTGAGCCCGCTGCTGGCCGGCACAGTGGAGGCGCTCGGCGACACCGCGGAAGCCGGCGACGACCGTACGCGCGAAATCGGGGTGGAAAAGCTCGGCGGGCTCGCATCGCAATTCCAGGACTTCATCGAGGCGTACGGATGAAGCGGGTCTTTGCCGTTGCCCTCGGCATCCTGACGGCGATCGGCGGGTTCGTCGACATCGGTGACATCGTCGCCAACGCCGAGGCCGGGGCCCGGTTCGGCATCGCGCACGCCTGGGTGCTCGTGGTCGGCGTCGTCGGGATCTGCGTGTACGCGGAAATGGCCGGCCGGGTCACCGCGGTCAGTGGGCGTCCCGTCTTCGACCTGGTCAGGGAACGTCTCGGGCCGCGGGTCGCGCTGGCGAACCTGGCCGGATCCCTGCTGGTCACGGTACTGACGCTGGGCGCGGAGATCGGTGGTGTCGGGCTGGCGCTGCAGCTGGCGACCAGCGTCGACTACCTGCTGTGGGTGCCGGTGATCGGGTTCGTGCTCTGGGCCGCGCTCTGGCGCGCGAAGTTCTCGGTGCTGGAGAACATCTTCGGACTGACCGGGCTCGTGCTGATCGTCTTCGTGATCGCGTACTTCCGGCTGCCCGCCGATCACGGCGAGTTGCTGCGGCAGGCCACCCATCCGAGTCCCGGCGACGGTGAGGACTGGGGCACGTACTGGTTCATGGCCGTCGCCCTGTTCGCGTCCGCGCTCACCCCGTACGAGGTGTTCTTCTTCTCCTCCGGCGCGGTCGAGGAACGCTGGAACGCCAAGGATCTGCTCACCTCGCGGATCAACGTGTTCGCCGGCTTCCCGCTCGGTGGGCTGCTGGCGTTCGCGCTGATGCTCACCTCGGCCACCGTGTTCCACCCGCTGGACCTGTCCGTCGACTCGTTGTCGCAGGTGGCGTTGCCGGCCGCGATCGCCTTCGGCAAGCTCGGCCTGGCCGCGGCGATCCTCGGCTTCTTCGCGGCCACCTTCGGCGCGGCGATGGAAACCGGGCTGTCCACCGGCTATACCGTCGCGCAGTACTTCGGCTGGAACTGGGGAAAGCTGCGCAAGCCGCGCGACGCCGCCCGATTCCACACCGTCGTCATGGCCGGCATCCTGGCCGGGATCGCGGTGCTGATGACCAGCATCGACCCGATCCAGCTGACCGAGTACACCCTGGTGTTCAGCGCGGTCGCGCTCCCCCTGACCTACCTGCCGATCCTGGTGGTCGCCAACGACCGCGGCTACCTCGGCGACCGGGTCAACGGGCGACTCGCGAACGGGCTCGGCACGGTGTACCTGATCGTGGTCCTCGCCGCCGCGGTGGCCGCGATCCCCCTGATGATCATCACCCGGATGGGAGGCGGCTGACATGCTGATCGGATTCGACCTGCTGGACCGGCAGATCCTCGACGCCGACGGCGAACCGGTCGGCAAGGTCGACGACGTCGAGATCGAAGACGGCACGGTCGTCGCCCTGCTCAGCGGGCAGCAGGCGCTCGGCGAGCGGATCGGCGGCCGGATCGGCCGGTGGATCGCGGCGACCGCGCGCCGGATGTCCGAGCCGCCCGACCAGCCGCCGGCACGCATCCCCGTCGACCTGATCGCCGAGGTGACCAGCGCGGTGACGCTCAGCGTGCGGCGCGAACTGCTCGTCGATCCCCCACTGGAGACGTGGCTGCGCGACCACCTGATCGCACGGATCCCGGGAGCCCGCGATGAGAGCTAGCGACGTGATCGGCCGGGAAGTGCCGGGCCGCGGACGCATCGCCGACATCGTCGTCGAGCCCGGCACCATGCGCATCACCGCGGTCATCGTGGTCAAAGGACCGTGGGGGCGGCTGCTCGGCTACGAACGCGACGAGGTCCGCGGCCCGTGGCTGCTCGAACACTTCGCCCGCCTGGTGCTCCGCCGCGACTCCACCGAGATTCCCTGGACCGAGGTCGAGATGTAGCCCTCTGTACGGTTTTCCTTACCCTCACCCGGGCCGGCTCGCCTAGCGTTGATGCTCCTCCGGAAGGGCAACGGCAATCCGGGCGGCCTCATCTATGACATACGTCTGCACGGCGTCCTCGGCATAGACGTGAGAAGGCCGGATCGTCATACGCCCGTCGTCATGAAGGTGGAAGAGAATCTCACTGGGGCGGAGACTCCGATCGAGAGCAAGGCGCAGGGTCCGGCCCATACTGATCGACGGGGAAAGCCTCCGCAGATTCTCGTCCCGATGCACGGCCGCAGCGAGTGGCCGAAGCTCCTCCTGGTCCGGCAGCCCGAGCAGAACCTTCCACCGGGCGGAAATCTCATCGTCTTCCGGGTCCGTCATGCAAGCCCCAAATTCGCTGAACGCTCGGATGGGCACTCAGTCGAAATCGAAAATGCTGTGTTTGTCGTAGAAATGAAGGACGTACCGGCAGCGGACGCAAATCATCAGCGCCATGCGATGGCTGGTGAACCCCCATCGGCTGTCCTGGCGAGATTCCTCCTGCTGGAAGTCCGTGCCGTGGCACAGGGGGCAGGCAAGCTGCGGTTCCGTCACGATGGCCATGGTAAGGGCAGGAGAAATCCCGCAGGCGGCGTACGGGGGCCGGCGGGTCGCCGGTAGCGTTCGGCCGTGTCCTCCGACGCCGCACGATATGACCGGCTCCTCGCGCTGTACCGCAGCCGAGTCGCCGGCTATGAAGGCGTACCCGACGACTATCGGCAGCGGTGGAGCCGGTGGTGCCGGCAGCTGCTGCAGTACGGCGGCGACCTCGTGGTTCCGCATCTGCAGCCGGAGCCCATCCTCGACCAGCTTCTCGCCGGCGCCATGGTCCAGCCGTCCGCCGGCCGGTTCGTGCCGGGTGACGACAACGCCTGCCACGCCAACGCGGCAGTGTTGTGGATCGACGGGACGGTCGCGGCGATCGGCACCGGCTACGCCCTGTCCGGCGACGGGCTGTGGCGCCAGCACTCCTGGGGTGTCGACGCCGATGGCGCCCCGGTCGAGACCACGGCCGCTCGGATCAGCTACGCCGGTATCGGTCTCACCGCGATACCGGCACTCCAGTTCGCCGCCGGCAACGCCGGCGACCACCTCAGAGCCGCGCTCCAGGCCGACGGACCGCGCTCCCGCGAGCTGGCCGCCGTCCTGCTCGAAGCCCGAAGCCAGCACACCAACCTGGACGGTGCCGACGACTGACCTGCAACGCCCCGTGCGGGAGCGTTGCAGGTCTCTTTCATCGGCGCCGGGTCAGTTGGGGGTGCTGCTGGACGACGGCTTCGGGCCGGGGCCTCGACCGTCGCCCGGGCGGCCGCCGTGGCCCGGTCCGCCTTCGGAGACGGTCTTCAGGTCGGCGCTCACCCGGTAGTGCACCGGCTTGGCGTCCTTGGTGCCGGACACCTCATACGACCCGTCCGGGCCTTTGCGGACGCTGCTCACCGTGACGGCGGAATCCTTCACCGTGACCGCGGCGGTAACCTTCGTCGCCTCGTCACCGGTCACTTCAGTGCCCGGCGCATGCCCGCCACGGCCGCCCCTGCCCTCGGTGACGGTCTTCAGGTCGGCGCTCACCCGGTAGTGGACGGGTTTGCTGTCCTTGGTGCCGGACACCCCGTACGACCCGTCCGGAGTCTTGCGGACGCCGGTCACCGTGACCGCGGAATCTTTCGCCGTGACCGCGGCGGTAACCTTCGCCGCCTCGTCACCGGTCACTTCAGTGCCCGGCGCATGCCCGCCCGGGCCGCCCGGGCCGCCGCGGTGCCCGCTGCTGTCGGCAGACGTGCTCGGCGCGGGTGTGGTCTCGGCGGCACTGGCCATCGTCGACCCACCCAGCGCCAGACCACCCGCGGCGACCGCCCCGACGGCGATGACACCCCATCTGTTCACGGACACGCGCAACTCCTCCACCTGATGCGACCGGCCTATCCGACCGGTTCCACCGTTGCCGCGTACCGTGTGAATCGCCGGTCAGGAAGGTAAGAAATTCCTGAGGACATCGGCCGGACCTCAAGGGCCGGCGTATTCGAAGACGGCGCCGTCGGGGTGGCGGGCTATCAGGCGGTGGCCGTTCGGGGTGGCCGCCGCGGGAGCGATGATCTGGGCGCCGAGGCTGGTGAGGAGCCGCTCGGTGGAGGGGAGATCGTCGACGGTGACGGTGGCGGAAACCTCGGCGGCCCGGCCGGCGTCCGCACCCGGAGTGAACAGCAGGAAGGGGCCGACGGCGGCGAGCTCGACGCCGCTGAAGGTGAAGCGGTGGGCGGGCTCGCCGGTGAGGGCCCGGTAGAAGGGGACGGCTTCCGCCAGGTCGTCGACGCGGTGACGGAGGATCACGCCGGTGATGGTCATGCGTTCTCCGGCAGGTCGGTCATCGTGTTGAGCACGGGCACGAGCTGAGCCTCCTCGTAGTCCAGATGGGCCTCCAGCTCCGTGGCGAGCCGGTCCAGTTCGGTGGGCAGGCTGGTCTCGTCCAGGGCGCGGATCCGGGCCAGGAGCACGGCGATCGCCTCGTGTTCGGTGTGCAGGCGGGACAGCGCCGCGGTGAGCTCCGGGTGGTGGTCGCGCAGGTGCGGGAAGAGCGCGGTGTCCTCGCCGGTGTGGTGCGCGTGCAGCGCGTCGCAGAAGGCGAGACAGTGCTCGGCCAGTTCGCGCGGCGTGCGGATCACACCGCGGCGCAGGTCGGCGAGCTGGCGGCGGAAGCCGTCGTGCAGCTTGATCAGCTCGTCACCCCAGGCGATGACGCGCTCGTCCGGTGCGGGCATGGCATGTCCTCCTCGGTTCGGCATCTTTTTATACGCGTATAGAAAGTAGCATGGCGGGATGCCGACACGCACCGGGCGACCGCCCAAGATCTCCCGGGACGCGATCCTGGCCGCGGCCCACCGGATCGTCGACACGGAAGGACCCGACGCGCTGACCATGCGGCGGGTGGCGCGCGAGGTGGGCACCACCGCGATGGCGCTCTACCACCACGTGCGCGACAAGGACGACCTGCTGCGGCTGCTCCTCGACGACTACGCCGCCGGGGTGCCCCTGCCCGACCCGGTGTCGGACGACCCGGCCGGGCGCGCGGTGGAAGCGGCCACCGCGATGCGCGCCGCGCTGGCCCCACGCCCCTGGATCGTCGACGTGCTGCGGGCCGACGACCTGCTCGCCCGGCGGGCGCTCCGCTTCCCCGAGGCGATCATCGACGCGTTCATGACCGGGGGGCTGGACGCGGAGGATGCCGTCGACGCGTACCGGATCATCTGGCACTACACCGCGGGCGAGATCAGCGCGCGCGCCGCTGCCACCCGGCGCCGAACGGACGACCGGCTGACGTACCGGGAGCAGGTCTTCACCGGCCTCGACCCGGCCGAGCTGCCCCGGCTGGCGGCGCTCGGCGAGCGCTGGGAGGAGCTGGCCGGCCGCGACACGTACGACAAGGGCCTCCGCGCCCTGGTGCACGGCCTCCTCCGGTGATCACCAGCGCTACCGGTCACCCGGCCGTGACTCGTGGTGGGCGTGCGCCGCCGGAATGGCTTCGGCCAGCGAGCCGACCACCACGTCGGCCTCGGGCAGTGCGGAGG
>KL571391.1:10579-13898 GCA_000715855.1 Actinoplanes liguriensis
GCCCCACGACGAAGGCGCCGGCGGCTCGTCCGGCGGCCGCACCCGCTGAGGAGTCCTCCACCACCACGCACCTTCTGATCTCCGCGCCCAGACGTGCGGCGGCGGTCAGATAGCCCTCCGGATGCGGCTTTCCGAATCGCACGTCATCCGCGGCGATCAGCACCTCGGGAACCGGTAGGCCGGCGCCCCGCAGCCGGGCGGTCATCAGGCGGCGGGAACCCGACGTGACCGCGGCCCACGTGCCTGGCGGCAGTTCAGCGAGAAGCCGGCCGGCATCCGGCATGGCGATCACATCGCCGGCGCGGTCCTGCTCCGCGGTCGCGATCCACTCGACGATCTCGGCGCGGACGTCGTGCGGGAAGAACTCGGCCACCACGTCCTCGTCGCGACGGCCGTGGCAGGTCAGCAGGATGGCGTTCGCGTCGGCGCCGAATCGGGCGGCCACGTCGCGCCACACCTCCTCCACCACCGCCCGGGAGTCGATCAGGGTGCCGTCGATGTCGAACAGAAGCGGGACATTCGCCATGAGCATTCCTGTCTGGCCGCATCGGAGGGGTGGCCGGCCATCAGGCGCGCAGCACGCTGGAGTGGTCGCCGATGATGCTGATCGTGGGCGGGCGGCGAGAGCCGGAACAGTAGCCGATCGAGGCGACAGCACCGGCCCGAGCAGGCAGCCGGCGAGGGCGAGGGGAAACTCCGGCGCGCGGTGGGGTCCAGGGCCGGTCCGGTTTCCGCCGGGTGGCAAGATCATGTCCCGTGATCGATGATGCTGACTTGTCCGACCTGCATTGCGCGGTGGGAGACGCCGTGACTGATCCGGATCTCGGGGAGGCTTGCCCGTGAGGGCGGTCATCGTCGCGGCGGTGGTCGCGTTCGTCATCTCCCTGTTCCTCACGCCGGTGGCGATCCGGGTCTTCACCGCGCTCAAGGCCGGACAGCCGATCCGTTCCATCGGGCTCGCCTCGAACGAGGGCAAGAGGGGCACCCCCGCGATGGGGGGCGTCGTGTTCATCCTGGCGACCCTCTGCGCCTATGTCGCCGGGCATTTCGCGCTGACCACGCTGCCGGACCGGCAGATCGCCCAGGAAAAACCGACCATGACGGCCCTCGTGCTGCTCGGTCTCTTCGTCCTGTGCGGCGCGGTCGGCTTCGTCGACGACCTCCTCAAGGTCCGGATGCGCAACTCCGACGGTCTGTCCGCCAAGGGCAAACTGCTCGGCCAGGCGATCATCGGCGCCGGGTTCGGCATCGTCGCGCTGTACGCGGTGAGCACCAACGGCCAGACCGTGGCCAGCGAGCACATCTCGTTCATCCGGGACATCAGCTGGCTGAACGTCGGCAAGGTCGGCTCGGTGATCGTGTTCGTCTTCGTCATCACGGCGATGTCGAACGGCGTGAACCTCACCGACGGCCTCGACGGACTGGCCACCGGGGCGTCGACCCTGGTGCTCGGCGCGTACGCGCTGATCGGGTACTGGCAGTACCGGCACTGGTGCGCCGACGACACGTACGCCCGCGCCAACGAGTACTGCTACCAGGTCCGCGATCCGCTGGAGATCGCCATGATCGCGGCGGCGGCGGCCGGCGCCTGCGTGGGCTTCCTGTGGTGGAACACCTCGCCCGCGCGGATCTTCATGGGCGACGTGGGCGCGCTCGGGCTCGGCGCCCTGATCGGCGGCCTCGCGGTGGCAACCCGCACCACGCTGCTGTCGATCATGATCGGCGGGCTCTTCTTCATCATCACGATCACCTGGGTGATCCAGATCGTGTCGTACCGGACCACCGGCAGACGTGTCTTCCGGATGGTGCCGCTGCACCACCACTTCGAACTCGCCGGGTGGAGCGAGGTCAACATCGTGATCCGGTTCTGGACCGTGGCCGGTGTCTGCGTGGCGATCGGGCTGGGCCTGTTCTACTCCGACTTCCTGTCGGCCGTCGGATAGGGCCACGTGCTCCCGCCTGCGGGCGGGGCGGGAGCACGTATCGCCGTACCGAATAATCTTTTTCCGGCCCGTCGAGTGACCACGCACTATGACGAAACGGACGATACCGTCCGCGCGAACGGCGGAAAGTCCAGTGCCGGACCGACCTAATTCCGGCGCATGAGATCGCGCCCCGGGCGGATGACGACCGGCCCGGCAGGGTGCATTTCCTAATCACCGGCCCGCACAGTCGACCCCAGCCACTTGATGCATGGGGAAAATAACTGTGAAAATTAAGAGTTTGCCCGTCGGCGTTCTGACCGTCGTCGCCGCGATGGCATCGTCCAGTTGTACCACCGGCGCCGCCCCGGCCGCCGACCACGGTGCCAAACCCGGCGACTGCGCCAAGATCGCCGAAATGCCCTTGGACGGTACGGCCGGGACCACCGCGCTGGTCGTCGACAACACGGCGTCCGGCATGCAGGGGCCGGTCCCGCCGGGCGTTCGAGAGGCGCTGGCCGAGGCCCAGAAACGCGGTGACCGCCTGGCGATCGTGCCGGTCGACGGCGCCGGAAAACCGGGGCGGATCAGCCGGGCGGTGGCGTTGGATCCGTACCCGGGAAAGAAAGCGCAGAATGCGGTGAACGCCCGCAGAATTGCGCTGGACTGCACCGCGGAATGGATGCACGAGGCCGCGGCGCGGCCGTCCTCGCCGGGCAGCGACATCCTCACCGCGATCACCGCCGCGAGCCGGGAGAAACCGACCGCGATCCTGGTCGTCTCGGACGGACTCGCCAATGCCGGTGAACTCGATCTGGCGAAGACCGGATTCGACGACGATCCGGTCCAGATCGCCGGCGACCTGGCCGGCTCCGGATCGCTGGCGTCGACGCTGAGCGGCGCGAGCGTCCTCTGGTCCGGCATGGGCAGCACGACCGCCAGCGTCCCGCAGTCGCTGACCACCGCGGTCCAGGGCATCTGGAACGCCGTGCTGACCAAGGCCGGCGCCAAGGTCAGCTTCGACTCGCGGACCGGTGGCACGACCACACCGGCGTCGGGCAGTCTGCCGGCCGACGACCTGGCCCTGCCGGACACCGTCCGCAACACCACCTCCTGCGGCGAGCAGATCGTCGTGCCGGCCGCGCTGCTCTTCTCCCCCGGCCGGGCCGACCTGCACGCCGACGCCGGACCGATCCTCAAGGAGGCGGCCGACGCCCTGACCGCCCATCCGGACTGGACCGCGGTGATCGAGGGGCACACCGCTGAGTACGACACCGCCGCCGTCCGCAAGGCGCTCTCGCAGGACCGCGCCCAGGCCGTCGTCACCGCCCTGCAGAAGCTGACCATCGCCGCCGACCGCCTGCAGCCCAAGGGCTACGGCTCGACGAAGCCGGCGG
>KL571391.1:14126-17981 GCA_000715855.1 Actinoplanes liguriensis
CGGCAAGCACGACCGGGCAGCCGCCGCGAAGAACCGCCGGGTCGTGCTGAACCTGGGTCCGAAGGGCTGTGTCCACTGATGGGGCGCGTCGTCAACGCGATGCGCGTGCTCTTCGGCAACGTCGAGCAGCAGCGACGCATCCCGTTCAGCCAGGAGCGGATCAAGACCGGGTACGGCGAGCTGACCGGCGACGGCGTCACCAACGCCGAGAAGTCCGTCCTGATCCAGGTCAGTCAAACCCTTGCCGGGTACGACCATCGGCGCGCCAACCGGCTCCGGCGGTTCCAGAAAAAGTTGATCACCGCGGCCGAGAAGAACCTGCTCAGCTGGGACGGCCTGCTCGGCGCGCAGGAGGATCCGCGCTGGACCGGGCACTGGGGCTCGGACTCGCCGGAACGGTCCGTCCCGCCCGATACCCCGGCCGAACGCAAGCGCGGCCCGGCGTTCCTGCGGGCCACCCCGACCGGATTCCGGGAGGACTACGACCCGCATCGCGCGCTGATCAGCCATCGGGCGCTGAGCATCGCCGAGGCGGTGTTCCTGGTCGTCGAGGTGGTTTTCTGGTACGGCGTCTTCAGCCGCTCGCAGGAGCCGGGCTTCAACGCCGGTCAGATCTCGGCCGCCCTGCTCGCGGTCTTCCTGCCCACCGCCGGCATCCTGGCCGCCCGGGTCGTCGGGGCGCTCGGGCACCGCTGGGTGTCGAACTATCCGGGCACCGGCCGCCGCGAGCGGATCGGCACGGTCTTCGCCGGGCTGATCGCCGCGGGCGCGGTCACGTCGACGATCTGGCTGGTCTACGCCCGTTTCTCGGCCGAGAACGAGCAGGTCGGCTCAGTGCCGGTGCCGGCCGGACCGATGTCGGTGATCTTCGGGTTGATGCTGCTCGGCGACATCGCGGCCCGGCTGTTCCTGACCTCGGAGATCCGGACGCAGACCGTGGAACGCCGGGCCGAGCTGCGCAAGGTCCGCAAGCGCGCGGTCCAGGCCAACGCCGAGCACGTCCGGGCCTGGATCAACCTGCGCAGCGAGGTGCAGGTGCAGCTGGACCGCTGCGAACGGGTGGTCGCGATCGGCGCCACGATGATCAACGACGAGCGGGCGGCGGCGGAACTGCGGCCGGACCGGCAGAAGGACTTCACCGGCGACCGGCTCGCCCACCGCAGCCTCGCCGACTTCGAGACGTGGTCGCCGGGGGATCACATGGCCGTCCCGAACTCACAGCAGCTGGCGATGTTCGGGCGCTCGCTGACGCTCGGGCCGCTGCGCACGGTCGACGACGCGATCGACACACTGGACAACTGGCGGCCGCGCGGGCATCCGTCGGTGGGCTCGGACCTGCATCAGATCCGGGAGCAGTTGCACCGGCTGAACCTGCGGCTGCCCCGGCAGAGCGATTTCCGGTCGGCGGCCGACCCGGCCATCGGCCAGGGTCCGCAGGATCCGGCTCTCGGCCAGGACCGGCAGGACCCGGAATGAGGGACTTCTTCCGTGGGCCGGCGCTGGGGCGGCCGGCCAAGTTGTGGCCGACCGGGCGGCGCAACCGCAAACTGCCCGGGCTGATCCTGGCCGTCCTGCTGCTGGTCCCACTGGCCTGGTTCCTGCTGCACGACGACGGCGAGCCGGCGCCGCTCGCCGACGACCCCGTGACGCCGGTGGTGGTCGCGCCGTCGTCACCGTCTCCGGCGCCCTCCCCCAGCCGTGTTCCCCCGTCCCCCTCCCCGTCGCCCACGCCTCGTCCGACGACGAGCCGCCCCGCGCCCAGCCCGTCGGTCACGAAGTTGAAGCAGGCCAAGCTGGCCCCCGGCCGTACGGTCAAATGCGCCCGGGTGATCCTGGCGATCGACCAGTCCAACTCGATGTCCGGGTACACCGCGGCCCGCGACAACGCCCTGCAGCAGCTCGTCGAATGGGGTAGCCGCAACCTCGGCAAGCGGGACCAGATCGCGGTCGTCGACTTCGCCGGCGAGGCCGGGGTGCGTCTGCCGCCGACCGGCGTACGCGCCCTGTCCCGGATCGGCCCGGCCGTGTCGCTCGCCGGCGGCTCCGAGTACCGGCCGATCCTCGACGTGGTCGGCACGTTCCCTCCGACGTCCTGCAAGAGCGCGCTGGTCCTGCTCTCCGACGGCGACCTGGAGCATCTGCCGGCCGACGCGTCCGAGTCGGGCACGGTGTTCCGCACGGCCGGCGTCAAGTTCCAGCGCCTGCTCGTGCCGGACCGGTCGATCCGCGTGCCGGCCGCCTGGTCGACCGCCTTCCCGAACGGCAAGCCGGTGTTCGTGAACGGCCTCGATCCGGACGAGACCGCCCTGATCATCGGCGAGACCATCGCCAAGATCGTCAACACCACGATCACCTACCGCTGAGGACGGCGCCGATGACTTCACCGAGAACGGTCGAGACCCTGTCCCAGCGGGTGATCGAGCAGGTCGCCCCGGAACAGCTCGACGAGCTGCGCGTCGTCGCGCACGGCTTCTTCCGCTCCGATCAGGCCCGCGACCGCATCATCGACACGGTCCTGATCGGGCGGGGCGGCCCCGCCCCGGCCGGAGTCGACGCGGTCAGCGGGACACTGATCGCCCAGACCGCGCTGGTGCTGCTGCAGGCGGTCGCCACCGACACCACCTCGGTGTATAAGAGACAGGTCGCCGAGCTCGGCAGCGCGCTGATCCTGCGCTCCGGCGGGTCCCAGGAGACCGCGGACCTCTTCCTGATCAAGCTGCTGGCCGAGCTCTGCCCGCAGGCCCCGGAGCGCGAGTGAGCCGGCCCGGCCCGTTCGCCCTGCCTCCGGCGACCGGCGGGCGGTTCGGCCTGCTGGTGCTCGCGACGATCACCAGCTCCGCCTACCTCTACTCGTGGATCGCCGGGCACCTCGCACCCGTGGCCAGGGCCGGCCGGCACTGTGCCGACGAGGCTCTGCGCCTCGCCCCGGCGGTCCTGCCGGACGCCCTGGCCGAGTGGTACACCGGCTGCACGCACTGGGCCGGTTTCCGGGAGGCGCTGGCGGTCGCGGTCATGCTGGCCGTCCTGCTCGCCGCCGTGCTGGCCCACTACCTGATCGAGCCATCGGTGATCCGCCGTGGTCTGGTCCCACTGCACGACCTGGCGGCCACCAGCCCGGACCGGGTCGCCGTGGTTCGCACAGCACTGAACGGCATGGCACTTACCGTCTACATCGACACGTCCGAGCCACTCAGGACCTTCGCCTGCGGCAACCGCCGCCAGTACTCCATCGTGATCGGCCACGCCGACTTCACCAAGCCGTACGGGCCGGCGGTGCTCGCCCACGAGATCGGTCATGTCCGCAACCGCGACCTGGACGCCACCGCACTGACCACGGCGGTGTGGCGGGCGTTCCTGCTCCTGGCCGCCGTACCGACGCTGCTGCTGGCTCTCGGCGATCCGGCCGGGCTGCGCTACTACGGCTGGCGGCTCGCCGCTCTGCTTCTGCTGGTCTACATCCTGCGCTGCCAGGTGATCCGCACCCGCGAGTTCTACGCCGACCACCGCGCCGTCGACGGAACCCGCACCATCGACGAGTACCTGGCCGACCTGGCCCGGCGCGGCACGCCGTCGAAGAGGTTCCTCGACCGGCGGTTTCATCCCACCCTCGAACAGCGTGCCGCCGTGCTGCGCGACCCCGAGCCGCTGTTCCGGCTCAGCGTCACCGCGACCGCCGCGGCCGGTGCGCTCGTCGGGCTCGCCTACCGGCCCGGCTACCACTTCGTCTCGATCGTCTGGCCGACCGGCGTCTTCGGCAAGGACCTGCTCTGCGGCGTCCTGTTCGGCGGGCTCGCCGCGGCCACCCTGGCCGGCGCCACCTGGCGGTCCGCGGTGTGGGCCCTGTCTCTTATACAC
>KL571391.1:18140-20580 GCA_000715855.1 Actinoplanes liguriensis
CCGGCCGGTCCGGACGCTCGGCGGTGCCGTGGCGTTCACCGCCGGCCTGCTCGCCGGTGACCTGATCGCGCCCGCCCAGCCCGGCACCGCCGCCTGGGCCGCCACCGCGATCCAGGCGCCCGGCCCGGGGCTGGCCGTGGCCGCGCTGCTCGCCGCCGGCACCTGGCTCTTCCTGCGCTGGACGTTCACGCTGGCCGCGCCCCGGGTCGCCATCGCCGAGAAGCCGGCACGCGGCTACCACCTCGGCCTGGTCGTCGCGGTCCTGGTCGCCGGGGTGTGGCTGGGCTTCTGGTTCCGGCTGGCGGAGATATTCGGACTCGACCCGCACTGGCAGGCGGTGCTGCTCGGGCTCGGGGCCGCGGCCGCTGAACCCGTACCGCTGCTGGTGGCCTGGTTTGCCGGGCTCTATGCCGCGGCAACCTTCGTCACCCGCACCGATGCCCCGACGGCCCCCGCCGATCTGCGCACCCCCTGGCGCCTGGTGTACGCGGTCACCGCCGCGATCCTGCTCGCCTACGCGCTGTGCCTGGCCGTCGATCGAGCCGCGATCGCCGCGGCCCTCGCCCAGGCCCAGACCGCCGGCACGCCCGCCGGCCTCTGGCCGGTCGCCTACCTGCTGTACGCCCCGGCCCTGGTCACCACCCTGCTCGGCGGCCTGGTGGCCGGGCTGAGCCACGCCAGTCTCCGGCGGACCGGCCCCCTGCTGGCCGCGGTCGTCACCGTCCTGCCCGCGCTGGCCGGTGGCCTGTTCCTGGTGTCGCTGGCGGCCGTGGTCGCCCTGGATCACCTGGACCGCACCCTGCTGACCCTGGTCACCGGGCTCGGCGGGTTACCCGGCGGCCAGTCCGGGGACCAGCCACGGTTCGCCTCGCTCGGCCTGATGATCCTCGCCCTGTACGCCCTGCTCCTGATCGTCATGGTGCCGTCCGCCTGGATCGGCGCGCGTCTGCGCCGCCGGATCAGCGGCCCACCGGTCGGCGAGGTCGCGCTGCCGAGCCGCCGGCGGACCGCCGGATGGCTACTGCCCAGTGCACTGGCCGGCATCGTGGTCGCCGTCCTCGGGCTGCGCGAGTGGTCGTTCGCGGTCACCACCCCGGATCTGCGCCTGGACTACGACGTCACCGCCGTCCAGCTGACCCAGGATCGGGTACGCCCGGCCTCGCTGAGCGCCGCGGACGCCTGCCGGCGCCTGTACGCGGGCGGCCTGAGCTTCCCGTACCGCCCGCAGACCGACGCCGGCGCCGCGGCCCAGCTCGCCGGACTCGCGGCCAGTGGACTGGCCGCCGACGACATCGTGATGCAGCGCCTCGGCCGGGCCGCCATGGACGCGTTCAACCTGCGGCAACTCGTCAAGGGCACGGCCGCCGTGTCGGACCTGCTGCAGTACTGCGTGGCTAGGACGCCGTCCGGATCCGCTTCTCCGCCGCGCTGACCACCGTCAGCGCGTCCTCCTTCGCGAGGTCGGCCATGCTCATCACGATCACGGTCGCCACCAGGCCCCGGTACGCGAAAGTCACGACGTAGCCGTGGATCGACAGCGGCATCCCCGTCGGGGTGGCGGTCAACTGCACGCCGGCCGATACGTCGCCGTAGCGTGGCACGGTCAACTGGCTCATCGCGACGGTGACCTGGCCCTGTCTCTTATACACACGGCATCGCCCGGCGCCGTGATCGCCTCGGCCACGAACGGCCCGGTCATCCCCTTCGAGAACAGCGCCTGCGCGCTCTCGGCCGCCGTCGCCGTGACCGAGGGCACGGTCGCACCGCCGCACTGCTGCACGCCGCTGCCCAGGTCGGTGACCCCGCCCGGCCCGGCGCCGGCCACGTTCGCGGGCATCGGCCCGTAGCCGGAGGGCAGGTCCCCGGTGGTGAGCAGCAGGCTCCGAAGCTGGTCCCCGGCCGGCTTGAGCTCCGGCCCGGCACCCGCCGCCGCCGAGGGCGACGATCAGCGTCGCCGCCGAGAGCCATCGCAGGTGTCGACACATGAAGCCATCGTTGCCCGCATCCCGCCCCCGGTCATCACCCGCAGGAGAGACACGGCCGCCCGGCGTAAACGGGTCGATACGTCCGCGGATCCTCGATATTCTTCCGGATCTTGAGCAGTCGGCCAGGGGAGAGACATTGAGTTCCGTCGTCAACCACATCACCGTCGACTGCGTCGGTGACCCGTATGACGTGGCGCAGTTCTGGAGCGTGGTCACCGGCAACCCGCTGAGCGACGACGATCAGCCGGGTGATCCCGAGGCCTCGGTAATCCCTCCGGCCGGCAGCGGCCCGCGGATGCTCTTCGTCCAGGTGCCCGACACCAAGACGGTGAAGAACCGGATGCACGTGGACGTCAAGCCCACCGATCGCACCCGTGACGAGGAGGTCGCCCGTCTCCTGGAGGCCGGCGCCCGTCTCGTGTCCGACCGGCGCAGGCCGGACGGCACCGGCTGGG
>KL571391.1:20820-20996 GCA_000715855.1 Actinoplanes liguriensis
GTGGTGCTCGCCGACCCGGAGGGCAACGAGTTCTGCGTCGAGCGCTCCGACGCCGAACGCACCAGCAACGGGAACTGATCAGGTCTGCGCCGTGGCGGCCGATGGACCGGGCTGTGTCCCGCATCGTACGAGGGGCGGCCCTGATCGCGCTGGTGGTCCCTGTCTCTTATACACAT
>KL571391.1:21267-24549 GCA_000715855.1 Actinoplanes liguriensis
GTTCCGTGTCGGCCGGAACAACCGGCCCGGCAGGCATCACCGTTCCGCTCGGCACGGCGGTGACTCTCGGTGGGGAGTCCGGCCCGCGGGTCGAGATCACGGTCAGGGCGCTCCCGATCCTGCTCTACATGTACCCGGAGGGCGTGACACTCGAGCAGGTGGAGCGGGCCCGCGCCGTTCAGCGGCAACGGGTCTACTGGATCACGATCCACAACCTCGGCCCGGTCCCCTATCTCGGTGAGCCGAAGAACCTCGCCCGGGTCGTCGACCGCCAGGGCATCTGGCACGCCAGCGACATCAGGCTGACGTCGATCTTCGACCCGCGGCCCGACATCGGGAACCTCGCGCCGGGCGCCACGTCGATGGAGAAGGGCGTCGTGTTCGTCGTCGGCAGGGAGGCGAACGGGCAGGACAGGGTGCGCTTCGCGCTGCGGCCGGGGGTCGCCGGCGAGACCGCGGACTGGCAGATCTGACCCGGCCCGCCGGTGGGCTGCGCCACCCCGATCGCTCTCCGCGGGACCGCGCGCCGGGCCGCGATTAGGGTGGCAGAAATGGCGGACAACAGACTTGGCCTGCGCGGGGACCGTGGTGCGGTGCTGGGCGCGATGATGCTCGCGACCGGCCTCATCGCCATCGACTCGACGATCATCGCGACCGCGGTGCCGTCGGTGGTCCGCGACATCGGCGGCTTTCACGAGTTTCCCTGGCTCTTCTCGATCTACCTGCTGGCCCAGGCCGTCTCGGTGCCGGTGTACGGCAAGCTCAACGACCTGTTCGGCCGCAAACCGGTGATCCTGTTCGGCATCGCGCTCTTCCTGCTCGGCTCGATCTTCTGCGGCGCGGCCTGGAACATCTGGGTGCTCATCGCGTTCCGGGTCGTGCAGGGCCTGGGCGCCGGTGCGATCCAGCCGACCACCATCACGATCGTCGGCGACCTCTACTCGGTGGAGGAGCGCGCCAAGGTCCAGGGCTACGTGGCGAGCGTCTGGGGTGTCTCCTCGGTCGTCGGCCCCACCCTGGGCGGCGTCTTCAGCGAGTACGTGAGCTGGCGCTGGATCTTCTTCGTCAACGTCCCGCTGTGCCTGCTGGCCGCCTGGATGATCATGCGCAAGTTCCACGAGCGCGGTGACCGTGGGCGTCCGGTGATCGATTACAAGGGCTCGGTCCTGCTCACCGTCGGGCTGACCCTGCTCGTCCTCGGTGTGCTCGAAGGCGGCCAGGCCTGGGGCTGGGCCTCGCCGATCAGCGTCGCGATCCTCGGGCTCGGCGCGTCGATGCTCGTCGCGTTCGGGTTCGTGGAGCGCACCGCGGCCCAGCCGGTCCTGCCGCTCTGGATCTTCCGCCGCCGCCTGCTGGTGACCAGCGGGCAGCTCTCCGTCGGCATCGGCGCCATCCTGCTGGCCCTCAGCTCGTACGTGCCGACCTTCGCGCAGGAGGTGCTGGGCGCCGGGCCGCTCGTGGCCGGGCTGGCGTGTATAAGAGACAGGGTCTACCTGCGGTTCGGCTTCCGGGTGTGCGCGCTCGCCGGCACCACGCTGGTGTTCCTCGGGTCGGCGCTGCTGCTCCTGCTCGGCCGGGACTCCAGTGTGCTCGAGGTGGCCGGCTTCTGCCTGATCATCGGTTTGGGCATGGGTCTCACGGCGTCGCCGACGCTGATCGCGGCGCAGTCCAGCGTCGGCTGGGCGGAGCGCGGTGTGGTCACGGCGAACAACATCTTCCTGCGGTCGCTCGGCAGCGCCCTCGGGGTGGCGATCTTCGGGGCGGTCGCCAACGCGGTGCTCGGCTCGGGCGAGCCGACGGCGGCGGGGCTCACCACGGCCGTACACCGAATCTTTATCGGCATCGTCATGGTGGCGGGCGTGATGCTGGTGCTGGCCGCGCTGCTGCCCGGCCGATCTCGCGCCGAGTCGGCGAATGATCGGCAGACCGCGACGGCCTGACAGGTTTGAGGGGCGCCGCCGCGCGGCGCCCCTCGCCTCAGCGGACCTTGCGGATCTCGGTACGCAGGGCCGGCGTCCCGTCGACGGGCGCCGGGTCCTCGGCGGTCGGTTCGATGCCCCCGGCCGCGATCCGATCGAGCGTCGTCAGTCCGGGTGCGGTCACCCGCCCGAAGATCGTGTAGTTCGGGCGCAGCGCGGAATCGCCGTACACCAGGAAGAACTGACTGCCGTTCGTGTCCGGCCCGGCGTTCGCCATCGCCAGCACGCCCCGTGCGTAGAGCCGGCGCACGCCGGTCGGGTCGGTCGGCGCCGGCGGGAGATCGGCAGGCAGCTCGTCGCGGTAGCGGTAGCCGGGGCCACCCTCGCCGGTGCCGCTCGGGTCGCCACATTGCAGGACCTTCAAGGTGGGGTACGCCGTGAGCCGGTGACAGATGGTCCGGTCGTAGAACCGGTGCCGCGCCAGGTGCAGGAAGCTCTGCACCGTGCACGGAGCGGTGCCACGATCGAGCACGAGCGGGATCTGCCCCAGGTTCGTCCGCAGCACCACACGGACCGTGCCCCGGTCGGGAGTACGGTGTGGGTCACGCGGCAACGGCACCGGGCGCGCGGCCGGCTCGTCGGGCGTGGGTGTGTACTGACACGGGCCGGTGGTCGGGCCCGGTTCATGAGCCGTGGCGGGTGCGGCCACCGCGATCAGGGCGACCGCGGTGGCGAGAACGAGCGTCAGGGATCGCACATTTCCTCCAGAGATCGACGCTCGCCAATCTATACGGCCGCGGGCAGTTTGCGGGACAGGAAAGCCCCGGCCCGATCCAGGGCATCGTCGGCGTCGTCGAGGGCGCCGAAGTTGAGCTGGTACACGTGCGGCAACCCGGTGCCCACCTCCAGGGTCACCTCGACGTCACCGGCCGCGGCGCGCGGGGCCAGGCGCACGGCATCGTCGAGCAGCAGCTCGTCGGCGCCGACCTGGACCAGCAGCGGCGCCAGCCCGGACAGGTCCGCGAAGATCGGGCTGGCCGCCCGGGCAGCGGCGGCGTCGGGGGTGTACCGGTCGGCGTACCAGCGCAGGGCGTCCACGGTGAACAGCGGATCAACCCCTGCCCGGGTACGGACACTGTCCCCACTCAGGGTCAGATCCGTCCACGGCGAGAACACCGCGGTGGCCGCCGGCTGCGGCAGCCCGGCCGCCCGCGCGGCGATCAGCATCGTGACCGCCAGCCCGCCGCCGGCCGAGTCCCCCGCGACCAGGATGTCACCGGCGGCGTACGTCTCGAGAAGTTCCCGGTACGCGGCGAGCGCGTCGTCGACCGCCGCCGGGAACGGGTGCTCCGGCGCGAGCCGG
>KL571391.1:24725-25532 GCA_000715855.1 Actinoplanes liguriensis
CGGGTGCTCCGGCGCGAGCCGGTAGTCCAGCGAGTACGCGGTGCCGCCGGTGCGCGCGATCAGCGCCGACGCGAGCCGCGCGCCGGTGCGGGCGGAACCGACGACGTAGCCACCGCCGTGCAGGTACAGCAGCACGGTCGGCGCCTCGCCGGCCCGCAGCCGCACCGCGGGCCGCCCGCCGAGCGTGACGTCGTCGGCTGTCACGCCGCCGGCGAGCGGGCGCGACGTCCCGAAGATCTCGAACCCGGCCCGCTCCTGCTCCACGGTTCCGCGCTCGCGCGGGGTCGCGGCCAGGGCGGCCCGGACGGCTTCACGCTGCTGCTGACGGTTCATGGTGTCCTCCAATGAGAGAATGCCTTCCTAGGAATCGAAGTGGGTTCCCTTGAAGATAATTCCCAAGAATGGAAGTTGTGCTGTGACGGACGCCATGACGCTCTTCACCGACCTGGTGCGCACCGAGACGCGGCTCTACAACCGCATCGACGCGCTCCTGCGCGCCCGCCACGACATGCCGCTCGGCTCGATGGAGTTCCTGCAGATCATCGAGGGACGCCCCACCTGCCGGGTCAACGACATCGCCCTCGAGGTCGACATCACCGTCGGCGCCACCAGCAAAGCCGTCGACCGGCTCGTCGCCCGCGGCTGGTGCGAACGCCACGCCAACCCGGACGACCGGCGCTCCTCGCTGCTCGCCCTGACCCCGGCCGGTTCGCAGGCGCTGGCCGAGGCCCGGCCGACCTTCGAGGCCGCCATGACCGAGTTGAGCGCCGCACTCCCCCGGCCCGCCCTGACCCTGTCTCTTATACA
>KL571391.1:25783-26592 GCA_000715855.1 Actinoplanes liguriensis
CCTCGAGAGATAGCCTCCGCGATCTGCCGCGCGACCTCATCGGGCGTGCGGTGCGTGGTGTCGACGACCTCGGCCTCGGCGTGCAGCCACGTGGCGGCCGCCTCCGCGTACGGCCCGAGGTATTTGAGGCGGAACGGGGAGGGGACGGGATGCTCCCCCTCGATGCGCTTGCGCAGAGTGTCCTGGTCCGCGTGCAGGACGAAGTGCCGGACCGGGATGGCGTGCTCGTCGAGGCCCGCGCTGATCTCGCGCCAGTACTGCTCGACCAGGACCGTCATCGGGATCACCAGCGTGCCACCGACGTAGTCGAGGACCCGGCGGGCGGTCTCGACGACGAGCGGCCGCCAGGGCGGCCAGTGCTGGAAGTTGTCCGTCTCGGGCAGCCCCGGCGTGATGTCCATGAGCGTTTCGCCGACCTTCTCGGCGTCGAACACCCGGGAACCCGGGATCAGTTGCCGCACGAGCGCACTGGTCGTCGTCTTGCCGGCCCCGTGGGTGCCGTTGATCCACACGATCACGGGACCCGATGGTAGTCCCGGCGGCGGTTGCAACCGATGAATACCTTTCATGCGTCATGACTGTGTGCACACCGTGAAGACGCTATGGGCCCTCGCCGCCACGGCCGCGATCCTCGGCGTCGCCGCCCCGGCGAACGCCATCGCCGACGGCCAGGACGTCCCGCAGGGAAAATACGTCTTCACGGTGAAGCTCACCATGACCGGCATCCCGGACGGCAACGGCACCCGGGACAGCTCCTGCACCGGCAGCCTGCTCACCCCGCAGTGGGTGATCACCGCCGGGCACTGCTT
>KL571391.1:26757-30221 GCA_000715855.1 Actinoplanes liguriensis
CCCCGCAGTGGGTGATCACCGCCGGGCACTGCTTCAAGGACTCCGCCGGCCGGCACGTCAGCCGGACCGTCGCCGCCCGCACCACCGCGACCGTCGGACGCGCCGACCTGCGCACCAGGACCGGCCACGTCTCCACCGTCGTCGCCGTCCGGCAGGCCGGCGGATCCGACGTCTCCCTCGCCAGGATCGACCCGCCGATCACCGACATCGCACCGATCCACCTGCGCGGCAAAGCACCGACGGTCGGCATGACCCTGCGGCTGGCCGGTTTCGGCGACACCGGCCGCAACAAGCCCACCGCGAAGACCCTTCAGACCGGTACGTTCGAGGTGGTGTCCCGCTCCACAAAGGTCCTCGGCATCAGCGGCCGCAAACCGAGAACCACCACCAGCGCCTGCGAGCACGACTCCGGCGGCCCGTACTTCACGGTCGACGCCGCCGGAAAGGCCGAGCTCGTCGCCGTGGTCAGCAAGGGACCGTCCTGCCCGCACGTCGGCGCGGACTCCGCGGCACGCGTCGACGCGGTCGCCGGCTGGATCGCCTCGACCGTCGGCAAGTCCCACCTGAACCAGCCGTTCGCGACCGCCACCCCGCGCGCCCGGTCCTCTCCCCCGCGGGCGTCACGCTCACCGGTCACGGCCGCCGCCCCGCAGGACCCCGCACCGGCCACCCCGTGGAAGCTCGCCCTGCCCGTCACGGCCAGCCTGTTGACCGGTGCGGCCGTCATCGCCCTGCAAAGGCGAACCCGTCACCGCCGCCGGGTGGTCCGGCGCGTCCGCTCCCACCGCGGCTGATGCGCTGAGTCACACCGCTCTGCGTCCGGCAGGCGCTTCAGACCCTGATGTCGACCGCATCCAGAAGCAGGCGCAGGGCCCTTGCGAAGGTGTCGATCCGGTCGTTCTCGATGAAGGCGAAACCCCGGTCCGCGAGATGATCGGCGAGTCGCTCCGCCATTTCCCGGGCGGTGTCATCGCTCGGCACGGCCGAGATCTCGCCGGAGCGCCAGCCCCTGATCCAGGCCTCGACCTCGCTCCGCCACCAGACCCGGCCCATCCTCAGTTCCTGGTACGGAGCCGGGAAGTCGGATCTGTCGGCCAACTGTTGGACGCGTTGGCGGCACAGGCCCAGCCGTTCGGCGATCTCGCGAGTACCCATCAGCATTGGTTTGAGCGGCCCGTCCATTATTCGCCCCCACGCAGCAACTCGAGGTGGCCGCGCGCATTGCGCCGGACCGCGTGCTCCTGGCGACCGCCGTCGTCGTGGAGAGCAGTGCTCATCCGGCCGAGGAAATCGCGTAGGCCATCCTCGGAATCCGGCCGGCACAGGTCCAGAAAGATCATTCCGCGGAATTCGTCGAGCCGGACCCCGATGATCGGCAACGGAATTCCGGCAAGACTCACCTGCACCTCGGCGTCGATTCCGATCGCCTTCAGCGCGGCAGCGAGATCACCTTGCAAAATCATCGGCCCTCCTTCGACTCGCCAGGATCGCGGTTCACGACCGGCCGGCACTTCGTTCGCCATGTCCGCCCCAAGTCTCAAGATCAAGACAATTTTCCCGTACGCAGGGTGTGGCAGGCCTGGCAGTCCAGCGTGCGACCGCAACCGGGACACCAGCGGCCCCGATTGCGCCCGACAAGGAGCCCGCCGATCAATCCGATCACGGCTCCCGCAACCGCGGTGATGGCGAGCATCGCAACCCCTCTCGTCCCCGAGTGACCCTTGCGGGTACCGATGCTCACGTTGTCAGCTATCACTCAGCAATGCCTCGAACTGGAATTCTTGAATTGATCAAGGGAATTCCGCAAGTTTCCCTCTTGACGCATCAGAAAGCCGAGCGGAACCTACCAATCTGTAACCCCAGCTGATTCCAGATCGAAAGAGGACAGCTGGCAACAGAAACCCGAGCGAAAGGCTGGTGGCATTCCTACGGCGACGTCGTGCCCGCTTGGTTCGAGCTCTACGTGGCGCTGGAGCAGACCGCACACCGCATTCGGACATTCGAACCGTGGCTGGTTCCGGGACTACTGCAGGATTCCGCCTACCTGGATGCGTCGATTTTGGCCGTCGAGCCGCATCTGACCGCGGAAGACGTCAAAGGGCGTGCCGAGGTCCGCCGTTCCCGGCAGCGGCAATTGACCCGCTCCTTTCCCGCCCCGCCACGGCTAGAAGTAATCATCGGCGAGTCCGTCCTGCTCCCCCAGATGCCCGAAGGCGTCATGCGAGCGCAGCTGTGGCACCTTCTCAAGGCAACTGAACTTCCGCACGTCACGGGTGCGAGTCTTGCCGCTGGCCGCCGGACTGCACCGCGCATCGGTCACGGGTTCGTTCGTGCTGCTGGACTTCCCGTCTGACAACGGAGACGCGCCACCGAGCGTCATCTACAGCGAGAGCCGGACCGGCGCGATCTATCTGGACAAACCGCCGGAAATCGAGGCCTATTCGCAGGTGTGGGCTGCCCTCGACAAAGCCGCGTTGGATCAAGCTGGATCGGTAGGGTTGATATCCCAGAGATTGAAGGAGCTGAACGAGCGTGAGTCTTGACCTGACCGGCGCTGCATGGCGCAAGTCAACTCGTTCCGGTGGCAGCGGCAACTGTGTCGAAGTTGCACTGGATCTGCCCAGCGCGCCCGGCTACGTCGCGGTTCGCCACAGCCGGCGGCCGGGCGCCGAGGTGATCGTCTACACCGACGCCGAGTGGTCCGCCTTCCTCGCCGGCGCCCGCGACGGTGAGTTCGACAAGGGCTGAACGCCCTCCTCACATGCCCGTCCCTTGTCCACGGGGGCGGGCATGAGCTCGACAGCGGTCGGGTAAGAGACCCTGGCTCGCCGACCCCGACGGATGGATGACGCCCTCGCCGCCCGCGACCCGGCCATGCGACGCAAGGGGAAGACGATCATTCGGATGGGCTGACCGTGCCACGGCAAGCCCTCGTCACCGCAGCGTGGATGCGCGCCGGGCACTCCTCGGGCACACTCCCCAGGATGATTGCCGAACCGGACCGGGACGCTCTTCGCGCCGCCGTGGACCGCGAGAGCCGCCTCCTGGCCGGCCGGATCCGCGCGGGCGACCGTCTGGACGGTCCGGCGCCGGGTCTGGACTGGACCGCCGGTCAGGTGGTCGCGCATCTCTGCGTGGTCTACCGCGCGTTCGCCCTGGCCGTGCGGGGCGCCGACCTCACCCCCGACATCGTCGCGAACCTGGGCGTCGGCAAGACCCTGCCCGAGGTGGTGGCCTCGACCAACGCCCGGGCGCTGACGGTGGGTCGTTCCCGAGCCCCCGCGAGGCTGCCGACGGGCTGCTCGAATGCGCCGGTGAGCTGCTCGCCGCCCTGGACACCGGCCCGGATTTCCGGGAGTCCCGGCCCACGCCTTGGTACGGGACCGGCGTCACCCGGACCGTCGGCACACTGGCCGCGCTGAGTGTCTCCGAGAGCGTGGTGCACGGCTACGACCTGGCCCGGG
>KL571392.1:0-2823 GCA_000715855.1 Actinoplanes liguriensis
CGCCGCGGCCGTAGACCGGCAGCGTCCCGGAGACGACCCCGGAGATGCCGACCTCGAACCCGGTCGCGAAGATCACGCAGTCGACCTCGAACTCCCGGTCGCCGACCTTGATCCCGGTCGGGGTCATCGCGGTGATGCCACCGGTGTCCGCGGTGTCGACCAGCGTGACGTTCGGCCGGTTGAACGCCTCCAGGTAGTGGTCGCTGAACGTGGGCCGCTTGCACATGTAGCGGTACCACGGCTTGAGGATCTCGGCGGTCGCCGGGTCCTCGACGATCTCGCTGACCCGGCCCCGGATCTCGTCCATCTTCCGCGCGTCGGCCAGCTCGTCGAGGTAGTCGCGCTCCTCGTCGGTCAGGTTCTCGTCGACGGTGCCGGTGAGCATCTGCCGCTGCAGTTTGGCGGTCGCGGTCCAGCCGTCGTCGATCAGGTCCTCGGCGACGTGCCCACCGGTGACCAGCGTGAGGAAGTTGTCCATCCGCTCGCGCTGCCAGCCCGGCTCGAGCGAGGCGGCCCACTCCGGGTCGACCGGCCGGTTGCCGCGCACGTCGACCGAGGACGGGGTGCGCTGCAGGACGTAGAGCTGCTCGACGTCCGGGGCGATCGACGGCACGATCTGGATCGCGCTGGCGCCGGTGCCGACCACGGCCACCCGCTTGCCGGTCAGGTCGTAGTCGTGGTCCCAGCGGCTGCTGTGGAAGGTGTGCCCGGCGAACTCGTCCAGGCCCGGGATGCCGGGGAGTTTCGGCTGGCTGAGCGTGCCGGAGGAGATCACCACGTACCGGCTCAGGTACTCGTCGCCGCGGTCGGTCTTCACCGTCCAGTCGGCGCTCTCCTCGTTCCAGCGCAGCTCGACGACGCGGGTGTGGAACATCGTGTCGTCGTAGAGGCCGAACTGCTTGGCGATCGCGACCGCGTGCTGACGGATCTCCTCGCCCGGGGCGTAGCGCCACTTCGGGACGTAGCCGACCTCCTCCAGCAGCGGCATGTAGACCGTGGCCTCGATGTCGCAGTGCACGCCGGGGTAGCGGTTCCAGTACCAAGTGCCGCCGAAGTCGCCGCCCTCGTCGACCATCCGGATGCTCTCGACGCCGGCCTGGCGCAGCTTGGCACCGGTGACCAGGCCACCGAAGCCGCCGCCGATCACGGTGGCGTCGACCCGGTCGCGGACCGGCTCGCGCTCGGCCCACTGCGTGTACGGGTCCTTGGCGTACGAGCTGAGCTCCCCGGCGGCCCGCCGGTACTGAGCGGTGCCCTCCGGGCGGATCCGGCGGTCGCGTTCCGCCTGGTACTTCGCGCGCAGTTCGCCGAGGAGCTGAGGCGAGTAGCGGCGCGGCTGGTAGGACGGGGACATGAAGGTCCTTATGGGTGGAACCGGAGGGATGGCCGGATCAGCTAAGCCGCGTGAGGTTTTTAAGTCAAGTGATTGCCAAATGAATGTTGATCACTGTGGAGCTTCATCGCTGACTTGCCGGCGCCTGATACAGCCCCTCGATCGCGTCGATCAGTCCGACCGCCGTCGCGGACCAGACGGCCTCCGCCCCGGCGCCGTTCTCCGGGAGGCCGCGCTCCCGCTGCGCGCACAGGTGGGTGATCAGGGTGTGTGCCATGTCGTCCCGCTCGGCGCGCACCGCCGGTGGCAGATCAGGCAGGCACGCGTGCAGCGACTCGGTGACCGTGATCAGGTGCGACGCCCCGGCGAACTCCAGCGCGGCCAGCTCCCGCAGCTGCGGCTCGGTGATCAGCTGCGCGGCGAGCCGGGCGTAACGGCACGGGGTCCCGAGGGAGGCCAGGTGATCCGTGTACGGCTGGACGACGCAGGTCACCCAGTCCCGCAGGCGGGTGCTGCCCCGGTAGCGCTCCAGCAGGGCGGCGCGGATCTGTTCCATCGGCTCGGCGTGCCGCTGGATGATCGCCCGCACCAGGTCGGCCTTGGTCCCGAAGTGATAGTTCACCGCGGCGTTGTTGCCCTGCCCGGCGGCCTCGCTGACCTGCCGGTTGGAGACGGAGAAGACGCCGTGCTCGGCGAAGAGCCGCTCGGCTGCCACGATGATCCGCAGACGAGTGTGCTCCACCTGCTCGTGCCGGCGGCTGCTCTGGTGCGCGGTGACTCCCATGTCACGGCCAGGATAACGGTTGCCCGAACGGGCCGACCGGCCGACGATGACGGCGTGCGATCACCGTTGCAGGGTGGGCTGCCGCCGATCGGCGCGCCGGCCGGGGACGTGCTGGAGATCGCCTGTGACGAATCCGGCTTCTCCGGCACCAACCTGCTCCGATCGGGCGCGCCGGTCATCACGCACGCCAGTGTGGACCTGACCGGGGAGGAGGCGGCCGAGCTGATCGCCGGGCTGCGGGCCGGATCGCCGCACGAGCTCAAGTCCGGCCAGTTGCTGCGCCGGACGGGTGTCGCGCCGGCCCGGTTCCTCGCCGCGCTGACCGGCCGCGCCCACGTGCACCGGATCGACAAGGAGGCCTTCCTGGTCACCCGGGTCGTGGACCTGCTGCTCGCCGAGCCGTCCTACGCCGCCGGGACGAGCCTGGCGCGCGACCCGCGGGCGGACGCCCTCGCGCGTTATGCCGGGCCGGGCCGGGACGCGTTCCTGGCCGCCTTCACCGAGCTGGCCCGGACCAAGCGACCGGGTCCGATCGGTCCCCGGATCGACCGTTTCTTTCAGGCGAGGGATTTGCTCGTACGGGGCACGCCCGCCGACCCGGTCCTCGACGCGCTCGACCCGGCCCGCGTCCGAGCCGTGGTGACCCGGCTGGACGCCGAGGACCGGTCCATCCCGCCACCGCTGGAGCCGCTGCTCCCGGCGCTGG
>KL571392.1:2992-4920 GCA_000715855.1 Actinoplanes liguriensis
ATCCTGTTCTGGTCCGGCGGGCGGCGGCGCGTGCTGGTGGTCCACGACGAGCAGAGCGCCCTCACCGCGGACCGCCTGACCCGTCTGCAGCGCGCGCTGGCCGGCCCGGACGGCGTCTCCCCGCTGGCCGGCCTGGTCACCGTCGACTCCCGCGACGACCCGCGCGTCCAGGTCGCCGACCTGCTCGCCGGAATCGCCCGCCGTTCAGTGCCCGACGCCCTGGTAGAAGCGCAGTTGATGGCGCCAGAAGCGGTACGCCAGCACGAACAGCCCGACGCCCACCAGCGGTGACAGCAGTCCGAGCCAGGCCGGCACGGCGAGCTGGCCGGTGCGCCCGAGGATCACGCCGGCCGGCAGGAACGCGATGAACGCGATAGGCATCACGTACGTCAGCACCCGCTGCACCCCGGTCCCGAAGACGCTCAGCGGGTACGACCCGAGCGTGTCGATGGTGTCGAGCATCATCAGCCGGTACGCCCACGTGTCCAGCACCCGCACCGACAGCCCGGCGATCACCACCACCACGGACGCCTCCAGGAACGCCCCTCCGACGATCGCCAGCACCAGGAACCCGATCGACGCGGGCGACCAGTTCACGTCCGCGACGGTCAGGGCGACGCCGAACACCAGGATCGCCATCGTCAGGTCGCCGAACGGCAGGACCGAGCGGGTGTACGTGCCCATCTGCGACAGCACGTTCGCGGGGCGCAGCAGCATCCGGTCGAGTTGGCCCTCGCGGATCAGGAAGTCGGCCTGGCCCACCCCGTCGATCGTGACGAGCCACAGGGCGTGGGAGAGCAGCCGCATGCCGTACAGGAAAGCAATTTGTCCTAGTCCCCAGCCGGCCACGGTGCCGAAGGTGTGCAGCAGCGCCCAGACGAAGGCGAAACCGCTGCCCTGGTACGCGGCGCCGGCCAGCACCATCATCAGCAGGTTTCCGCGGTACTGCAGGACGCCGCGCAGCGACGCCCCGCGCAGCAGCAGGTAGAGCCGCAGCTCCCGTTTGAGGTCAGCCACCGTGCACCACGATCCGTCGATGGGAACGCTGCCAGACCAGGGCCAGCAGACCGGAAAGGATCACAATCCACACGAGCGCCAGGCCGAACCCGGTGACCGCCTCCGTCACGGGGATCTGACCGATGTAGATCGCCGCCGGCTGGTAGACGATGAACCGGAACGGCAGCGCCTCGGCGATCGCCCGCAGCGGCCCCGGGAAGAAGATCAGCGGCACGCTGGCGCCGGCCAGGAACGCCGCCACGAACCGGTACAGCACCGAGATCCCGAGGTTGTCGACGGTCCAGAACGCGGTCAGCCCGACCAGGAGCGTGAGCAGCGCGTTCAGCGTCCAGCCGAGCAGCAGCGCCACCGGGTAGAGCAGCCCGGCGGCGAGCCCGGCCGGCGCGGACAGCCCGCCGAGCAACCCGGCGACCGGAGTGACCACGACCATCACCGCGATCTGGATGAGCGACTGCCCGGCCTGCATGGCCAGCATCTGACCGGGATAGCTCATCGGCCGGCTCACGTCGAAGAGCACCTCGCCGGAGCGGACCCGGCTCGCCATGATCCAGGTGATCGGCGTGTTGATCACGACGGCCTGCAGGCTCGCCAGGGTCAGGTAGACCACCGTGCTCTCCAGCGTCAGCCCGGCGACCGTGTCCCGCCCCTGGTAGGCGGCCGACCACACGCGGGTGACCAGCACGATCCAGAGCAGCGTGACCGCCATCGACGCGAAGACCATGCTGCGGTACTGCAGGCGCATCGCGATCGCGGTCCGCACGTAGGCCAGGTAGCCGCGGGTCCCGGTCCTCATCCGTCCCGCCGTTCCCGGTAGAGCTCCTTGACCACGCTCTCCAGGTTGGACTCGACCACCGACAGGTCGCGGATCCGGCGCCCGTCGCCGGCCGCGGCGAGCAGCCGGTGCACCGGCT
>KL571392.1:5197-6679 GCA_000715855.1 Actinoplanes liguriensis
GCGCCCGTCGTGCTCCCGCTCGCCGGTGAAGCCGCCCAGGTCCAGACGGTCCCCGCCGGGCTGCTCGCCGTCCAGGTGGACCAGCACGTCCCGATACGGCGCGTACCGCGCGATCAGCCCGTCGACCGCCCCGTCGTAGAGCACCTGTCCGTGATCGATCAGCAGGATCCGCCGGCACAGCCGTTCCACGTCGGCGAGATCGTGCGTGGTCAGCAGCACCGTCGTGCGCCCGCTGCGGTTCGCCTCGTCGACGAACGTGCGGACCGTCTCCTTGGCGAGCACGTCCAGGCCGACCGTGGGCTCGTCGAGGTAGAGCACCGGCGGGTCGTAGAGCAGCGCCGCGGCCAGGTCGCCGCGCATCCGCTGCCCCAGGCTGAGCTGCCGCACCGGGGTCTGCAGGAACTCGTCCAGGTCCAGCAGTTTGCGCAGCCGCGCGAGATTGCTGCGATACCGATCCCCCGGTACGTCGTAGAGCGCCCCGACCAGCTTGAACGACTCGATCAGCGGCAGATCCCACCACAGCTGGCTGCGCTGGCCGAACACCACGCCGATCCGGTACGCCAGCTTCTGCCGGTCCCGCCACGGCACCACCGGCCCGTCCGGCCCCGCCACCTCGACCGTCCCGCTCGTCGGCCAGAGCACCCCGGTGAGCAGTTTGATCGTGGTCGACTTGCCGGCGCCGTTCGGCCCGAGATAGCCGACGATCTCACCCTCGTCGATGCTGAAATCGATGTTGTCGACGGCGAGGGTGCGTTCCTTCTCCCGGGTGAAGAGCGTTCTCACCGCGGCGAACCGGCCCTGCACCGGTTTGGTCCGCACATACTCCTTGGTCAATCCCCGTACCGTGATGAGGGCCATGGGAATGGGTCTACCGATTCGCCCGAATCCGGGTCAACCGGATTCCCGGCCCGCCATGATCGGGTCATGAACGTGATCGACGCGGTGTGGAAGCGGGCCTGCGCGCATCAGGGCGGCGGCCCGGGCGACCGGCATCTGAGCGCGTTGCTGCTGGTCCACGGCACGATGCTGAACGGCGGGGCGGCGGCGGCCGCGGTCGGCTTCGAGCCGGAGGACCTGGCGGCGGCGGTCGAGGCGTGCGAGTACTTCGGGCTCAACGGATTGGCCAACGTCTTCCGGGACATCCCGGCGGCGGCCGACTCCGAGTGGGACGAGCGGCGCCTCGACACGGCCTTCCAGGACATGGACCCGGAGGGGATCATGCTGCCGGCCGCGTTCGAGGACCGTTACGACACCACCCCGGAGGACTTCGACCCGGTCGAGCGGAAACCCGGCTTCATCGCCTCGCTCACCTCGCGGCGGTGGTCGGTCCACCAGTAGAGCAGCGTGTCGTGCCCGGTGACCGGGTGGTCGCCCGAGGCGTCGCCGGCGTCGAAGGGGCGCTCCGGCTGCCCGGTCTCGGTGGCCAGGGTCCACCAGCGCCGGTCGGCGGCGTCGTCCAGGTCGATCGGGACGCGGGCGCGG
>KL571392.1:6867-7234 GCA_000715855.1 Actinoplanes liguriensis
GTCGCTGAACAGGATCGTGGCGGTGCGGACGACCTCCAGCCCGTACGGCCGGACGCCCAGCCGGTCCCAGTCGAGCAGGCACACGAAACGGCCGTCCCGCACCAGCAGGTTGAGCGGGTTCAGGTCGCCGTGCGTCCAGCCGCACGGGGACAGCTCGGCGTCGGGCGGGCGCTGGTCCCGCACCGCGTCCAGCAGCTCGAGGCGCCGGGCGATCTCGTCGGACTTCCCGGACCGGCGCGCGAACCGTTCCAGCTCCGCACGGGCCGCGGCCGCCGTGGCGGGGGAGTCCGGCAACCGGGCGGGCGCGGGCGGGCACAACTCGGCGAGCGCCAGGTGCAGCCGGCCGATCAGGTCACCGAGCTCGGTG
>KL571392.1:7492-8730 GCA_000715855.1 Actinoplanes liguriensis
CCAGTCGTTGACGGCGTACCAGCAATCGTCGATCTTCAGCAGTGCGTCGTCGCGCCCGGTCATCCGCGGGGCCGCCACCGGGAAGCCCCGCGCGGCGAGCTGTGGCAGCAGGGCCTGGCCGGCGCGGGCCGCCGAGGGTGGACGGTCGGTCAGCCGCCGCACCGCGAACGTGCCCTGGTCGGTGGTGAACTGCCAGTTCAGGTTCAGCACGCCGGTCCGCACGGGCCGGCAGGAGACGACCCGCCCCAGCCCGAACTCACCGGCGACCGCCTCCTGCACCTCCGGCGCCAGCGGCGGCACCCGGGAACTCGCCATGCCCCGATCCTGCCCGGTCTCAGCGCACCCGGGCCAGGGCCCGAGTGGCCTGAGTGGCCAGGATCTCGACGAGGTCGGCGGCCGGGGTCAGCTCGGTGATCAGGTCGACCGCCTCACCGGCCCAGACCGGCAACGGCGGGATGACGCCGGCGGCCACGTCGGCGTGGTAGTCCCGCTGGGCCAGCGGGTCGGCCGCCAGCTCGGTCTCGCGACCGCGCCACCGGTCCAGGTGGGGGTGCGGCAGCGTGCGGGCCGCATACCGGGACGGCCAGGACGAGCCGCGCACCACGTCCAGAATGGTGCTGCGTTCGGTCTCCGCGCCGCGCCCGGCCAGCAGAGCCGTGGTGATCATGGGGTCGGCCAGGGCTTCCGGAGTGGCCTGGAAGCGGGTGCCGAGCAGCACGCCGTCCGCGCCCAGGGCCAGAGCCGCGGCGATCCCGCGTCCATCGGCGATCCCGCCCGCCGCCAGCACCGGCGTGGTCCCGGCAAGATCAATCACCAGGGGTACGAACGTGAGCGTCGACCGCCCCCGCCGCGCCCCGTGCCCGCCGGCCTCGGTGCCCTGCGCCACGATCACATCCGCGCCCAGGTCGACGGCTCGCCGTGCCTCGTCCAGATCGGTGACCTGCAGGACGACCAGCGCGCCCGCGTCCCGGACGACACCGGTGTGCGGCGCCGGGTCGCCGAACGAGAACATCACCGCGCGTGCCCCGGCCTCAACCACCCGTTCCACCACGCCGGGCGTGATCGCCCAGGTCAGGAAGCCCGCCGCCCACGGCGCTCGCAGGGCTCGCAGCGGGCCCAGCTCCCGGTCCAGCCAGGCGTGGTCGCCGGCGCCGAGCATGCCCAGGCCGCCCGCGGTCGAGACGGCCGCGGCCAGCGCCCCGCCGGCCGAGCCGCCCATCGGGGCCTGCGCGATCGGA
>KL571392.1:8922-10655 GCA_000715855.1 Actinoplanes liguriensis
GAGATGTGTATAAGAGACAGATCGGGGCCTGCGCGATCGGATGCCGCAGGCCGAGCAGCTCGGTGAACGGCGTGGACAGCGCCACCGCGCGGTCAGCTCTGCTGCCGGGCGTCGTAGGCGGCGAGCACCCGGTCGGTCGGATCCACACCGTGCGGTGTCCGCAAGCGATCAGTCAGCACGAAATCCGGCAGCGTGAACGAGTCGACGTGCTGCATCTCGGTCAGCGCGAACGTGCCACCGCGGCGGGCCGGATCCCAGCCGCTGCGCAACCCGTACAGGATCAGGGCCCGGACGTCGGCCGGCGTGGGGTAGGAACCGTCGGCCGCGCAGCCCCACGGGCCGACGAACAGCGACAGTAGATCGGCCTGCAACGCCTGCCCGGCCTTGCCGGTGCCCCAGACCCGCACCCGGATGCAGCGGTGCCAGTCCCGGTCGCCCCGGACATGATGAATCTCGGCCCGCCAGGTGAAGACCCGGGAGCCGTGCCGCAGGTGCCGTAGCCGAGTCCGCACGCGCCTCACCTCTCCCCCCGATCCTGTCACAGCCCGCCCCGGCCGGACCGCCCCTCCTCCGGTAGTGCACCCGGCCGCTGGATCGGGTAAGAGTGATGATCGATGAGCTGGGAATGGGTCGAAACCACAGCGCTGCCGGGCCGCAAGGTCGTCGAGGCGCGCGAGCTGACCGGCGGCTACAGCAACCACAACGTCCGGCTGACCATGGACGACGGGAGCTCCTATGTCCTCCGTCGCTTCCTGGGCGCCGACGGCGGCGAGGTCGAGGCCGCGCTGTCCCGCCGCGTGGCCGGGGTCGTCCCGGTGCCCGAGGTGGTCGCGACCGGCGAGGGCGTGCTGCTGGCCCGCTTCCTGCCGGGCCGGATGCTGAGCGACGTCCTGACCGGGACTGCCGACGTCGCGGCGCTGGGCCGGTCGGTGGGGGAGACGCTGGCCCGGATCGGCACGGTGACCTTCGAGGCGCCCGGCTTCTTCACCGGCGCGACCCTGAAGCCCGACGGCGTCGAACCGGCCGCGGGCCTCGACGAGTGGGTCGACAGCTGCCTGGCCGAGGGCAACGCGGACGGTCACCTGACCGGAAGTGAGCAGCGTGCCCTGCGCTCCTACGCCGCGCGGATGACACCGCTGCTGGCCGCGGTGCACGACTCCCGGCACCTGGTGCACAGCGACTTCAACCCGAAGAACCTGCTGGTCGTACACAATGAGGTTTCTGCTGTTCTCGATTGGGAGTTCGCCTTCAGCGGGCCGCCGCTCACCGACGTCGCGAACATGCTGCGCGACCCGCGGCCGCCCGGTTTCGCCGAGGCGTTCCTGGAAGGATTCCGGGCCGGCGGAGGCTTCCTGCCGCCGGGCTGGCGGGACCTGAGCCGGGCCATCGACCTGTACGCCCTGGCGGACTTCCTCAGGCGTCCACCGAGTCACCGCTACTTCCAGCGGTCGATCGCCCGGATTCGTGATCTGCTCGCGGAGCGGACGCCTGGCGCAGCCCGCGACTGAGCGCGGCGGTGATCGCCGCGACGGCGACCGCGGCCGTGAACACCAGCATCGCCGCGGCGCCGCTCCACCGGGTCACCAGGGTTCCGGCGAGCAGCGGCGCGACGGCCGCCGCCGAGCCCGACCCCAGGTAGATCACGCTGAGCACCCGGCCCTGCAGGTGGTCCGGGGTGATCGCGGCGAGGTGCCCGAAGAGCGCCGCGTTGGCGGCCGGCGCGAGCAGCAGCG
>KL571392.1:10902-14204 GCA_000715855.1 Actinoplanes liguriensis
CCCCGCCGGTCAGCAGCGCGCTGATCAGGAACAGTCCGGCGGCGGCCGCGCAGATCGTCCGGGCGAGCGGGGCCAGCCCGAACCGGCGCTGCAGGACCGGCGCGGCGAACGCCCCGATCAGGCCGCCCGCCCCGATGACCGTCTCGGCCAGGCCGATCACCGCGGGCGGCGTGCCGTGCCGCTGCAGCGTCACCACGATCGTGAAGATCACCCCGGTGATCGCGAAGTTCAGCGGCGCGGCGATCAGCAGCACGGCCCGCAGGAAAGATAGGACACCGCGTTGCCGACGAACGGGAGGGCGTGACCGATCCCGAACAGCACGCCGCCGAGCGGCGGGCCGGCCAGCGACACCCCGTACCCCCGGGCCTCGTTGCGGGCCACCGCCGCCGGGAGCTGCCCGGCCGGGACGATGCTGCGCAGCGCGGCCTGCTCGGTGGTGCCGAAGACCGTGCCGGCGGCCGCGTCCACCACCGCCACCGCGACGATCACCCACAGGCGGGCCTGACCGGCGATGATCAGCGCGGCGAGACCGCCGCAGGTGAACAGCCGGACCGCGTCGGCGGCGAGCATCGCCCGGCGCCGGTCCACCCGGTCGGCCAGCACACCCACCGGCAGGCGGCAGACCAGCGCGGTGACCTGCCCGGCCGTGCCGACCACCCCGGCCTGCACGGCCGAGCCGGTCAGAACCAGCACGAGCAGCGGCAGCGCGAACCGGGCGACGGCGTCGCCGAGCTCGGAGAGCACCTGGCCACCCCAGAGCAGGTTGAACTCGCGGTTGCGCCAGAGCGAGGTCCGCGGGCTCTCGATCATCGGTGCAAATTAATCCATGCCCCGTGACTCCGCCACGATTAATCGACTTTCGGACATGTGGGCAGGAATGACCATGCCTGTCGATAGGCTGCGCTCGTCCAGCGGGGGGCTCGGCTATCAGGGATATCGATGTCTGGCAACGCAGCGGCCGTGATGGCGATCGCCGTTCTGCTCCTCGCCGCCTGATGTGTATAAGAGACAGAACCAGTGCGGGACGTTTCCGTGGACGGGGGAGCGGAACCTGTACGCGCTCGGGGGCCGTGGATGGCTCGTGGTGACGGTGGGCTCGGGCGTACGGGAGCAGATCGTCTTCTATGCGGCGGACAGCAGCTTCGCGGATTCCGCGGTGCGGGCCGCCCTGGACTGTGGGTTCTCGACGTTGACGGTGCTCGACGGCGCACCGGCCACGCTGGAGCGCAACCGGGACGGGCGCACCGAGATCGTCTACATGACGCAACGGTCGGTGATCTGGATGGCCGCCACCGACCCGGCCGTCGGAGTCGCCGATCTGGTCCGGCTCGCCGGCCTCGCCGAGCAACGATCCGCCCTGGTCAAGACACCCTCCTGAGTTTCTGTCGTACCCCGTCGCTACGGTTCGGAGCATCTTCCGACCGACCGATGGCGAAGGGTGGCTGTGATGCCTGCCGACACGACGTACCTCGAACTCTCCGAAGACAGCGGGAGCGCGCACAAGTTCTACGAGGTGACCGTCGACGACACCGACGTGACTGTCCGCTATGGGCGGATCGGTGACCGTGGCCAGGTCAAGCAGTCGTCGTTCACCACGCCGGAGAAGGCGCGCGCCGAGGCCTCGAAGAAGATCGGGGAAAAGGTCCGCAAGGGGTACGCGCCGGCGGTGCAGGGCGGGCGGCAGAAGCGCACGGTGTCCCGCCGTCAGATCGTCAGCACCCGGTCGACGGCGACGCGCGCCCCGATCCTGTGGCGCTACGCGTCGGGCAGCCCGGCGTTCGGCATCTTCGTCGACGACGACGTGTGCATGGTCGGCAACGAGAGCGGCCTGATCACCACGCTCGGGCACGACGCGACCGTGCGGCGGCAGTTCCAGCTGCCCGACGGGGTGAAGTGCATCGTCGCCGACGACGGCTGGATCTACGCGGGCTGCGACGACGGCAACGTCTACGACCTGTCCGGCAAGGTGCCGCGCCTCGCCTACCGGATCGCCCCGGAGATCGACATCTACTGGCTGGACATCCACGACGGCGTGCTGGGCGTCTCGGATGCGAACGGCGGCATCTCCGCGATCGACCACGAGGACGAGTTCCTCTGGCAGCGGCCCGGCCGGGGCCGCTCCGCGTGGATGGTCCGCTGCGACGAGACCGCCGTGCACCACGGCCACTCCGCCGGCGTGACCAGCTACGACTGGCGCACCGGTAAGGAGATGTGGCACACCGGGACCGGGTCGGTGCTGTTCGGCTGGCAGGAACGCGACACGCTCTATGCGGGGACGGCCACCCGCCAGGTCGTCGAGCTCGGCAAGGACGGGCGGGAGCGCCAGGTCTACCGGTGTGACGCCGCGGTCTACTCGTGCGCGGCCGCGGAGGACGGGCGGTACGTCTTCGCCGGCGACAACTCGTCCTCGATCTACTGCTTCGACACGAACGGCACCCGGTTGTGGAAGCTCTCCACCGGCTGCGGTTCGGCGTTCTCGATGCAGTATCGGAACGAGCGCCTCTACATCGTCACCACCGACGGCTCGCTGGCCTGCATCGACGCGAGCGAGGCCGCGATCCAGGCGGCGGTCGGGGGCACCCTCCCGCAGGCCGTCGACGTGAAGGCGCCGCCGCGCATCCAGGCGGTCGTCCCGTCCACCACGGTCGAGGTGATCCACGACGCCACCGACGGCGTGCTGGTGGAGTGCGTCGACGTCGGTGGCCGGCTGCGGATCCGGGTGCTGTCCGCGGGTGTGTATAAGAGACAGAGGCCGCGCGTGGTGGCTTCTACCGGGCGTACGGCGAGGTTCGGCGGCTGACCGATCGGTGATCAGGAGGCGGGTGGAACCTGGAGAGTGAAGGTGCTCTCCGCCTCGAACGAACCATCGTCGGAGGGCTTGTCGATGTAGAGCTCGGTGCCGCGGCGGTGCAGGAAGTAATCCGGGTAGTTGATCGACCGCACCCGGAACGAGCCGGCCGCCTGGTCGTCCTCGGCGCAGAACGTGGCGTCCTTGCGGAACAGCTCGGAGTCGTCCTGCGCGTCGAAGCGCAACCGGTAGTCGAAGTGCCGGAGGTACTTGCCGTCCTCGTCACGGAACGTGAAGCACGAGTCGTCGGCCAGGCCCTTGACCACGGTCAGCGAGTCGGCGATCTCCGAGATCGTGGCGTACTCACCCTTGACGGTCAGGTAGGAGTCCGTCTCGTCGGCGGGGGAGACCAGCCAGGTGCCGGTGGCGAGCCCGGCGGGCGCCGTGCGGGTGGGCGCCGCCGCCGGCGAGGACGCGACAGGGGCGACGGAGGCGGCGGCCGGCACCGTCGGCG
>KL571392.1:14412-17019 GCA_000715855.1 Actinoplanes liguriensis
GGCGATCGACAGGACCAGCACGCCCGGGTGCAGACGGCGACGAGCCCCGCCCTGGCCGTAGATCGTCATTCGCTCCTCCTGCTACGTGTGCAACCGACCACTTTACGAGGGCGGGAGCAGCGCGGGTGGGGTATCCCGTGGACACCCCACCCGCGGTGGTTCAGCTCGCGTCGGCCAGAGCGGCGAGAGCCTGGGCCGCGCGGAAGTACTTGTTACGGCCGAGCTCGCCGATGGTCTTGACGCCGAGCGCGTCCCGGATCAGCTTGCCGCCGCTCTCGCTGACGCCGGCCAGCGCCTCCACGGGCGCGTCCAGGATCTCCTCCAGGGACTTGTCCTGCCACGACTTGTCGAGAACCTTGTGCAGGTCGGCGGTGACTGCCACGTTTCCTCCGCATTGGTCGATCGATCCACTCCGGAGTGGATCTTCGGGCGGGAAGCCTAGCGGATCATGGTGAAGGCCGACCTGGGCCCTGCCGGCGACCTGGGCCCTGCCGGCCGCTTTCCTGGGTAGCCGTGCCGATGCCCGGCTGCCTTCCGGCCAGCACCGTGGAGCCATGAGAAGACTTGCTGTCGTCCTCACCGTTCTGTCCCTCGCGGTGGCCTCCCGCCCGGCGGTCGCCGCGACCCCGGCTGTTCACTACCTCGTCGTCCTGCGCGCGTCGCCGGCCGGTGCGGCGGCGCTCGAGCACGCCCGGGCGGCCGGCATCCACATCGACCGGGAGTACCACCACGCGCTCGACGGTTTCGCCGCGGCGCTGTCCGACACCGATCTGGCCGCGGTGCGCGCCGACCCGGGCGTCGAGTACGCCGAGCCGGACGGACCGGTCGTCCCCGACGCCGGTGGGCCGTACCGGGGTGACGTCGGGGCGAGCGCGTCGACCGGGGCCGGGTGTATAAGAGACAGGGGCGTGCGGCAGGACGTCCGCGGTGATCGCCGCCGTCGACCTGATCACGGCCGGTCGGACCGGCCCGTCGGTGGTCAGCCTCGGCCTGAGCGCCTCGTCGTCGCGGGCGCTCGACCGGGCCGTCGCGGGCTCGGTCAGGAGCGGTGTCGTGTACGTGGTCACCGCCGGCGCCCGCGGCCACGACGCCTGTGGATACTCCCCGTCCGGCTCGCCCGCGGTGATCACGGCCGGCGCGAACCCGGCGCTCGACTCCGGCCCGTGCGTGACACTGTTCGCCGGCGCCCCGGTGGTGGCCGCGGCGGCGGCGCGCTACCTGGAGAGCCACCCGTTCGCGCCGCCGGCCGCCGTGAAGGACTCGCTGGTCGCCACCGCCACCGAGGGCGTGCTGCGCAACCTGCGCCCGGGCACCCCGAACCGCGTGCTGCACCTCGGCGAGCCCGTCGGGTAGCGCGGGTTTTCCACAGGAGCGGATTTCGTCACGCGCCGGCCTGCGCCCAGCGGGTACGGTCGGTCGCGTGACAGCGGTGACGAGAGCTCTGGCGGCCGGCAGCCTGGCCCTGACCCTGATCGGGTGCACGGCCACAGGCGAGGAGTCGGCGGCCGCGCCCCCGGTCCCGGAGGCCGCGGCGACGATGGCCGACGTCGCGGTGCGCCCGCTCGCCGGCACCGGGGCCGCCCCGTTCGACCGGGCCCGGTCGATGCGCGCGCCGGCCGGCTGGTCGGTCGAGGTCTGGGCACGGGTGCCCAGCGCGCGGCTGCTCGCCTGGACGCCGGACGGCAAGCTGCTCGTCTCCCGCCCCAAGATCGGCGACGTCGTCGAGCTGACCCCGGGCGCCGGTGACGCCGTCCCGCGGCAGAGCACCCTGGTCGACGGGCTGAACCAGCCGCACGGCCTGGCCTTCCAGGGCGACACGCTCTACGTGGCCGAGAGCGATCAGGTCGACACCTTCTCCTACACGGCCGGCGCGGTCACCGGTAAGAAGGTGGTGATCGACGGCCTGCCCGACGCGAAGAGCCCCGAGCTGGGCGGCGCCTACGCGCACGCGTTGAAGAGCGTGGCGATCGGGCGGGACGGCACGATCTACGTCTCGGTCGGCTCCACCGGCAACATCTCGGCGCAGGATCGGGAGGCGAGCCCGGAGCGCGCCACCATTCTCAAGGCCCCGCCCGGCGGGGGCGCCCCCACCGTCTTCGCCCGGGGCGTCCGCAACGGGACGGGGCTGGCCATCGCTCCGGACGGCGCCGTCTGGACCGCGGTCAACAACCGGGACAACATCGCCGACCCCGCGGACGGCAAGGTCAAGCAGGAGTATGTGAACGACCACCCGCTGGAGCCACTGGCGAAGTTGACGCAGGGGCGTGACCTCGGCTGGCCGTACTGTAATCCGGATCTTGACCGTAGCTGGGACCGCGACTATCAGCTCAACCGTGACGGGGACAAGCTCGACTGCTCGGCGCTGCCGCAGATCGAGCAGGGGATGGGCGCGCACTCGGCGCCGCTGGGCCTGAGCTTCGCGACGCTGTCCGCGCCGTTCGGGCAGGGCGCGCTCGTCGGGATTCACGGCTCGTGGAACCGGAAGCCGCCCCGCGCGCCGGAGGTGTCGTTCTTCGCCTACGACAACGGGGGTCTCGGCCCGCAGCGGACCCTGCTGGGCGGCTTCCAGGATGCGGACGGCAGCCGCTGGGGCCGCCCGGTCAGGGC
>KL571392.1:17225-18645 GCA_000715855.1 Actinoplanes liguriensis
GATGTGTATAAGAGACAGGGTCATGGCAGTGCAAGGCCCCGACCAGGCCATCTACGTGAGCGATGACCTTGCCGGGGCGATCTACCGGGTCTCCATGAACGCCTAGGACATCGCCACGTCGTCGAAGTAGACGGTGCCGGAGTTGTCGGCGGACTTCAGGTGCAGCTGCACGCTGGCGGCGCCGGCCGGCGCGGTGGTGTCGACGACCAGCTTGGTCCAGGTGGTGTTGCCGACCGGCAGCCGGTTCGAGGTGCTCTCGCTGATCCACTTGCCGTTCGCGTCGAACCAGCTCAGTGAGATCTCGGTGATGCCGGTCGCGTTGAACCCGCGGGCGTAGGCCTCGGCCCGCCACTTGTAGTTCGGCTGCACCGGCGTGATCGGCGCGGTGCGCATCGACGGCAGGCCGGACGCGGTCCGGGTCGTCCCGGCGAACTTCAGCGAGTAGGTGCCGGTGCGTGCCATGCCGGTGACGACCGTGCCGACGCCCGCGTCGGGCTGGTTCGCCTTCCAGGTCAGCTCGTTCGACGGCGCCTCGAAGCCCAGGTTCAGGTAGGTGTTCGGCATGGTGCCGGTGGTCCACGCGGTGCGGACCACGGACGCGGCGAGCTTGGCGGTGCCGTCCGCGCGGTAGAGGCCGAACGTGTACTGCCCCGCGATCGTCGACACGTTCGACTGCGCCGGGATCGCGCCGGCCGAGAAGTCGTTCAGCGTCCACGGCGCCACCGACCCGACGCCGGCCTCGGTCGCCGCGCGGAACACCCGGGCCAGGTAGGCGGCCTGCTCGCCCTCACTGGTCGCGCCGCTGCTCAGGCCGGTCTCGCCGATAACGATCGGGGAGGGCGAGACGGCGGCCTGCGCCTTGCGGATCTCGGCGAGCGAGCGCTCCGAGTTGCCGTAGAAGTGGAAGTCGTAGTAGTCCAGCGGCGTGCTCACCAGCGACGCCTTGATCTTCGCCATGCCGGTGGCGCCGGTGCCGCCGTCGACCGAGAGGGTCAGCGGCAGGGTCGGGGCGGCCGCCCGGATCGCCGGGATGATCTGCTTGACCCAGGTCACCGCGGCCGCGTCGTCCGGCTGGAACTCGTTCTTCAGCTCGGCCGCGATCACCCGCGGGTCGTCCTTGTACGGGTCGAGGATCGCCTTCGCCCAGGCCACGCTGCGCGCCACCTCGCTGTAGCCCTCCCACCAGTCGAAGAGGGTCAGCTTGACGGTCATGCCGTAGGAGTCCGCGATGCTGACGAACTTGCGCAGCTTCTCGACGAAGTCGGCCTTCGGCGTGGGGTAGCCGAACGCGTCCGGGAAGACGATGACCCGGACGTTGTTGGCGCCCAGGGTCGCGGCCTTTGCCAGGTCCGCGTCGATCGCGACCGGGTCGAAGTTGGTCCACATCGCCGACCAGCCGGCGTTCGACGGGTAGTAGTTG
>KL571392.1:18837-20849 GCA_000715855.1 Actinoplanes liguriensis
CCGGCGTTCGACGGGTAGTAGTTGATCGTCTTCGCGACCTTGACGGCGGCCATCCGGCCGGCGAGGGTCGGCGTTGCGGCGGCGGCGGCCGCGGCCTGTGCCGGAGACGTCGTCCCAACGGTACCCATGAGCAGAGAGGATGCCACGAGCGCGGACGCCAGGAAGGATGCACGGAGCCGGTTGCTCATTTTGGGGGAACCTCTCAAGGTTGCTTTTCGGGGGCGCCCCTTTCGATCGGCGGGTATCACCCGGGTTGCAGGCCTTGACTGAGGGCAAAGAAGTTGCGGATCGGTAGCCTGGATCCACGATCAAGATCCGCTCACGGTACGACCGTGACCGGCCACTTCCCACATCGGACGAGCTTGGTGGCGAGCGACCCGGCGATCCGGTGCAGCATCCCCGCGGAGCGCCCGACGATGACCGCGTCGGCGTGCGACTCCTGCGCCGCCGCGGTCAGCTCCGTGAACGGCTCGCCGCTGCGCACCACCAGCTCGGCCTGCACGCCGAGCTGCGGCAGGTATTGATCGAACGTGCTCCGCAGCTCTTTCTCCACCTCGTCCTGCGCCTCGACGGAGGTGAGGGCGGCGCGCCCGCCGGTGTCGGCGAGCGGGAGCAGTGCCGGGGGATTGGCCCGCACGTAGACGGCGATCAACCGGCAGCCCTGCCGTCGTGCCATGCCCACCGCGTACGCCGCCGCGCGCAATGACGACGTCGACCCGTCGATGCCCACCAGGATCGAGCCCGGTCCATCCCTGCCCATGTCGGCCACCCATTAAATGAACGTGCAGCGTTCAGTTAAATCGACTGTATCCCGACGGAAACCGTTCAGCAATAAAAGTTGTCAGTGAGCTTGGTATCCGGCCGCCTGGAGGGTGAAGAGCTGCGCGTACGTACCCCCGGTCGCCATCAGCTCCCGATGCGTCCCCGCCTCGATCAGCACCCCGCGGTCCAGCACGAAGATCCGGTTGGCGTGCGTGATGTTGGCCAGCCGGTGCGTGATCAGGATCGTGGTGTGCCGCCCCTGCCGGTCGCGCAGCGCCTGGAACAGCGCGTCCTCGGCCCGCGGATCGAGCGCCGACGACGGCTCGTCCATGATCAGCAGGGGCGCGTCGCGGAGGAACGCACGGGCCGCCGTGATCCGCTGCCACTGCCCGCCACTCAGGTCCTGGCCCTCCTTGAACGTGCGGTCGAGCAGCGTGTCGTAGCCGTACGGCAGCTCCTGGATCATCTCGTGCGCCGCCGCGCGCGCCGCGGCCGCCTCGATCCGCTCCGGGTCCGCGACCGCGTCGACGTCGCCCATCGCGATGTTGGTCGCCGCGCTGAACGGCCACTTGTGGTGTTCCTGCAACGCCACGCCGATGTGCTCGCGCAGCCCGGCGACGTCCCACTCCGGGTACGGCCGGCCGTTCCACCTGATCGTCCCCGAGGACGGCTCGCGCAGCCCGGCGATCATCGCGGCCAGCGTGGACTTGCCCGACCCGTTCTCGCCGACCAGCGCGACCGTCTCGCCGGCCCGGATCGTCAGGCTGACCCGGTCGACGGCCGGCCGGTCCCGGTCCGGATATTCCAGGCTCACCTCGTCCACGGCCAGCTCCCGCAGAACCGCCGGCGCCGGGCGGTCCACCCCGGTGGCCGGCAGATGCTCCCGCGCGGCGCCGAGGAAGCTCACGTACTCGTTGAAGAACTGCCCGCTCGCGTAGACCCGGTCCACCTGGAACGTCACCAGCGCCAGCGCCCGCTGCGCCGCCTGCACCGCGATCACGCAGGTCGCCGCCGCGGCGAGCGGGATCTGACCGTCCAGCAGCAGGAACCCGAGCAGCAGGTAGACGCCGGCCAGCGCGACCCCGCCCACCGACGCGCCGACACTGGTCGTGGTCGTCACGCGCTGCGCGACGGCCAGCTCGACGGCGATCTGCGCGCCCATCACCCGGTCGTAGAGGCCGAGCAGGAAACCGCGCAGCCCGTACGACCGCAGCTCCGCCGCCGACACCCGCTCGGCCATCAGCGTCTGC
>KL571392.1:21060-23159 GCA_000715855.1 Actinoplanes liguriensis
TGTGTATAAGAGACAGCGGGTGCACGGCGACCACCGCGATCATCACGGCGAGGACGCTGACCACGCCGGCGAACAGGTTCATCGCGTTCTGCACCAGCTCGATCGCGGCCTCGGTCCCGCGGGTCGCCCGCTCCATCCCCTCGGCGAACCCGTCGTCGTCGAACGCGGCCAGCTCCACGGCTGTGGTGTGCTCGAACAACTCCCGCTCGACGACCAGGCGCACCCGCGGCGTCAGCCCGTTCAGCGCGTAGCCGACCGCCATGCCCAGCGCGCCCCGGATCGCGGTCGCGCCGGCCAGCCAGATCAGCGCGGGCAGCGCCGCCCGGACCCGGTCCGGCGTGGGGCCGCCGGCGAACAGCTGGATCAGCACTCGCTGCGTCGCGAGCAGCCCGAACGCCGCCATCGCGCCGCTGCCCACGGTCGCGATCGCGACCAGGGTCGTGCGCATCCGGTCCGCCTGCCAGGCGACCCGGACAGCCTTGCGGATCAGGCCGGGCAGCTCGGCGAAGACGCCCAGGATGCCGGCGTCGGCGCGGGCCCGCACCCCCGTCTCCCACCAGCTCGGGCGCAACTCGGGAAGGACGGCCTGGGTGATGTGCGGCACGGGGGTCATCCTTCTACCGGTATCCGACACCGGCCCGGACAGGCTGTCGGCCTTCCGTCACCGGCGTTCGATGTCCGCCGCGTCACGCTTGCCACAGGGCCGTTCGTCACCTGATCGAAGGCGGCCTAGCCTGGGGGTGAACCGAACGCCAGGAGGAACCATGGAGTCACGCACCGACCTCATCGAGGACTTGATGAGCCGGTTCCCGCACGTCCCCCGGGAAGCGGTGATCAAGGAGGATCTGCTGCGTGGCGGTCTGGCGTTCGACGACTCGGCGCTGACCGACAACGAGAACGGCGACGTCAAGCCCAAGTCGTACTTCATCTTCTCGTTCGACCTGCGCACCCTGCCCGAGCTGGGCGAGGCCGCGCTGCACCGTCCGCCGGAGGAGATCGTGCTCACCGGCGGCCCCTATGACCTGCGTCGCACGGTGGTGTCGGTGCGGATCAACCCGGCTTCGCCGTACCGGGTGAAGCCGGACGCCGACGGCCGCCTCACGCTCTTCCTGGAGGACCGCCCGATCGCCGAGGTCGGCCTCCCCCCGATGCCGGAGTACTACCGGCACACGCTCGCCAACGGCAAGCAGGTGATGGAGGTCGCACCCACCATCCAGTGGGGCTACCTCGTCTACCTCACGGTCTTCCGCGTCTGTCAGTATTTCGGCGCCAAGGAGGAGTGCCAGTACTGCGACATCAACCACAACTGGCGCCAGCACAAGGCGGCCGGGCGTCCCTACACCGGGGTCAAGCCGATCGACGAGGTCCTCGAGGCGCTCGCGATCATCGACAAGTTCGACACGCTGAAGACGTCGACGGCGTACACGCTGACCGGCGGCAGCATCACCTCGCACGTCGGCGGCAAGGCCGAGGCCGACTTCTACGGGCAGTACGCACAGGCGATCGAGGAGGCCTTCCCCGGCCGCTGGATCGGCAAGGTCGTCGCCCAGGCGCTGCCCAAGGCGGACGTCCAGCGCTTCAAGGACTACGGCATCCAGATCTACCACCCGAACTACGAGGTCTGGGACAAGCGCCTCTTCGAGCTGCACTGCCCCGGCAAGGAGCGCTACGTCGGCCGCGAGGAGTGGCACCGCCGCATCCTCGACTCCGCGGAGATCTTCGGCCCGCGCAACGTCATCCCGAACTTCGTCGCCGGCATCGAGATGGCCGAGCCGTTCGGCTTCCGCACGGTCGACGAGGCGATCGAGTCCACGACCGAGGGCCTTCAGTACTTCATGTCCCGCGGCATCACCCCGCGCTTCACCACCTGGTGCCCGGAGCCGACGACGCCGCTCGGCAAGACCAACCCCAACGGCGCCCCCTTGGAGTACCACATCCGGCTCCTCGAGGCGTACCGCGCGACGATGGAGGCCAACGGCCTGACCAGCCCGCCCGGTTACGGCCCGGCCGGCGCCGGCAACGCCGTCTTCTCGGTCAGCTCCTTCATGGACAGCCTCCCCGCCGCAGAGTAGATCAAGTTCAAGATCCTCATGTCCTAG
>KL571392.1:23366-25205 GCA_000715855.1 Actinoplanes liguriensis
TCAGCCCGAAAGGGCGACCTCCGTGGCTGGTTGCGCTCAAAAGGACCCCCGCGACGCCCGCCCCTGGTCACCCCCAGCAGCGCGCGTCACTCTTCCGGGCTGGTGCTCACTGTGGTTATGAGGCACGCATAACCACAGTGAGCACCAGCCTGAAAAGCAACCCGCGCTGCGACCTGGACCGAAGCGGCCCCGCGTAGTGATCCCCCGCGGCTGTGCCGCCGGCACGCGCTGCGCGCAGTGGGTCCAGGTCGCGGCGCGAGTTGCGGGGTTGGGCTGGGGCTCACCGTGGTTATGCGGGACGCATAACCACGGTGAGCCCCAGCCCCGACCGCGGGACCGCGGCCGGGGCTGGACCGGCATGATGGCGGCGTGACTGACGACATGATCTGGTCCGAGGCTCGGCGGTGGCGGGCGCACCTGGACGCGAACAACGGCACCGACCCGAACGAGCTGACCCTGCGCATCCTGAAGATCACCGAGGAGGCGGGCGAGGCGGCTCAGGCGTGGATCGGGGTTCAGGGTCAGAACCCGCGTAAGGGCGTGACGCACACCGTCGACGACGTGGTCGGGGAGCTCGCCGACGTCGTCTTCACCAGTCTGGTCGCGATCGCCAGCCTCGGCGCGGACCCGCGGGAGGCGGTGACCGCGGTCGCCACCAAGGCCGCGGGCTACATCAATCGACCACCCGGCGCCGCCTGACCGAGGCGCGGCCGGGTAGCGGTACGGTGCGGGGATGGGTGTTCCGGAGGACCTGCCGTTTGCCAAGCATCTTCGGGTTTTTGACGGGGAGTTGGAGCGGGACGAGGACTACACCGGCGCTCACCTGGACGGCGGCGAGCTCGACGACGTGCGGGCGAGCAGCACCCGCTTCGACGAGTGCGCGTTCACCGGGGTGACGTTCACCGGCGGTGACCTGTCCGGCGCCCGGTTCAGCGACGTCTGGATGGGCCGCACCCGCTGGATCGGCACGGCCTGGTCCGAGTCCGATCTGCTCGATGTCACGATCGCCGACAGCGTCCTGGCCGGGGTTCAGGCGCACGGCGGCACCTGGCGGCGGGTCGTCGTGCGCGGCTGCAAGATCGACAGCTTGAATCTGCGGGCGACCCGCCTGCACGACGTGCAGTTCCGTGACTGCGACCTGACCGAGGTCGACTTCGGCTCGGCCACCCTGAACGGTGTCACGTTCCCGGACTCCACGATCGCCCGCGCCCGGTTCACCAAGACGACCGTCAAGAAGCTGGACTTCCGCAAGGCCCGCTCGCTGGACGTCGCCGAGGGCTGGGACTTCCTGCGCGGCGCCGTGATCGACCACGACCAGCTGCTGGAGTCCGCCCGGGCGCTGGCGCAGACGCTCGGCATCCAGGTCAGGGACCGCTGACCAGCAGCGGCGGCACCCGGTCCCGGAGTGCGGCGGTCCGCGACTCCCAGGCTTTCGCGAACGCCAGCAGGCCCCGGTCGTCGTGGTTGCGCCCGATGATCTGCAGCCCGATCGGGAGCCCGCCCGCGCTGAATCCGGCCGGGACGGCCAGCACCGGCGCGTTGATCAGCGTCCCGATCGTGGTGACCTCCATCCACCGGTGGTAGCTGGACATCGCGGTGCCGTCGATCGACTCCGGCCAGTGCCGCGTCGCCTCGAACGGCATCACCTGGGCGGTCGGCAGGACGGCGTAGTCGTACCTGGTGAACAGTTCCCGGAAACCCTCGTACAGCCGGCTGCGCAGCTCCGAGTTCCGGGCCACGTCGATCGCGGACAGGCGGGTCAGACCCTCGTACTCGAAAATCGCCTCGGGTTTCAGCAACGGCCGCAGCGCCGGGTCGTCGTGGAGCGGCTTGACGGCC
>KL571392.1:25480-25589 GCA_000715855.1 Actinoplanes liguriensis
AGGCAGGCCACAGCCCGTCGTTGCCGAGTCCGGGCAGCTCGTCGATGGTGTCGACGGTCATGCCGAGCTCGGTGAGGTACGCCGACGCGGCCCCTGTCTCTTATACACA
>KL571392.1:25906-26243 GCA_000715855.1 Actinoplanes liguriensis
GTATCCACCGAGGTCGCCGAGCCACGCGACCCGCCTGCCGAGCGTGCCGGGGCCGTCCTCGTCGGGCAGCGCGAGCGGCGCCCGGTCGTCGTAGCCGGCCATCGTCCGGTACAGCAGCTCCAGGTCGCCGGCGGTCCGCGCGATGGGGCCCTCGGTGCCGCCCTGCGCGACGAACTGGTCCCCGCCGAAGGACGGGACCCGGCCGAACGAGGGGCGCAGGCCGTACACGTTGTTCCAGCCGGGCGGGTTGCGCAGCGAGCCCATGAAGTCGCTCCCGTCGGCGACCGGGAGCATCCGCAACGCGACGGCGACGGCCGCCCCGCCACTGCTCCCACCG
>KL571392.1:26454-29365 GCA_000715855.1 Actinoplanes liguriensis
AGAGATGTGTATAAGAGACAGGTCTTCGTCTGGTCGTAGGCGTTCACGGTCGTACCGTAAATCGTGTTGTAGGTTTGTGAGCCGAGCCCGAGCTGCGGCACGTTCGTCTTGCCGATGAAGATCGCCCCGGCCGCCCGGATCCGTTCGGCGAAGAGCGCGTCGGTCGTCGCCCGGATCGGCGGGATCAGTCCGTAACTGCTGGTCAGCCCCGCGACGTCGGCAAGGTCCTTCACCGCGTGCGGAAAACCGTGCATCCACCCCTGGGGCGCGACGCGGTCCTTCTCGGCCGCCTCGGCGAGCAGGTCGGCACGCGGCCGCATCGCGACGATAGCGTTGACCGCGGGGTTGATCCGCTCGATGTGGTCGAGGTGGGCGGTCATCACCTCGACGCAGCTCACCACCCGGTCCCGGATCGCCGCGGACAACTCCGCTGCCGTCCAGTGCACGAGGTCTTCCGTCGATCTCACGGGTCTGTCCTTCCGAGCGTCCGGCTGCGACCATTCTCGATGTGAGCAGGTGGCGACGCCCGTATCCGATACCACCAGCGAGTCTGCTCGGCGTGGCGGTCATCACGTTCTGGGGACTGCTGGTCCTTCTCCTGGCCTACTCGATCGTGACCTCGCCCCCGGCGCGCTCGGAGATCCCCGGCGCGCTGGCGATCTGCGCGTTCATGGCCGTGATGGTGACGGGCGCCGTCCGGCTCGGCTGGCGGGGCCTCTACCTCGGCGAGGAGGGGATCCGTCTCCGCGGCTTCCTCGGCAGCCGGACGATCCCCTGGGCGGAGATCGCGTCGGTCGGCGAGGCTCCCGCGGAGTTCCTCGGTCTGCAGGCCGTCGAACGGGTCATCTGGATCACCCTGCACGACGGCACCCGCATCGAGGCGCCGGTCCAGCGTCGCCCCGGCCGGTTCTACCTGCGCCCGGTGCCCACCTGGCGCGGCGGCCCGGTCCTGCGGCCCGCCGACTTCGACAACGCCCTGACCAGGATCAACGAGCAGCTGACCGCTCACCGGATCACCAACGGGTGATCATTTACGGGCCGCCGCGGCGCTGATCACCTCGGTGGCGGCCGGGGCCTTGACCTGGGGGAAGGCGACGCCGAACTCGGTGAACGAGAGGCGCTCCAGCTCGGTCCGGTCCAGGCGCATCGGGTACGGCTCACCGGCCGTGGCGATGTAGAGGGTCTGCTCCCGGTCGACGATCGCGATGACCGGCACCCCGTCGATCACCTTGGTCACGCCCTTGGAGACCGGGATGTGGGGTGTGAGCAGGCCGTCGACGTAGGCCCGGCTGACGAAGTCACCGAAGATCGGCTTCCGGGCCGGCACGGCCATCCACCGGCCGGCCAGCTTCTTGACGAACGCCCGCGCGTCGTAGGGCCCCATCGTCTGCGCCGCGATCTGCTCGCTCGGCCGCCAGTAGCGCTTGCCGCCGACGCTGATCAACTCCTGCTTCGACGCGCCGATCGCGGTCTGGCCGGCGCTGTCGTTCCCGGAGAGCCGGACGTCGACGAACCACAGCTGCCGGCTGTCGTCGGTCTTCGCGCCGTCGTAGATACCGCCGTGGTAGATCCCGCCACGGACGCGGAACGACGTGGCGGCCTTGACCGCGGCCCGCGCCCGCTCCAGGATCTGCGCGGCCGGCAGGTCGGCGACACCGTTGGCGGCGGGCGTGGGCGACCGAGCAGGACGGCAGCGGCGACGAAAGCCGCGATGATCTTCACTGGTGATCCCCCGTAGATCTTGATGCGGGGCGACCCTACGTGAGGACGACGACCAGGGAAAGGGGGGTCAGCGCGGCGCCGGCTGGTGCTCCGAGCGGCGGCCCGCGAGAACGTCGGCGGTCGCGGCGATCAGCGCGGCCACCACGAAGGCGATCGTCACCGACAGGGAGGTCCGGAACGCGAGCCCCCAGTCCCCGTCGTGGTGCGCGAGCCGGTTGAAGAAGACCGCGCCCACCCCGGCGATCCCGATCGCGGTCCCGATGCGCTGCCCGGTCTGCAGCACCGCGGCCGCGCTGCCGGCCCGTTCGACCGGCACCTCGCTGAGTGTCAGCGTCTGGTTCGGGCTGATCACGAGCCCGCTGCCCAGGCCCGTGACCAGGAGCGGGACCACCGTCGCCCAACCGGCGGCGGTGCCCGTGACGAAGTGCAGCACGGCGACCGTGCCGGCCAGGCCGAGCGCGACGATCACCAGGCCGGCGACCACGAGCGTACGGCCGGTCCGGTCGACCTTGCGCCCGCCGATCGCGGCGGTGACCGCGGACCCGAGCGCGAACGGCGTGATCGCCAGACCGGCCTGCAACGCCGAGTAGTGCAGTCCGTTCTGCAGGAACAGCGTGTACGTGAAGAAGATCGACGTGAACCCGCCGAAGTAGAGCACCCCGACGAGCGCGCCCAGCGCGTACGACCGCACCCGGAACAGCCCGAGATCGACCACCGACGTGGAGTGCCGCCCGAACCTTCGTTCCCAGACCCAGAACCCGGCGAGCACCACGGCCGCCGCCACCACGAGCAGCCACTTGCCGTTCCCGGTCCACTCCCGTTCCTGCACCAGCGGCAACAGCAACAGGAACACGCCCACCCCGAGCAGCCCCACGCCGACCGGGTCGAGGCTCTCGTGCTCGCGCTGCTCCCGCGGCCGGGCCGGGATCCACCGGTGACCGAGAACGATCGCCGCCAGCCCGATCGGCACGTTGATGTAGAAGATCCACCGCCAGCCCTGCTCCGCCCCGAACACCTGGATGAGCAGGCCACCGAGCAGCGGCCCGACCGCGGTGGAGACCCCGATCGTGGCGCCCAGCAGACCGAACGGCCGGCCCCGCTCGTGCGGCTCGAACAGTTGCTGGATCAGCCCGGAGACCTGCGGGTTCACCACGCCGGCGGCGGCGCCCTGGACGAGCCGGGCGACGAT
>KL571392.1:29556-31920 GCA_000715855.1 Actinoplanes liguriensis
TGGCCAGCCCGGCCGCCGCGCTGGCCAGCGTGAACACGGCCAGCCCGAGGATGAACGCGTTGCGGCGGCCGCGGGCGTCGCCCCACCGCCCGGCCGGCACGAGCAGCAGGCCGAACGTGAGGGCGTACCCGGACAGCACCCACTGCAACTCGCCCGAGCCCAGGTGCAGGTCGGCGCGGATCGAGGGCAGCGCCACGTTCACGATGCTGACGTCGAGCAGGGTCATGAAGCCGGCCACCAGGGCGACGCTCATCGCCCGCCAGCGGTTCTGCGGTGTCACCACCAGCCAGTTTCCTGGCATCCACGGCCGTAAACGAATATCCGTCCCGCTCGATGTCACGAGGGCGGCGCGCAGAACGTGTGGTCACCGCATTGGTGGCAATGCACTCGCCCCACCACGGAGAACATATAGTCCAGATTGGACCGGCGGACGTGCTGATCGTGAAATTTCGTCGCCAGGGCGCCGGACAAAGCGAAGATGCATACCCCGAAAATCAAATGCCATTCCATTTTGTACGTCGATAAAACTGCCAAAAATACGTCGGAATGAACCCTCCCGCGGTGGGCATTCGAGTCGTCGAATGACCCGCTTACAGGGAGGCAACGTGAGTGACCTCAGGACCGGCGTCCACTCGCCGGGTGATGTGTCCGGTGACAGCTCGTCGAAGGCGAAGCAGGTCGCCACGGAAGGTAAGCACGCGGCCGGTCAGGCGGCGTCCGAAGTGAAGGATACCGCCGCCGAGCAGGCGCAACGCGTCACCGCCGAGGTCGGCGCCCAGGCCCGCAACGTCGCGGGCGAGGTGCGTGACAAGCTCGGCGAGCAGGCTCGCTCGCAGAACGACCGGCTGGTCAGCGGCATCCGGGAGACCGCCGGACATCTCGACGAGATGCGCGGCGACCGGGCCGGCACCCCAGCGGCGACCGTGGTCGCGCGGGTCGCCGACGGCGGCCGTCAGCTGGCCGACTATCTGGACCGGAACGGGCCCGAGGGCGTGCTCGCCGAGGTGCAGGACTTCGCACGGCGCCGCCCGGGCGCGTTCCTGGCGACCGCGCTGGCTGCCGGGTTCGTCGTGGGCCGGCTGGGCAAGGGCGTGGCAAAGGCCGAGCCGGCCGCAGCTGCCGACCGCAAGCCCACCGACGACACGTATTCCCCGGTCACCCCGACGTCCGCGCCGGTGACCCCGCCGGTCGCCGCGGTGACGCCGCCGGTCCCGCCGGCGCCCGCCCCGCGGACCGACTACGCCGCCACCACCGGCGCCGGGGCCGACTACCTCGCGCCGGACCCGCTCGGTGTCCAGGAGGAGTACCCGCTCGGTACGCGGGAGCCGCGGCCGTGACCACGCCCTATCCCCCGGATCACACCGATCGGGTCGAGCAGTCCTCGATCGGCGAGCTGATCGGCAACATCAGCGACGACCTGTCGCAACTGTTCCGCCAGGAGGTCGAGCTGGCCAAGGCGGAGATCAAGCAGGAGGCCGCGAAGGCCGGCAAGGCCGCCGGGATGCTCGGCGGCGCCGGGTTCGCCGGCTACCTGGCCGTCGTGCTGCTCAGCTTCGCCGCGGTGTTCGGCCTGGACGCGGTCATGCCGGCCGGCTGGGCCGCTCTCATCGTCGCCGCCGTCTGGGCGGTCATCGGGGCCGTTCTCTACGCGAACGGCAGGAAGAAGCTCAAGACCGTGGATCCGATGCCGCGGCGCACCGTCGACACGATCAAGGAGGACGCGCAATGGCTGAAGAACCCGACCGGTTGAGGCAGGACATCGAGCAGACCCGCGCGTCGCTGACCCGCGACGTCGATCTGCTCGCCGAGAAGACCAGCCCGAGCAGGGTCGCGAAGCGCCGGTGGACCGCGGTGAAGGAGAAGGTCATGGGAAGCGCCACACACGTCGGTGACAGCACCTCGTCGGCGGCCGGCACCGTTCAGGACAAGGCGTCCGCCGCGGCCGGCGCCGTGCAGGAGAAGGCGTCGCAGCTCGGCGACACGGTGGGGGAGAAGGCGCACGACGCGGCCGCGGCCGTGAAGAGCGCCCCGCGCGTGGTCGCCCAGCAGACCGCCGGCAGCCCGATCGCCGCCGGGGTGATCGCGTTCGGCGTCGGGATGCTCGCCGCCGGCCTGCTCCCGGTCACCGAGGTGGAGCGGCGCGCCGGTGCCCAGCTCAAGGAGAACAGCGGCGACCTGGCCGACCGGGTCAAGGACGTCGCCACCGAGGTGAAGGACGAGCTGACCGGCACGGTCCAGCACGCCGCGCACGAGGTCAAGGGCACCGCCCAGGACGCCGTGCAGACCACCAGGGAGCAGGCGCAGGACTCGGCGCAGCGCGCCAAGGAGCACACCCAGCAGGCCGTTTCCTGATCCGCCGGTGCT
>KL571392.1:32196-32898 GCA_000715855.1 Actinoplanes liguriensis
TGCCGTCACCGCGTCAGCCGGTAGCACCGTCACCACCGCACATCCCCGGAGGAACCCATGAGCCGCCGTGACCACGAGGCCGGCGTCGACGCGGCCGCGACCACCCGCACCGGCGAGGACACGCCGGCCGACCTGAACACGGTCGGGCCCGACGCGGGGCCGGACAGCCCGGCCCAGCTGCGCGGTCGCGGAGTGTTCGCCGCGGTACGCCGTACCGTCAAGCAATTCTCTGCCGACAACCTCAGTGACTGGGCCGCGGCGCTGACCTACTACGGGGTGCTGTCGATCTTCCCGGGCATCCTGGTGATCGTCTCGCTGCTCGGCATGCTCAGCGCCGACGGCCAGAAGGTGGTGCAGGACGCCGCCCATCAGCTCGCGCCGAACCCGCAGCTGCAGAGCCTGGTCGACACCGTGCTGACCCAGGTGAAGGACCCGGGCGCGGCCGGTTTCGCCGCGATCCTCGGTGTGCTCGTCGCGTTCTGGTCGGCGTCCGGCTACGTCGCCGCGTTCATGCGCGCGTCGAACGCCGTCTACGACGTGCCGGAGGGCCGTCCGATCTGGAAGACGCTGCCGATCCGGGTCGCGGTGACCGCGGTCGTCGGCGTGATGCTGATCGTCTCCGCCGCGATCGTGATCTTCACGGGTGACCTCGCCCGGCTGGTCGGCGACCAGATCGGGCTCGGCGACGCGGCCGTCACCACC
>KL571392.1:33063-35425 GCA_000715855.1 Actinoplanes liguriensis
CGCCCGGACCGGCGGTTTCCGCTGGGTCAGCCCGGGCGGCCTGTTCGCGGTCGTCCTCTGGATCCTGGTGTCCGTGGCGTTCGCGATCTACCTGGCGAATTTCGCCAACTACAACAAGACGTACGGCACGCTGGGCGGCGTGATCGCGTTCCTGGTCTGGATGTGGATCACCAATATCGCCATTCTGCTCGGCGCCGAGCTCGACGCGGAGCTGGAACGCGGCCGCGCTATCGCCGCCGGGCACGATCCGGCCGACGAGCCGTTCCTGGAACTGCGCGACGATCGGAAGATCAAGAAAGGCAGCGAAAAGGGCCTCAGCGTCGACTGAGAATCGCGCGAAAAGGCGGTGGTTTGTTTTCCGGCGCCACCGTTGCGTGAACTAGCCGACAGTGCCGTTTGGACGGCCGGACCGCGGGTACCCGGGTGCGCCCCGGCACGTACGTGTCGTCGCCGGGGCATGAGGAGGCACGACCCATGGAGCAGCACGATCTGCTGGCCCGGATCCAGGAGAGCGGTCGCCTGCACGGCCGCAACGAGAGCCGCCGGGTCACCGCCACGGTGCTCGGCGTACTGAGCGAGCTGTTGCCCGTCACGGCGTACCGCCGCCTGATCGTGAATGTGCCGGAGGATCTCCGGCGAGCCCTGCCGGCGCCGGAGACGAACCGGATCGTGGAGATCGTCGACTGCCGGCGGTTCCTGGCGCGGGTGGGCGACCGGCTCTACACCGACGGCGGGGATGCGGCGTTCCTGGCGCGGGTGGTGCTGTCCGAGCTGAACTCGGGGGAGCGTGGGGTGTCGCCGGCGGCGCTGGCGCACCTGGTGCCGATGGATCTGCGGCCGTTGTTCCGGTCGCGGCCGCTGATCCCGTGGACCGTGGACTCGGAGGCCTCCGGGGCGTCCGGGGTCTCCGAAGTGGGGGCGCTGATGCGGCGCCCGGCGCGGGCCGAGGCCATGGGGACCACGGTCTGAGGCCATCCGGCCCGGCGGCCCGGGGCGCTGCAGCCCGGGGCCTTGCACCCCGGGCCCTGCGATCCGGGGCCCTGCGGCCCTGCCCGAAGCGCTGCCGGTCGTCGGCTCCGCGCTGAGCCGCTCCATGGCCGGCGCTCTTGTCCCGCGAGCCGCTCCGAAGGCCGGCGCTTCAGTTCGCGCTGGGCTGCTCCCAAGGCCGTCGTTTCAGTCCGCGCTGAGCCGCCCGAAGGCCGAGCGGTGAAAGACCAGCGGCCCGAGCTCCCCCGCCTGGTCCGCCGGGTGGTCGACCCCGTGCAGCCGGAGCAGAATGATGGTGTGGTCGCCGGCCTCGACCTCGCGGTAGATCGAGGTGTCGAAACGCGCCAGCCCGTCGTCGATGGTGACCGCCCCGTCCGGGCTGACGGACGCCGCGATGTCGTCGAAGCGGTGCTCGACCGGCCCGGCGAGCTGCCGGCAGATCACGCCGTGGTGCGCGGCGAGCACGGTGACCCCGAGGTGGTCGGCGCGGCGCAGGTCGGGCCAGGTCTTCGAGGTGTTCGCGATGGAGAAGGACACCAGCGGGGGATCGATGCTGACCGAGGTGAACGAGCTGGCGGCGAGCCCGACGAGCCGGCCCTCGACCGACGCGGCGACGGCGACGACACCGCTGGGGAAGACCCCGAAGGCCCGTCGCAGGCGGATCGGGTCCAGGTCCTGGTTGGTGACGAAGGCCGCGGGGGTCTGCGAGATGGTCATGTGAGGTGTCCTTTCCGACGACCGACCCAAATCTATACCGGGCCTATAGGTTTTCGGAAGTATTGGAGACGTCACACTACGCATCGATCATGCCGACTGGCGGCTCACCAGCGTCGGCTCGTAGATGACCGAACTTACCCTCGCCGCCGGATCCTCCACCCGGGCCAGGAGGAGTTTGGCCTGTCTCTTGCCCGCCATGTCCTCCAGCGGATGCCGGACCGTCGTGAGTGTCGGCCGGGCGGCCAGGGCCGCGCTGCTGTCGTCGAACCCGACCACCGCCACGTCCTCCGGCACCCGCTTGCCGGCGTCGCGCAGCACCAGCAGGACACCGAGCGCCATCAGGTCGTTCGCCACGAACACGCCGTCGAGCTGCTCCGCCATCAGCGACCGCATCGCCTGCTCGCCGCTCTCCTGCGTGAAGTTTCCCGTGGCGAGCGGGACCCACGCGTGCCCGTGCCGGGCCATCGCGCGCTGGAAACCGGTGATCCGATCCTGGCTGGCGGGCACGTCGGCCGGGCCGGAGATCATGCCGACCCGCTGGCAGCCGCGCGCGACCAGGCGTTCCGCGGCGAGCGCGGCGCCCGTCTCGTTGGCCAGGTCGACGTAGCTGATCGGGACCGGCTCGGCGGGCCGCCCGATCAGCACGGCCGGGATCCGG
>KL571392.1:35542-36556 GCA_000715855.1 Actinoplanes liguriensis
GCCGGGATCCGGGCGTCGGCGAGCAGGCCGGGCAGCGGGTCGCGGGCCGGCAGCGACAGCACCACCGCGCCGTCCGCCTGGCCGTTGCGCAGGTCCCCGACCAGGCGTTTGTGCCCCTGCGCGCCGACCATCTGGAGCGCGAGCTGGACGCCGGCCGGGCGCAGCACGCTCATCAGCCCGCCGACCACCCGCCCGAAGTAGGGGTCGGCGAAGAAACGGCTCATGAACGGGTCGTCGTCGTGTGTCTCGGAGTCGGAGACGACCAGGGCCACCGTGCCGCTGCGCCGGGTCACCAGCGAGCGGGCCATGCGGTTCGGCACGTACCCTGTCTGCTCGACGGCGCTCCAGACCACCTCGTGGAGCTGCGGGTCGACATTGCGGACGCCGTTGACGACCCGGGAGACGGTGGCGCGCGAGACGCCCGCCAAGCGAGCAACGTCCTCGAGCGTCGGTAGCCGCTGCTGGCTCTGCATAGCGGTGTTTATAGCACGGGGTGGAGAGCGCTTTCCGCCCTCACCGTCCGACGGGTGTCCCGCCGCGTTCCGGAACCCCAAACCATTGACGTACGTACCCATGCGCTCAAAGACTGGAAAGCGCTCTCCAAGCGTTCCGTCCTCCAAGCGTTGGGAGATCCCCCCGTGCACAAGAAGAGACTGCTGGCGCCGTTGGCGGCGCTGGCACTGGTCAGCGCCGTGCTGACCATCACCCCGTCCGCCTACGCCGCCGACACGCTGCTCTCCCAGGGCCGCCCGGCGCTCGCCTCCTCGACCGAGAACGGCGAGGCCCCCGCCATCGCCGCGGTCGACGGCCGCGCCGACACCCGCTGGGGCAGCCTGTGGACCGACCCGCAGTGGCTACGCGTCGATCTCGGCTCCACCGCCACGATCACGCAGGTCAAGCTGCAGTGGGAGGCCGCGTACGCGAAAGCCTTCCAGATCCAGACCTCGCCCGACGGCAACGCCTGGACCACGATCTACAGCACCACGACGGCGACCGGCGGCAACCAGACGCTCC
>KL571392.1:36843-38039 GCA_000715855.1 Actinoplanes liguriensis
CCGGCCGTTACGTCCGGATGTACGGCACCCAGCGCGGCACCGGCTACGGCTACTCCCTGTACGAGTTCCAGGTCTACGGAACGTCCTCGGTCACGCCGCCGCCCACCGACGGCCCCGGCTACGTCTACGCCAACCCGCCGGTCACCGGCGTCGTCCCGTCCACCGCGGTCCCGCCGGCCCAGAACCCGCCGGTCACCCACCGTGAGTTCCAGGCCAACTGCTCGGTGAGCCGGACGAACCTGAACGACGACCCGATCGTCTTCCCGGGGCTGCCGGGCGCGTCGCATTCCCACACGTTCATGGGCAACCGCACCACGAACGCGAACACCACCCTCGCGTCCCTGCAGGCCGGCACCACCTCCTGCATCACCCCCGGCGACCGTACCGGCTACTGGATGCCGACCCTGCTCAACGGCGACACCCCGGTCCAACCGGACGGCCCGCAGGTCATCTACTACAAGAGCGGCGTGATCGACTACACCAGCGTCCGGCCGTTCCCGCCGGGCCTGCGCTACGTCGTCGGCAGCCCCAGCGCCACCATCGACGAGTTCCGCAACAACCCGGGCGCGGTCGAGGGCTTCGAATGCGGCGACCTCACCCGCAACTGGGACATCCCGGCCACCTGCGTCGCCGGCTCCCAGCTCAACGTCCGTCTCCAGGCGCCGAGCTGCTGGGACGGCATCCACCTGGACACACCCGACCACAAGAGCCACATGGCGTACCCGATCGTCGGCGTCTGCCCGGCCTCCCACCCGGTCGCCGTCCCGATGATCGAGTTCAAGATGGCGTGGCCGGTCAGCGGCAACATGTCCAACGTCCACTTCGCCAGCGGCCGCGGCTACTCGTTCCACTACGACGTCTACAACGCCTGGGACCCGGCCGTCCTCGCCGCCCTGACCACCCACTGCATCAACGGCGGCCTGCAGTGCAACCCGCGGGGCTTCGACCAGTACAAACCCGACCGCGGAGCGGCTCTGAACGAAAACTACGAACTTCCTTAAACCCCTTATCGGGTACGCCGTGAGCACGCCCGTCACGGCTCCACAACCGCCCCCGGCCGGGGCGCCGGCACAGTCCACCCCCGGCCGGGGCGCCCACCCCACCCAGCCACCACCGCCGTTCCTGCTCCACCCGTGCGCGCCACCCCGCCGCCGGCAGCCGCCCCCACGCCCGCCCCAACCGTGGCTGCCGGCTCC
>KL571392.1:38157-40590 GCA_000715855.1 Actinoplanes liguriensis
CTGCCGGCTCGCCGCGCGCGGCTGGCGCTGGTGGTTGTTTTCGGGCCTGTTTTCGACCGTGGTTGCCGGCTCGCTAGGCGCGGCCGGCGCTGGTGGCTGTTTTCGGGCGTGTTCCCGACCGTGGTTGCCGGCTCGCCTGCCTCGGCTGGCGCTGGTGGCTGTTTTCGGGCCCGCTCCCGACCGTGGTTGCCAGCCCAGTGCGCCCGCTCGCCCCTGCCGCGGCCGGCTCGATGCTCCCGCCGAGTCAGCTCACCACGACCGAGCCGTCGCGACCCGTTCGTCGCCGCCAGCTCAGGCTTCCCGGCTGGCGGTGGTGGTTGTTATCGGCCCAGCCTGATCACCGTCAGCGCCAGCCCGGCGTTCCGGGCTGGGCGTCACCGTCGTTATGGGTGCCGCATAACCACGGTCGGCGCCAGCCGGGGGTCTGGGCTGGGCGTCGCCGTTGTTATGGGTGCTGCATAACCACGGTCAGCGCCAGCCGGGGGTCCGCGCTCGCCGAGCTGGCCGTGGTGGCGAGAGGTTGCGGCGCGACGCGTGTGGCGGGGAGCGGGGGATGGGGATGGACGGAGGGGGGAATGGGGGATAACGGTTTTGGTGGAATTATTTAGAAATCTTTTTGGAGGGTTTTCAGCGTTGCCTCCCGGCTTTCAAGAATGCGGCCGGCCAGCGCCTTCGTGCGTGTTTCCGCGCCCGCCGACTGTTCGCTGACCGCCAGCTGGTGGCTCTGGTCGAGGTGTTCGCGGAGGCTCTTGGCGAGCACGGCGTCGAAGGCCGCACCCCGCTGGGCGGCCGCCGTGGCGAGCAGTGACGGTGTGACCATCCCGGGCATGGGCATGCCTTTGTGCGGGTTCTCCGACGGCAGTCCCGCCTCGTCGCGGAGCTGGCGCAGCGTGGCCAGCTCCTCGGTGGTGAACGTCATGACCTGGGAGGACAGCTTCTTCAGCGGTGAGGAGGACCCGTTGGCGGGGGCCAGGTCGAGCAGCGGGAGCAACTCCTCGTCCATCGCGATGTTGATCTCGATCCAGGCGAGATCGGTGCCCCCGAAGGCGGCCGGGCTGCGGCCGGCCGTGGTGGAGGCGGCGGGGGCGGGAGGACGGTCGGCGGATGTCGTGCCGCACCCGGTGACCGTCATCATCCCGGCGGCGACGGCCAGCACAAAGAGAGCTTTCACGGTGCGGAGCTTGCAGTTCCGGAACCAGTGATGTCAATGGGAAGTATTGACCTCAGGCAACATGAGCGAAACAATCGCCTTCGCTTGGAGAGCGCTTTCCCTAGTTCCTCGAAACCCCTTCGGGGTGGGCGAACGAGGGTTCCCGTCCGCAACAGTCCCCCTTGGGGTGTGATCATGAGTCAGATACCCGGGCCGGAACGGCGTCGTCGCCGCAGACCGTCCGTCCTCGCCGCTTTCACGGCGCTGCTGCTCGGCCTCGCCGCCGTGGCCGTAACCACCACCGCCGTGACCACCGCCGCCAGTGCCGCCGACACCCTGCTCTCGCAGGGCAAGCCGGCCACCGCCTCCTCACAGGAGGGCGCCGACGTCGGCCCGGCCAACGCCTTCGACGGCAACGACGGCACCCGCTGGTCGAGCCAGTTCGCCGACCCGCAGTGGATCCGCGTGGACCTGGGCGCCACCGCCACGATCACCAAGGTGGTGCTGCAGTGGGAGGGCGCGTACGCCAAGTCGTACCAAATCCAGACAAGTCCCGACGGGACCGCTTGGACGAACGCCTACTCCACGACGACCGGCGCCGGTGGCACCGAGACGATCACCGTGGCCGCCCAGAGCCGGTACGTCCGGCTCTACGGCACGGCACGCGCCAGCGGCTACGGCTACTCGCTCTACGAGCTCAAGGTCTACGGAACCACGACCCCGGCCGGTGACTGCACGACCAACGCCGCCCAGGGCCAGCCCGCCACCGCCTCCTCCCAGGAGAGCGCGGACGTGAGCGCGGACAAGGCGTTCGACGGCAACGCGGGCACGCGCTGGTCGAGCCTGTTCGCCGACCCGCAGTGGATCCGCGTCGACCTGGGCAGCGCCAAGGCGATCTGCGGCGTGACGCTGCAGTGGGAGAGCGCGTACGGAAAATCGTACAAAATCCAGACAAGCGCCGACGGGAGCACCTGGACCGACGTCTACTCCACGACGACCGGCGCCGGCGGCACCGAGACGATCAACGTCACCGCCCAGGCCCGGTACGTCCGGCTCTACGGCACGGTCCGCAGCGGCGGCTACGGCTACTCGCTGTACGAGTTCAAGGTCTTGACCGCCGGCGGAACGACGACCACCCCGCCGACGCAGGATCCCACCAGCTACACGACCGTCTGGCAGGAGACCTTCGACGGCACGGCCGGAACCTCGCCGAGCGCCGCGAACTGGCTGACCCGCACCGGCACGCAGTACCCGGGCGGTGCCGCGAACTGGGGCACCGGCTC
>KL571392.1:40810-43717 GCA_000715855.1 Actinoplanes liguriensis
GTCGAGACCGCCAGCGACTCGACCGCCAACGTCGCCCTCGACGGCAGCGGCAAGCTGAGCATCAAGGCGATCCGTGACGGCGCCGGCAAGTGGACCTCGGGTCGCCTGGAGACCCAGCGCACCGACTTCAACCCCCAGCCCGGCGAGCTGCTCAAGTTCAGCGCCGTTCTCAAGCAGCCCGGCGTCGCGAACGGCCTCGGCTACTGGCCGGGCTTCCGCGCGACCGGCGCGGCGTACCGTGGGAACTTCACCAACTGGCCCTCGGTCGGCGAGACCGACATCATGACCGACGTCAACGGCCGCGACCAGCTGGCACAGACGCTGCACTGCGGCACCGCGCCGGACGGCCCGTGCGCCGAGTACACCGGGCGGTCCTCGGGCTTCGCGTCGTGCGTCGGCTGCCAGTCCGGCTACCACGAGTACTCGCAGGTCATCGACCGCACCAAGACCGACGAGGAGATCCGTTTCTACCTCGACGGCAAGCAGACCTGGGTGGTCCGCGAGTCGCAGGTCGGCGTCACCGCGTGGGAGGCGGCCGTGCACCACGGCTTCTACCTGCGGCTCGACCTGGCGATCGGCGGCTCGCTGCCGAACGCGATCGCCGGCGGCACCACGCCGTCCGCGGACACCACGTCGGGCGGCGTGCTCAGCGTCGACTCGGTGACGGTGGCCCGGGCGACCGGCACGACCCCGGCCGCGATGACCGATCCGGCGGTCCCGGCCGGCCCGAGCGTCGTCAAGGTGACCGGCACCCAGGGCAACTGGACGCTGACCGTGAACGGCACGCCGTGGCAGGTCAAGGGCATGACGTACGGCCCGCCGCAGGCTGCCGCCGACGGCTACATGCGCGACCTGAAGAACATGGGCGTCAACACGATCCGGATCTGGGGACCGGACGCGAACACCCCGTTGCTGCTGGACACCGCCGCCCGCTTCGGGATCAAGGTGATCGTCGGGTTGTGGCTGAATCACGGCGCGGACTACGTGAACGACACCGCGTACAAGACCGCCGCCAAGGCCGACGTGCTGAACTGGGTGAACCAGCTCAAGGGCCGGCAGGGCGTGCTGCTCTGGGACGTCGGCAACGAGGTCATCCTCGAGATGCAGAACTACGGGCTGTCCGCGGCCGAGGTCGAGGCGCGGCGCGTGGGGTATGCGAAGTTCGTCAACGAGCTGGCCGAGGCGATCCACGGCGCCGACCCGAACCACCCGGTCACCTCGACGGACGCCTACACATACGCCTGGACGTACTACAAGCAGTACTCCCCGGCGCTCGATCTGCTCGCGGTCAACTCGTACGGCGCGATCGACACCGTCAAGCGGGACTGGATCGCGGGCGGGTACACCAAGCCGTACATCCTCACCGAGGGCGGCCCGGCGGGGGAGTGGGAGGTGCCCAACGACGCCAACGGCGTGCCCACGGAGCCGAGTGACCTGCAGAAGAAGGCCGGTTACACGTACAGCTGGAATGCCATTGCCGGACATGCGGGCGTGGCGCTCGGCGCGACCGAGTTCCACTACGGCCTGGAGAACGACTTCGGCGGGGTGTGGCTGAACACCACGACCGGTGGCTGGCGGCGGCTCGGGTATGCGGCACTGCGCGAGGCGTACACCGGTCAGCCGGTGCCGAACACCGCGCCGGAGATCTCGGCGATGACCGTCGGCAACGCCACCGCGGTTCCGGCCGGCGGCACTTTCACCGTGAACGCGGCGGTGAAAGATCCACAGGGTGACGCGATCCGCTACAACCTGATGGCCAGTGACAAGCACATCAACGGCAACAAGGCGCTGCGGTACCTGACCTTCACCCAGACCGCGGACGGCCAGTTCACGGTGAAGGCGCCGGAAACCCTCGGCGTCTGGAAGGTCTACGTCTACGCGTACGACGGCCAGGGCAACGTCGGCATCGAGCAGCGCTCGTTCAAGGTGGTCCCGCCGGTGATCGCCGGCACGAACCTGGCCCGCGGCAAGACCGTCATGGCGTCGACATACCAGCCGACCGGCACGAACGGGCCGCAGCTTCCGTCGTACGCGGTCGACGGCGACTACGGCACGCGCTGGGCCAGCGAGTGGGTCGACACGTCGTGGTTGCAGGTCGACCTGGGCTCGGTGCAGTCGTTCGACAAGGTCGCGCTGGCCTGGGAGGCGGCGTACGCCACGTCGTACCAGATCCAGACCTCGAACGACGGCGCCACGTGGACCACCGTCTACGCGACGACCGCGGGTGACGGCGGCTTCGACACCCTGGCGGTGAACGGCTCCGGGCGTTACATCCGGGTCAACAATACTGCCAGAGCTACGGGGTACGGCTATTCGCTCTACGAGTTCGGCGTCTACCGCTCCTGAGGCGCCCATCACATCAGACGAGGTGCGCCCGTTTCCGATCGGGCGCACCTCGTCGATTTGTCGTACCCGGCCGCTACGTTCGAGCCCTGATGGACGGAGGCTTTGATGGCGAAGCGGCTGTGTCCCGACTGCAAGAGCGCACTGAGCGCGAATCGAGCGGGCGCCCCCGGGCGTTGCCTCGCCTGCATCGACAGAACCTATCTGCGGCTGGGCTGGCGGGCGCATGGATCGCATCAGGGTTCTCGGGCGCCGCGGCAATGCGAGTGCACGACATGTGGATCGTTCCAGCAGATCCCTTATTCAGACGTCCGCAACAGCGCCACACGCCACTGCCATCGCTGTTCCATCGCCCTGGTCATGGCTGCGGATCCTTCGCTTGCGGTTACTCCCGTGATCGAAGCGGCGCACTCGGCGCTCGCCGGTGGCTTCCTCGTTCGAGACCGGCTCGGTGCGCCGATGAGCGCCGAGCAACTGGCCGCCCGGATGGAGCATGCCGGGTCGTTGATCGAGCGGGAGTGCGTGACCTGCGGTGACACGAGCGAGTGGAGCCTGGCGATGCAG
>KL571392.1:43933-49138 GCA_000715855.1 Actinoplanes liguriensis
AGTCGAGTGGCTGGAGTCCCTGTTCGCCGCCTGCAACCTGCGGCGACTCCATGACGGGTATGCCGCCTACGGGACGAAGGTCGCTGCGTGCTGTCTGTCCTGCGGCAACGGCCGACTGATTTCCGCCACGGACCTTCTCCGCGGCGTCGCACCATGCGTCAGATGCATGGCGCCGGTCGATCCCGATGCGCCCCACTTCGTGTACCTGATGCACTTCCGGCGACTCCGGGCTTTCAAGATCGGCATTACCAACTCCGAGACCAAGCGTGGCCGCATCGCGGTGCACGAGGCCCACGGTGGGAATCTCATCGACGTTCACGAGGTCCCGAACAACGAGTCCGCGCGGACTGTCGAGGACGCGGTGCTCGAATTGGTTCGCGACTATCCGAGTGAGTGCGGACCGCGGGACTTTCCGCAGGGCGGGCACACCGAGACCTGGGCGGAGGACGGCGGTCACGTCGATCTCGAGCGCATCATCGCGGACCTCAGATCGCGCGCTGCCCCAGGCTTCGACCGTATTCACCAGCTCGAGGAACACTTTGCACGGGAGCCGGTGACGATCGTCGAACTTCGCGAGTTCACGCAGATCACGGTGCAGGAATTCGACGGCGTGAAGGTTCACCACGTCGGTCTGAGCATGGCGCGGGAGCAGATGCTGAACCGGATTCGTGCCCAGCGCACCATCGCCGCGAGCCCATAGGAACAATGAACCCGTGAGCCAGCTCCTGGATATTCGCCGCATCTACGTCGAGCCGGCCGCCGCCGGGATGCCGCGGGGGAAAGAGATCCTCGCGCGGTTCCCGGCGGCGCAGCTCGTCGAGGTGGAGAGCCACCAGCGGATCCCCGAGCTCTACGGCGACGAGACGAACGTCAACCGCTGGGTCCGGATCAAGCGCGAAGCACTCGTCCTGGGCGTGAAGAAGACGCTGGCCGCGCGACCGAACGGCCGCTCCGCGGACTTCATCGCCCCGTCCACCGCGAACGGCTGCGCCATGGCGTGCGCCTATTGCTACGTGCCGCGCCACAAGGGATACAGCAACCCGATCACGGTCTTCGCCAACATCGAGAGAATTACCGGGTACGTGTCGAAGCACGTCCACCGCCAGGGAATCAAGCCCGCGCCGAACGAGTGCGATCCGGCCGCCTGGGTCTACGACATCGGCGAGAACTCGGATTGCAGCGTCGACGCCCTGATCAGCGAGAACGTCCACGACCTGGTGGACCTTTTCCGGTGGCTGCCGCACGCGAAGGCGTCCTTCGCGACCAAATACGTGAACCGTGAGTTGCTCGGCTGGGACCCTCAAGGCCGTACGCGAATAAGGTTTTCTCTGATGCCCTCGGCGGACGCGAAGGTGCTGGACATCCGCACGTCACCGGTCGCGGAGCGGATCGCGGCGATCGACGATTTCGTCGAGGCGGGCTACGAGGTGCATGTGAATTTCAGCCCGGTCGTGGTGCGGGACGGCTGGCTCGATGACTGGGCGGCGCTGCTGGATCAGCTCGACGCCGGAATCGGCCCGGCCGCGAAAGCGCAGCTGGCCGCCGAGGTCATTTTCCTGACCCACAATCGGGAGCTGCACGAGGTCAATCTCGGCTGGCATCCGAAAGCCGAGGAATTGATCTGGCGTCCGGAGTTGCAGCAGCCGAAGCGTTCGCAGAACGGCTCGTGGAACGTGCGGTACCGCACCGGCGAGAAGGGCCGGTATGTCTCCGCGCTGCTCGACCTGATCGCCGCCCGGACTCCCTATCTCCGCGTGCGTTACGCGTTCTGAAGGGGAGCCGGGCGGCGTCCGGGTCTGTCAGGCGGTCTGCAGCTCGGCCGCCGCGACATCGGGCTTCGGCGCGTCGGCGAAGCCGCGCAGCGGCACGTGCTTGATGAACAGCGCGACCACGATGCCGGCCGCCGCCACGATCGCGGCCCACATGAACGCGCCCTGCACACCGTCGGTCACCCCGACCTGGAAGGCGTGCCGGATCGGCTCGGGGAGGGCGCGCAGCATGGCCGGGGTCATCGCCGCGGCCGAGCCGGAGCCGGTCGCTCCCGCCGCGGCCGGGCCGGCGCTCTCGGTGAACGAGTCGAGCAGGGTGTTGATGTAGAGCGTGCTCAGCAGCGAGACGCCGAGCGAGCCACCCATGTTGCGCAGGAAGGTGGCCGCGCCGGTGGCGGCGCCGATCGCGTTGAGCGGCGAGCTGTTCTGGGCGATCAGCATGGTCGTCTGCATCAGGCAGCCCATGCCGGCGCCGAGGACCACCATGAACACCGCGGTCATGGTCCGCGAGGTGCCGGTGTCCATGGTCGCGAACAGCGCCAGGCCGCCGGTCATCAGCACGGTGCCGATGATCGGGAGCGCCCGGTAGTGCCCGGTGCGGGTGATCAGCTGGCCGCCGATCAGCGAGACCGTCATCGCGGCGAGCATCATCGGCATCAGCAGCAGGCCACTGTTGGTGGCCGAGGCGCCCTGCACGTACTGCTGGAACTGGGGTAGCAGGGTGATGCCGCCGAACATGGCGAACCCGACGATCAGGCTGAGCGCGCCGGCCAGGACGAAGTTGCGGTTGGCGAACACCGACAGCGGCATGATCGGCTCGGCCGAGCGGCGCTCGACCAGCACGAACGCGACGAAGGCCAGCACGGTCAGCGCGACCAGGCCGAGGATCTGCGGGGACGCCCAGTCGTACTGACTGCCGCCCCAGGTGGTGATCAGGACGAGCGCGGTGATCCAGACGCTGAGCAGCCCGGCGCCGAGCCAGTCGATGCGGGCCTTGCCGGCGCCGCGGGGGAGCTTGGCCAGCACGAACCAGCAGACGCCGAGGGCCACGACCCCGAGCGGCAGGTTGACGTAGAACGCCCAGCGCCAGTTCAGGTTGTCGGTGATGAAGCCGCCGACCAGCGGGCCGCCGATCATCGCGACCGGCATGACGGCCATCATGACGCCCTGGTACTTGCCGCGCTCGCGCGGCGGGACGATGTCGGCCAGAACGGCCATGACGCCGACCATCAGGCCGCCGGCGCCGAGGCCCTGGATCGCGCGGAAGGCGATCAGCTCGCCCATGTTCTGCGACATGCCGCAGAGCGCCGAGCCGACCAGGAAGATCGCGATCGAGGTGAGGAACGTGATGCGCCGGCCGAGCAGGTCGCCGAGCTTGCCCCAGATCGGCGTGGCGACGGTGGAGGCGAGCACGTAGCCGGTGGTCACCCAGGCCAGGTGGTTCAGGCCGTGCAGGTCGCCGACGATCGTGGGCAGCGCGGGTGCCACGATCATGTTGTCGAGCATGGCGAGCAGCATCGCGATCACGAGACCGCTCATGGTCACCATGATCTCGCGATGTGTGAAGCGGGTGGGTTGGGTCACGGCGTACTTCTTTCGGTAGTCTTGCTTACCGGCCGGTTAGTAGCCTACTTGCCGCACGGTAAGTTAGCAAATTATGGAGGCGTGCAGCGATGGCGGCAGGACAGCGGCGAGGCGGCGACACGAAGGCGGAGATCCGCAGGGTGGCGATCGAGCTGTTCACCGAGCGCGGCTACGAAGCCACGTCACTGCGCGAGATCGCCGAGCGCCTCGGCATCACCAAGGCCGCGCTGTATTACCACTACAGCAGCAAGGAGAACATCGTCCTGTCGATCTTCCAGGCCCACCTGGACGCGCTCGACGGGCTCGTCGCCTGGGCCCGCGAGCAGCCGCCCGGCCCGGAGACCCTCGCCCAGGCCGTCGACCGGATGATCGACCTCGGTGTCGGCAGCGGCATGTCCGCGATGAAGTTCGCCATGGCCAACCAGCACGTCGTCCGTGAGCTGCACGACCACAAGGGCCGCGAGAACGCGTTCGGCAAGATGACCGAGCTCTTCGACATCCTGATCGGGCCCGGCGCCTCCGTCGAGGAGACCCTGCGCATCCGATCCGCGCTGCTCAGCGTCAACATGGTCCTGATGGCCGCCCGCGACCTCAACGCCTCCGAAGCCGAGATCACCAAGGCCGCCCGCGCCATCGCCCACACCCTGATCAACCCCGAAAACCTTTAAGAGCCATTCCCGCGTACGAACATGAGTGCGCCACCCCGTCAAAACCCCTGGCGCGACCGGGTGGGAGCGTTGATAGCCTCCGCCCATGTCGATCAAGATCACAGGCCTGATCGGCCGCCACGGCTCCCCGGCGGACCGGACCGCGCTCGGCGCGCCGGTCGCGGATCGGCTGCGCATCGCGGGGGAGGCGACCCACCCGACCCGGGCCGGGATGACCCACGGCGCGTACGAGCAGGGCCTCGCCGCCGCGGCCTGGGCGATCGAGCTCGGACACCGGCGCGTCGCTGTCGTCGGCGCCGGGATGGCCGGGCTCGGCGCGGCCCGCACGCTCGCCGATCGCGACGTCGAGGTCGTGATCCTGGAGGCCCGGGGTCGCATCGGCGGCCGGACCGCGGGCGCCGACGTCGCCGGGGGAGCGTTCGACCTGGGCGCCAACTGGCTCCAGCAGTACCACGAGAACGCCCTGGCCCGTCTCGCCGAGCAGCTCGGCCTGCGGACCGTGGTCACCGACTTCAACGACCCGATGGTCCTGGCGGGCGAGCCGTTCCCCGACGGCATCGAGGACGACCTGCGCGAACGTCTGGCGTCGGCAGCCCCCGACGCGGGCCTCGCGGACGTCCTCGACGACTGGCTGCGCGACCCCGCACCCTGGTCAGCGGCGGAGATCCACCGTTTCGTCGACGCCGAGATCGTCATGGACACCGGCGCGCCACTGACCTGGCTGAGCGCGCGGCACGGCTTCGAGCCGGGCGTAGGCGAGGGCGACCGCTGGATCATAGGCGGCTACCGCCTGCTGACCGAGTACCTGGCCTCCGGCCTCGACATCCGCCTGAACCACCCCGTCACCCAAATTCGCGTCCACCCCAACGGCGTGATCCTGAACGGACACCAGTCCGCCGACCCCGTGATCTTGAACGGCCAGCAGACCGCCGACGCCGTGATCGTCACCGCCCCGCTCCCGGTCCTGGCCGCCGGCACGATCACGTTCGACCCGCCCCTGCCCGAACCGCACCGCGCGGCCCTGTCCCGCCTGGGCGCCGGCCGAGTCGAGAAGGTGATCCTCCGCTTCGACCAGCGCTTCTGGCCGGAACACGGCTACTACCGCGTCCACGGCCCGGCCCACGGCTGCATCAGCGAGTGGCTCGACGCGACAGCCGCAGACGCCACCCCCACCCTGGTAGGCT
>KL571392.1:49318-51776 GCA_000715855.1 Actinoplanes liguriensis
TGTGTATAAGAGACAGAGCCTCTTCGCCGGCGACTGGCTCGACACTCTGTGGACCGGCCCCGACGACCAGATCGCCGCCCGAGCCGCGCAAATCTTCAGAAGCGCCCTCCCCGAACCACGCTGACGTTCCCGCTCGCGCACTTCCCGGGCCCACTGCCCGCGGCTGGCACTCAGGGCTGTTCCCGGGCCGTTTCCCGACCGTGACTGCCAGCCGGCGGCGGGCGGGCTAGGGGGCTGCGGAGACGGTGTCGAGGAGGGTGGTGGCTATCTCGGCGGCGGGCGTGGTGAGCTGGGCGTTCAGCCGGAAGAAGAGCTCCTGGGCCGCAGCGGCCGGCCAGTCCGGCGGCAGGTGCGGGAGAGCCAGTCGGTGATCAGGTGCATCTTCGCGGCGAGAGGATCGCCCGGAAAGGGCGGTGACGCCCACCGCGAGCTGAAGTCGGTGTAGCGGGCGGCGAGCGCCGGCAGGTCGTACGCGTGCGAGATCATCTCCCCGATGTCGGTCGCCGGGTCGGCCGAGGCGCGGAAGACCCGGATGTGCGACCCGAGCCCGAGATCGGTCAGCACGGGCGTGACGTCGGGCTTGCCGGGCGCGATCCACAGGCCACCCTGGACCGGCCCGAACCCGGCCCACGCGAGCTGTGCCCGCAGGTCGTGGCGTTCCCGCCGGCGTTCCGCGGGCAGCGAGAAGGCGAGCAGCGTCCACGTCCCGTCCCAGTCGTGGTTGACCGCGCCGGTTTTCCAGAGCCGCACCGATCCGTCGCGCAGGATCCGGGTGGAGCGGTCGGTGAGCCCGAAGTACATCCGCCGTCCGTGTCGTTGCCGGCGCAGCAGCCCGCGCGCGGTGAGCCGGGTGAGGGTGGAGCGGGCTGCTTCTTCGGAGATCCCGGTACGCCCGAGGACGTCGATGACGCTTCCGGAGTAGACGCAGACGCCGCGGTCGAGCAGGTGGTCGCCGAGGAACGTGAGCATGAGCGAGGTCGAACGCACGAGCGCACGCTACCGCCGCTGTTGGCGGCATGTGAATCGATGTCGGGCAATTTCTTGACCAGCGTCAGATTCGCGCCTAACTTGACCACGAACAGGCATCCATCGGCCTTGATCAATAACTGAAAGCGGGCGACATGAAACTCCTGATGTCATCCCTCGCCGCGCTCCTCCTCCTGACATCCGCGTGCAGCAGCGGCGACAAAAGCAGTGACAGCGAAACCCTGAAGGTCGGCGCGATCCTGTCGCTGACCGGCAACTATGCGCCGCTCGGCAGCGAGGACAAGAAAGCCGTCGAGCTCGCCGTGCAGCAGATCAACAGTGCCGGCGGCCTGCTCGGCCGGCAGATCGAGCTGCTCACCCGCGACGACAAGAGCCAGCCCGAGCAGTCCGTGCTCAGCTTCAACGAGCTCAAGGGCAGCGACGTGATCGCGGTGATCGGCTCGCCCTTCTCCAACTCCGCGCTCGCGACGATCCCGCAGGTGGACCGTGCGAAGATCCCCTACGTCTCGCTGACCCCGGCGGACGAGCAGGTCAACCCGATCCACCCGGACGTCTTCGTGGTCCCGGCGACGTCCGCGACCTACGCCGACCGGATCCTGCAGTACTACCAGGCGCAGGGTTACACCAAGATCGCCGTGGCGCACGACTCCCGCAGCTCCTATGCGAACGCCGGCACCAATGGCATGAAGAGCAAGGCTTCGCAGTACGGCATCACGCTGGTCGCCGACGAGGAGTTCCAGACGACGACCACCGAGTTCAGCGCCGTCCTCAACCACGTCAAGGCGTCCGGCGCGCAGGCGCTGACCGTCTGGTCGACCGGCGCGCCCGCGGTCGCCTTCGCCAAGCAGTACGCCACCGCGGGCCTCGGCCTCCCGCTGATGTTCACCGGCGCGCAGGCGAGCACGCTCTGGCTCAAACCGACCGGGACCGCGGCCGAGGGCGTCTTCGTCGCCAGCTCGATCGCCGTCGTCGGTGACGCGCTGCCGGCCGGACCGCAGAAGTCGGCGATCGAGGAGCTTTCCAAACCCTTCACCACGCAGTACGGCTATCCGCCGCCCCAATTCGCGGGCGACGGCTACACCGGCGTGAAACTCCTGGCCGCGGCCGTGACGAAGGCGAACAGCGCCGACCCGGAGAAGATCCGTGCCGCCTTCGAGGACCTCACGCTCGTCACCCCGAACGGCACCTACAAGTACACCGCGAAGGACCACGCCGGCCTCTCCGCCGACCACATCTCGATCAACGTCGTGAAGGGCGGGCAGTTCGTCGCCACCGACTGGGCCAAGTCGAAGCTGCCCACGTGACCGCGCTGCTCCGGGTCGAGGGCGCCACCCGCCGGTTCGGTGGCGTCCACGCCCTGCGCGACGTCGGCCTCGACGTGCGCGAGGGTGAGACGCACGCGGTCATCGGCCCGAACGGCGCCGGCAAGTCCACCCTGTTCAAGCTGATCCTGTCTCTTATACACATCTCT
>KL571392.1:51981-54326 GCA_000715855.1 Actinoplanes liguriensis
CCACGGCCGGGACGATCCGGTTCGCGGGCCGGCGCATCGACCGGCTCGCCCCGCATCGTCGTGCCCGGCAGGGGATCGCCATCGCGTTCCAGGACGCCCCGGTCTTCCACGGGATGACGGTCGCCGAGAACGCCATGGTCGGCGCCCACGCGGTCACCTCGGCGGGTCCACTGTCAGCGATCCTGCGCCTGCCGCGTCATCGACGAGAAGAACAATTCGTCCGTACGGCGGCAGCGGACGCCCTGCGGCGCGTGGCGCTCGACGATCTCGCCGACCGTCCCGCCGAGTCCCTGCCGCTGGGGCAGCAGCGCGCGCTGCAGGTGGCCCGGGCGCTGTGCGGGCGTCCGCGGTTGCTGCTGCTGGACGAGCCGGCGTCCGGGTTGCGCGGGCCGGAGCGGTCCGCCCTCGCCACCCTGATCGAGGACCTGCGCGCGGAGGGGATGTCGATCCTGCTGGTCGAGCACGACGTCGCGTTCGTGGCCCGGCTCGCCGACCGGGTGACCGTTCTCGATCTGGGCCGGGTGATCGCGACCGGCACCTATCAGGACGTCCGTCAGGATCCCGCGGTGATCGCCGCGTACCTGGGTGGCCACGCATGATCGCCGACGTCCGGGACCTGACCGTCCGTTACGGCGCGGCGACCGCTCTCGACGGCGTGAGCCTGCACGTCGCCGAGCACGAGATGGTCGCGCTGATCGGACCCAACGGCGCCGGGAAGTCCACCCTGGTCAACGCGTTGTGCGGGATCCTGCGCGCGGCGGGCGGGGCTGTCGCCGTACGGGGAGATCTGGCTCTTGTCCCGGAAGGACGACATCTGTTCCCGTCGCTGAGCGTCGACGACAACCTGCGGCTCGGGGCGTGGCGTCTTCGCCGGCGGGACACGGCGCACATCTACGATCTGCTGCCCGGGCTGGGGAAGCTCCGCGACCGCCCGGCCGGTCGGCTCTCCGGCGGGGAGCAGCAGATGGTCGCGCTCGGCCGGGCGCTGATGGCGCGCCCGGACCTGCTGGTGATCGACGAGATGTCGCTCGGCCTGGCCCCGAAGGTCGTCGACGATCTCGCCGTCCACCTGCGCGAACGCAACGCCGCGGACGGGCTCGCGGTGCTGCTGATCGAGCAGAACGCGCGACTGGCCCTCGATCTCTGCGCCCGCGCATACGTGCTGGAGGCCGGCCGCGTCGTCGCCGAGGGCCCGTCCGCGGAGCTCGCCGGCAGTCCCGAGGTCGCCGCCGCCTACCTCGGCCTGGAGGCGTGATGTCCGAACTTGTTCAGTACCTGATCACCGGCGTGGGGATCGGCTGCGCCTACACCCTGCTCGGCAGCGGTCTCGTGGTCATCTACCGGGTCACCCGGGTGGTCAATTTCGCCCAGGGGAGTTTCGCGGTGATGGCCGCGCTCACGGTCACGACGCTGCTCGCCGCCGGCCTCCCGCACGGGCTCGCCGAGGTGCTCGCCGTCCTGCTAGCCGCCGGGATCGGCCTGCTCACCGGGCTCGTGGCGACGGGCAAGCCGGGCACGACGCCGCAGTCGGCGCTGATCGTCACTCTCGGTCTGGGCGTGTTCGCGTACGCGATCGAGATCTTCTTCTGGGGCGATCAGCCGCGGTCGTTCGCCGGTCTGCCCGGATCCTTCGCCGGGGTGCAGCGGCACTACCTGCTGATCGCCGCCGTCACCGCCCTGGTCCTGGCCGCGACCGCGCTGCTGTTCGCCCGGACCGACCTGGGCCGGGCGCTGACCGCGACCGCCGAGGACCCGTATGCGGCCAGGATCGTCGGGATCGACGTGCCGCGGATGGGGCTGCTGGCGTTCGCGCTCGGCGGTGCGCTCGGTGGTCTCGCGGGTGTCCTGATCACGCCGGTGCAGCAGGTCAGCTTCGACGCCGACGTGGCGCTGGTCGTCAACGGGTTCTCCGCGGCGATCCTCGGCAACCTGACCCGGCCCGGGCTGACGCTCGCCGGTGGGCTGCTGCTCGGCGTCGTGCAGGCGCTGGTCGGCGGCTACGGCAGCACGGCCTACCAGACCGAGGTGGCGCTGATCTTCATGCTCGCCGTGCTGATCGTCCGCGCCGGCTCGACGAGAGCGGAGACGGCATGAAGTGGATCCCGTTCCTCGTCGCCGCCGCGGTCGTGCCGGTGTTCCTCGGTCCGGGGCAGCTCACCGTGTACGTCCTGCTCGGGCTCTCGGCGATGGCGGTCGTCGGGTTGTCGCTGCTGATGGGCTACGCCGGGCAGGTGTCGCTGGGGCAGGCGTCGTTCACCGCGATCGGCGCGTACACCGCCGGGCTCCTCGCCGTCCACGACGTGCCGCCGCTGCTCGGGCTGGTCGCCGCGCCCGTGGCGGGGGCG
>KL571392.1:54503-55836 GCA_000715855.1 Actinoplanes liguriensis
TGGCGGCGGTCGTCGTCGGCGTGCCGATCCTGCGGCTGCGCGGGCATCAGCTCGCGTTCGCGACCCTCGCGCTGCAGCTCATCCTGCTGTCGGTGCTCGGCGACGCGGACTGGGCCGGTGGTGCGGTCGGCCTGCAGGGGCTGCCCTACCTGTCGGTCCCCGGGTTCGAGCTGAACGAGGACCTCCACTACGCCTATCTCGTGCTCGCCGGCGTCGTGGTGACGGCGGTCGTCGCGTCGTTCCTGGTCCGCTCGCGCGTCGGCCGTGGGCTGCGCGCGCTGGCCACCGCCCCGGTCGCGGCCGAGGCCAGCGGGGTGCCGGTGGGCGCGTACCGGCTGCTGGTCTTCGCCGTCTCGGCGGCCTTCGCCGGTCTCGCCGGCGGCATCTACGCGTTCTTCGTCGGCTATCTGGCGCCGGGCTCCTTCCCGGTGCTGCTCTCCATCGAGTACGTCGTGATGGCCGTCGTCGGCGGCCTCGGCAGCATCGCCGGGGCGATCCTCGGCGCCACCCTGATCACGCTGGTCGTCCAGTTCCTGACCACGCTGGCGACGCAGCCCGGCATGCCCAGTTACGCGCCGAGCGTCCTCTCGTACGCGGTGTATGCCCTGCTTCTGATCATGATCGTGCTCTTCGTCCCGAAGGGCGTCGTCCCCACGCTCAGCCGGAGGTTCATCCGTGAAACGTCTCCTGGCAGTCCTGCCCCTGTCGATCGCGCTCCTGCTCGGGCCCGCCCCGGCGCAAGCCGCTGACACCTCGCTCACCGGTACGCTGCCGGACGGCGCGACCTGGATCGCCGACGTCCCCGCGAACTGGCACGGCACCCTCTGTCTCTTATACACATTATAAGAGACAGTTGCTGGAGCGGGGGTACGGCCTCGTCGGCTCCTCCTATGACCCGAACGGATCACTCTGGGCCCTGGAGAGCGCCGCCCGCGACCAGTTCGCCGCGCTCGCCGCCGTCGAGAAGATCGTCGGGCCGGCGCGGGTCACGATCGCCTACGGCACGTCGATGGGCGGCCTGATCAGCACCCAGGAGGCGGAGCACGCGCGGGGCGGCCTGGACGCGGCCGTCTCCACGTGCGGGCTGCTCGGCGGCGGCGTCGACCTGGGCAACTACCAGCTCGACGGCGAGTACGCGCTGACCCGCCTGCTCGCGCCGGACCAGGACATCCCGCTGGTCGGCTACGCGTCACCGGCCGACGGCTCGGCCGCCGCCGCCCGGCTCGTGTCCGTCGCCACCGCCGCCCGGAGCACCCCGGCCGGACGGGCCCGGGTCGCGCTCGGCACCGCCCTGCTGAACATGCCGACCTGGTCGGCGGGGCAGGCCACGCCG
>KL571392.1:56061-57958 GCA_000715855.1 Actinoplanes liguriensis
TGTGTATAAGAGACAGCGCAGGCACAGTACGACTGGTTCACCGCCGCGGCGCCGTTCATCATGTCCGCGCGCTACTTCATCGAGCTCAGCGCCGGTGGCAACCCGTCGTGGAACGCGGGCGTGGACTACGCGGGGCTGCTGGCGCGATCGCCGTACCGGAAAATGGTCCTCTCGATGTATCGCAAGGCCGGCCTCGATCCGCGCGCCGACCTCGCGGAGCTGACCCGGCACGCCTCGATCCGCGCGGACCGGGCCGCGGTCGCCGACCTGACCCGCAGCTCGACCGTGACCGGGCGCCTGGACGTGCCGATGCTGACCATGCACACGATCTACGACCAGCTCGCCCCGGTCGAGTTCGAGCACCGGTACGCCGATCAGGCTCGGACGGGCCTGCTCCGCCAGTCCTACGTGGCACGGCGCGGCCATTGCGCGTTTACGCCGTCGGAGCAGATCGCGGCAATCCAGTCGGCCGAGCACAGAGCGGTCACCGGGCGCTGGGACGGGACCGCGACCACACAAAATCTTCAGAAGGCCGCCCTCGCCCTGAATCTCGGCGACTCACCGGCGTTTACCGGCTTCCGGCCTGGGCCGTTGGTCAGCCATCGTCGACTGTGGATCGAATGAACGGGCTGGGACAGACCGGCGACATCCTTGGGACAGGCTATTCACCTGCAACAATCTGGCCCTACAGTACGGCGGTGGCAACGATGGACATCAAGAACCTGTCTCTTAGGAGCCGCTCGGCGAGGACCGCTGGCTCAAGCCCGGCGAGAAGTTCCGGGTCCACGACGACTACGACGGCAAGGAGTCGCCGTTCACCGTCGACTTCTGGGCCGACGCGGACGACCGCCGGTCCGGCATCGAGAACGTCTCCGTCTGGATCGAGTACGGCGACTGCTCCGCCAAGGTCACCGACGAGACCGGTGCCGTGATCGAATGCGGACACCAGCGCCCCACCGTCATCGACCACGAGTGGGCCGACGCGCGCGCCGCGTAGCAGACTGGCGGCATGGTCTTCGACGTAACGGCCCTGCGCTCCCACTTCCCCTCGCTCGACCACGGCCTGGCGTTCTTCGACGGGCCGGGCGGCACCCAGACGCCGCGGCCGGTCGGTGAGGCGATCGTCGCCACGCTGACCGGGCCGCTTTCCAACCGCGGAACGGTCAGCGTGTCCGAGCTGAACGCGGAGCGCGTCGTCACCGAGTTCCGTGCCGCCTACGCCGACCTGCTGAACGTGCCCGCCGCCGGGATCGTGCACGGGCGCAGCGCCACCCAGCTCACCTACGACTTCTCCCGCCACCTGGCGAAGACGTGGCAGCCCGGCGACGAGATCATCGTCAGCCGGCTCGACCACGACAGCAACGTGCGCCCGTGGATCCAGGCCGCCGAGCGGGCCGGTGTCACGGTCCGCTGGATCGAGCTGGACACCGACTCGCTCGACCTGGCGACCTACCGGCCGGGCGAGCGCACCCGGCTGGTCGCGGTCACCGGCGCCTCCAACGTGCTGGGCACCAAACCGCCGCTGCGGCAGATCGCGGACCGGGCGCACGAGGCGGGCGCGCTGCTCTTCGTCGACGGGGTGCACTACGCGGCCCACGACCTGGTGGACGTGCCGGCCCTCGGGGCGGACTTCTTCGTCTGCTCGCCGTACAAGTTCTTCGGCCCGCACTGCGGAGTCCTCGCCGCCGCCCCGGAGCTGCTGGAGACCCTCAACCCGGACAAGCTGGTCCCGTCGTCGAACGCGGTCCCGGAACGCTTCGAGTTCGGCACCCTGCCCTACGAGCTGCTCGCCGCCGCAACCGCCGCCGTCGACTTCCTCGCCGCGATCACCCCGGCGGCGCCGGCCGCCCCGGCCCTGCACGGAGATCCGGGTGGTCAAGGCGCCGCCGGCACACGC
>KL571392.1:58205-58618 GCA_000715855.1 Actinoplanes liguriensis
GCCGCCTCGTTCGCCGCGATCCACGAGCACGAGCTGGTGCTGCGCGCCCGCCTGGAGGACGGCCTGCGTGCACTGGGCGACGTGCTCACCGTCCACTCGACGGCGCCCGACCGCACCCCGACGACCCTGATCACCATGGAGGGCCGCGACGCCCGGGACGCCCAGGCCCACCTCGCCGCCCGGGACGTCCTGGCGCCGGCCGGTTCCTTCTACGCGTACGAGGTGTTCCAGGCCCTGAAACTCCCGGACCCCGCGCTCCGGGTCGGCATCGCCCCCTACAACACCCCGTCCGAGATCGACCGCCTCCTCACCGCCCTCACCGACTTCCTCCACCCGAACTGACACCCGCCCCTCCCGGTGGTTTCGGCCCGCACACAACCACGGCGCGAGCCAGCCGGTCCGCTCGCGCCGGC
>KL571392.1:58915-61291 GCA_000715855.1 Actinoplanes liguriensis
CGCTCGCCGTGGTTCTGAGGCGCGGATAACCACGCCCGGAGCCAGCCGGTCCGGTCGCGCCGGCGGGCTGGTGCTCACCGTGGTTCTGGGGCGCGGACAACCACGGTGGGGGCCGGCTGACAGGCGGCGCCTTGTCGCTGCCTGGAGCACCGGCCGGGCATCGAGGTGGTCCGGGCCGGCGAGCGCGACCCGACGAGCAGCTCGAACAGTTCGGTGTCCCGGTCGTCACGCGGCCCGGATCCGGCCACGACGCGCATGTCGAGGGCCCGAACCGGTGCCGACGCCTGCTGATAGATCTTCATTGATCTCTTGAAACGTTCCCACCGTCACGGTAGGGAAGGACCATGAGCTTTCCGCGCGTGTCCCTGGTGGTGGTCGCGATCGCGGCGACGGTCGTGGCCGGGTGCGGTTCCTCCGAGGAGGAGTCGTCGTCCGGGCCGCCGAAGCTGCGGGTCGCGACCATCGGGGTCTCCGGGGCGGCCGCCATGGTCCTCGGTGTCAACAAGGGCATCTTCACGGAGGCCGGGCTCGACGTGCAGGTGGTCCCGGCCGAGGCGCCCGCGGTGATCCCGTCCGTGGTCGGCGGTCAGGCCGAGATCGGGTTTCTGAACGCGCCCGCCGTGCTGCTGGCCCGCTCGAACGGCGTCCCGGTCACCACGGTCAGCAGCACGTCCAGCAACCCCGCCGACCCGGCCGACAACTTCATCCAGCTGCAGGTCGCCGCGGACAGCCCGATCAGGTCGCCGAAGGACCTGGAGGGCAAGACGATCGCCGTCGACACCCTCTACCAGCTGCCGGACGTGTCGATCCGCAACGCGTTGCAGGCGTCCGGCGTCGACGTGTCCAAGGTGAAGTTCACCGAGCTGCCGTTCGCCTCGATGCCGGACGCGCTGAAGACCGGCAAGGTCGACGCCACCAACCCGGCCGAGCCGTTCGTCGCGCTGGGGCTCGCCGGTGGCGCCCGCAACCTGCTCTCCGACAGCGTCGGGCAGACCACCACGATGCCGCAGTCGGTGTTTCTCTCCTCCGAGAAATACGTGAAGTCGAACCGCGAGACCGTCGACAAGTTCCGTGCCGCGCTGACCAAGGCCTGCGAGTACGCCCAGGCGCACCCGGACGAGCTGCGGGCGGTGCTGCCGACGTACACGAAGGTGCCGGCGGCGCTGGCCGGTCAGATCAAGGTGCCGGTCTACACGACGGCGGCGGACGCGGCCGGCTGGCAGAAGTGGGCCGACATCCTCTCCCAGCAGAAGATCGCCAAGAAGCCGATCAACCTCGACGGCGCGTACGTTCAGTGAAGGGTTTGACCGGTTTTGCCGTGCTCGTCGTGCTCTGGGAACTGCTCCGGCTGACCCACGCGCTGCCGCCCACGAGTGCACCGCCGAGCTGGGAGATCGCCCGCGCGCTGAAGGATCCGGACCTGTTCGGCGCGACGGTGGACACCCTGGTCGCCTGGGCCGGGGGGCTGCTGCTGGCCGCGCTGATCGGCATCCCGCTCGGCGTCCTGCTCGGCCTGTCGCGGTGGGCCGACGCGGCCCTGACCTCGACGGTCGACTTCCTGCGCCCGATTCCGGCGGTCGCGCTGATTCCGGTCGCCGTCGTGGTCATCGGCCTCGGCGCGGGCATGCAGGCGGTTCTGGTGGGCTTTGCGTGTCTCTGGCCGCTTCTGATCAACACCCGATTCGGCGTACGCGATGTCGACCCCCTCCTGACCGAAACCGGCCGCGTCTTCGGCGCGCACGGCCTGCGCCTGGCCGCGACGGTCACCGCCCCCGCGGCGGTCCCGGCGATCCGCACCGGCCTGCGTACCGCCGCGTCGCTGGGTCTGGTCGTCGCCGTGGCCACCGAGCTCGCCGCCGGGAGTCCGGGGCTCGGCTGGTACATCGCCCAGCAGCAACAGGCCGGCCAGATCCCGGCCGCGTACGCCGGCATCGTCGTCTCGGGACTGCTCGGCTACCTGGTCCACCTGGCGGTCGAGGCCACCTCGCGAAGCGCCGGGGCCGCCTCGTGAAGCGCCGCCGGGCCACGACGTGAAGCGGGTGCTCGGCTGGCTGGTCGCCGCCCTGCTCCTGGTCGTCTGGGAGATCGCCGGCCGCAGCAGCGACACCGGCCTGTTCCCGCCGGTCAGCGACGCGATCAGGGAGCTAGCCTCGATCGACCCGTGGACCGACGTGCTCCCGTCGGCCGGTCGCGCGCTGGCCGGCTTCGCGATCGGCGCCTCGGCGGGCGCGCTGCTCGGGGTGACCATCGGCTGGTTCCGCGGCCTGGAGCCGTGGGTCCGGCCGGTTCTGGAGTTCCTGCGCGCGGTCCCGCCGCCGGCCGTCCTGCCGGTCGCGGTCCTGGCCCTCGGCGCGACCAGCGGCATGCGGATCACGG
>KL571392.1:61556-63728 GCA_000715855.1 Actinoplanes liguriensis
CCGCCGCGATGTGGCCGGTGCTGATCGCCGGGGTCGACGCGACCCGCGCGGTCGAGCCCGGTTACCTCGACGTGGCCCGGGTCAGCCATGCCCGCCCGGCCTCGGTGGTCCTGCCCGCGGTGCTCCCGGCCCTGATCGCCGGCGCCCGGATCGCGCTCGGCATCGCCCTGATCATGATGGTGATCAGCGAGATGATCGCGGCGACGTCGGGGCTCGGCTACCTGATCCTGCAGGCCCAGCGGACGTACGCGATCGCCCAGATGTACGCGGGCATCATCGTCCTCGGTCTGCTCGGCTGGCTCGTCACCGCCGCGTTCTCGCTGGTCGAGCGCCGGGTCCTCGGCTGGTACCAGGATCAGAAGGGCATCGCCCATGGCTGAGACCCCGCTCGTCCGCGCGGCCGGCATCGGCAAGGCCTACCGGGGGCGCCGAGGCACCACGCAGGCGATCGCCGACATCGGTTTCGAGCAGGCCGAGGGCGAGTTCCTCGGTGTCGTCGGCCCGTCGGGCTGCGGCAAGACGACGCTGCTGCGCTGCCTGGCCGGCCTGGAACGCCCGGACACCGGCTCGGTGGAGTTCGACGGCCGCCCGGTCACCGGCATCCCGGCCGCCGTGTCGGTGGTCTTCCAGGAGTACAACCGCAGCCTGTTCCCGTGGCTGAGCGCGCTGGAGAACGTCCGTTTCCCGATCCGCGATCTCGGCCGCACGGCCGGGCGCGAGCAGGCGCGGGAGGCGCTGCGCCGGGTCGGTCTCGCCGATTTCGCCGACCACCACCCGTTCCAGCTCTCCGGGGGCATGCAGCAGCGGGTCGCGATCGCCCGGGCGATCGTCTCGCGCCCGCGGTTCCTGCTGATGGACGAGCCGTTCGCCTCGGTCGACGCGCAGACCCGCGCGGTCCTGGAGCAGCTGACCGTGACGATCACCGCCGAGCTCGGGCTCACGGTCCTGCTGATCACCCACGACATCGACGAGGCGATCTTCATGGCGGACCGGGTGCTGGTGCTGTCGGCCCGCCCCAGCCGGGTGCTGCGCGAGGTGCCGATCGACCTGGACCGGCCCCGTGACGAGGTGGAGACCCGGGCGCTGCCGCTCTTCCAGGACTATCGCCGCGCGATTCACCGCCTGATCGGATCTTCGTCGGCAGAGGACTGAACCGGTTCGCCTCGCACGGTGTAGTCGTCCATGGCTGGGTTTCCACCCCGGGAGGCCGTGATGATGATGACCGACCTGATCACCAACCTGCGGGACGTCTTTCCCGACCTGCGGATCGAGAGGCTGCCGGTCGTCGGGCCCCGCGCCGGCGGCGACACCGTGTGGTACCTGGGCCGGCGCGGCCATCGCGACGAGGTCCAGGTCGACACGATGCCGGGTGGCGCCCTGCCGTTCCGGCTCCTGCGTCAGCAGATCCAGGTCGACGCCGAGAACGTGCGCGACGCCGTCCTCAAGGTCACCGAGTGGCTGGACGTGGACGCCTGATCAGCGTTGCAGCATCAGCGTCATGGTGGTCTGCTCGATCTGTTTCAGCAGCACGGCCGTGGTGTCGTAGCCGTGGTAGACGTCGCGCAGGCTCCGCGCGGCGTCGCGGAAGGACGGCTCGCCGAGGATCCGCCCGACCGCCCGCCCGATCCGGCGGGCCGACACCCGGCGCAGGTGCAGCCCGGCCCCGCTCCAGGTGAGGCGGGCCGCCAGTTCGTTGTCGCCGCCGGTCAGCAGCACCGGGATGCCGTGGGCGAGCGCGGTCTGCACGGTGGTGAAGCCGCGGCCGGTCACCAGGACCGCGCCCTGCAAGCAGTCGGTCAGGGTGAGCGCGCCGACGTGCTGGACCTGTGGCGGCAGCTCCTGCGGCGGGCCGAACGCGGGCACGCCGTTCTGCAGGTGCAGCAGCGGGGAGATCACCGAGAACGGGCAGGTCGTGGCCGGTGCGAGGTCCACCTGCGCCCGGATCGCGTTGTAGTAGTCCAGCACCCCGGCGTCCCGTGGCCGCAGCGGCGGCGGTTCGATGCCGACCGAGATCCACGGCGTGCCCCGCTGCTCGGCGTGCAGGGCGGCGGCGACGAAGTCGATGCTGGTGATCAGCGCGTCCGGGGTCAACCGGCCGGTGAGGCGGGCGAGCTCACGGTGGTGCCGGGGGACCGGGTCGAGGAGGTAGTGCCGGAGCATCCAGTCGTGGCC
>KL571392.1:63961-70002 GCA_000715855.1 Actinoplanes liguriensis
CCCCTCGTCCATGCCGGTCACGGCGTCCATCGGCAGCAGCGTGGCGCCGGCCGCCTCGATCGCGGCGCGGAATGACCGTCCGCCGTACCAGTAGACCCGGTGGCCCCCGCCCCTCAGGGCCCGGGCGACCGGCGTCATCGCGCTGACATGGGCGGCGGTGGGCATCGTCGCCAGCAGATACGTGAACATCGGCGACGAGTGTCGCGCCACCGGATTGACGGCGACTTGCAACCCGCTGCGCTCGTCAGTGCAGCGACAGGCCCTCGCGGAGCTGCGCGAAGGCCCGGTCCGCCGCCTCGGCCGCGATCGGGTGCAGCGCCCGCGCCGACTCCCCGGCCGTCAGCCGGCGCCAGTTCTCCCTGGCCAGGACCCGTTGGACGGCCAGGATCTGCGCGGCGGCCAGGCGTGCGGTGAGCGGGTCCGCCGAGGCCGGGGTCAGCGCCTCGGCCAGGCTCTCCTCGTCGCGAACCTGATAGTCGTGCACCCGCGTGGCCAGGCTCGGCGTCGAGAACACGAGATCATGAAAGGCCAGGACCTCCGGTACGTCGTTGAGCCCGGTCACCGGGTCGCGGGCGTCCAGGCGGGCGCGGAAGTGCTTGTGCAGCGCGTCGACCGGTGACTCGCCGGCGGCGCGGGCGGCGACGACGCGGGCCGGCTCGCCGGAGTGATCCGCGATCCGGTGCAGGACCAGGTCCTCCTTGGACGGGAAGTACCGGAACAGGGTGGGCTTGGAGATCTCCGCCGCGGCGGCCACATCGTTCACGGACACGCGGTCGAAGCCCTGCTCGAGGAACATCGCGATGGCGATCTCGGACACCGCGTCGAACGTCCGTTGCTTCTTCAACTCGCGCAGGCCCACGCCGGGACCCTATCACCCGGTTAGATTCGTTACCGAGTAACGTTTATGACCGAGTTGCGATATGGTCGGCCCGCCACGCCGTACGCCGAATGGGGTTTTGTCATGGATCTGGATGCCGAGCTCGCCTTTCTGAAACGTGTTCACGCAGCTCAGGCCTGGATGCTCGACCACGCGCGGATGCGTGTCGCGACCGGGGCGGCGGTCGCCGGCGATCGCTACACCGCGGAGACGCTCGGGCGGATGCTGAAGAGCTACGTCAAGGAGCTCGCCGAGGAACCCGACGGAGCGCCCTATTTCGGGCGGCTGAGCTTCGACGACACCGCGGCCGCGGGTGATCATCAAGGCCAGCGCTACCACATCGGACGACGGCGGATCACCGAGGAGCAGGGCCCGCCGCTGGTGATCGACTGGCGCGCGCCCGTCTCGTCGCTGTTCTACCGCGCCAGTGCGAGCGACAGGCACGGGGTCGCGGTGCGCCGGCGCTACGGCTGGACCCATCGCCCGCCGATCCGCCTGACCGGTTTCGAGGATGAGCACCTCGACCTCGGCGAGGAGTCCGGCACGTCCAGCCGCCTGCTCGCCGAGGAGATCGAACGCCCGCGCGTCGGCCCGATGCGGGACATCGTGGCGACCATCCAGCCCGAGCAGGACGAGCTCGTCCGGGCCGATCTTGATCAGTCACTGTGCGTGCAGGGCGCGCCCGGGACCGGGAAGACCGCGGTCGGTCTGCACCGGGCGGCGTACCTGCTCTACGCCCACCGCAGGCAGCTCAAACGCACCGGCGTCCTGGTCGTCGGCCCGAATCCGGAGTTCCTGCGCTACATCGCCGCGGTCCTGCCCGCGCTCGGCGAGGTCGACGTCCAGCAGCGCACCCTCGAGGGATTGCTCTCCGAACAGGCGCCCGTCGCGACCGACAGTGACGAGGCGGCCCGCCTCAAGCACGACGCCCGGCTCGCCGAGGTCATCCGGCGCGCGCTGAACAGCCTGATCAGCGAGCCGGACGACGGCATCGTCGTCGCCGACGGATCGTTCCGGCTGCGAGTCCCGGTCACCGCCTTACGGCGGGAGATCCTTCAGATCAAGAACGAGAACTTGCCGTACGGCGTGGGCCGCGACCGATTCCGCACGCGCATCGTCGCGCTGCTGCAGCGCCAGTTGGAGTACCACGGCGAGTCACCGAACCGGAAGTGGCTCGACCGGACCGGTCGCGCCCGCCCCGTGACCGGGACGCTCGACGCCTGCTGGCCGAAGGTCCGCCCCGAGGAACTGCTCACGAGCCTGCTCGGCGACGCGTCGTTCCTCAGCCGCGCCGCCGCGGGCATCCTGACCGATGCCGAGCAGTCGGCGCTGCTCTGGGCCAGGCCGCCCCGCAGCTTCAAGAGCGCGAAATGGTCGGCCGCCGACCTCGTGCTGCTCGACGAGATCGCCGGCGCGATCCACCATCCCGACGGGTTCGGGCACATCGTCGTCGACGAGGCACAGGACCTGTCGCCGATGCAGTGCCGGGCGCTCGCACGGCGCAGCCGGCACGGGTCGCTGACCGTGCTCGGCGACCTGGCGCAGGGCACGAGCGCGTGGGCCGCCGACGACTGGCGGGAGCAGCTGGCGCACCTCGGGAAGCCGGACGCCCCGGTCACGGCGCTGACGCTCGGGTTCCGGGTTCCGGCGGTCGTCCTGTCGTACGCCAATCGGCTCTTGCCTGACCTGCGGGTCCGGGTGCCCGCGGCACGATCGGTGCGCTCCGACGGCGAGCTCCAGGTCCGTGCGGTCCCGGACCTGGCGACGGCCGTTTCCGATCACGTCGCGGCGGCGCTGGAACGGGAGGGCTCGATCGCCGTGATCGCGGCGGACGAGCACGTCGCGGACTTCGCGGCGCTCGCCGGCGACCGGGTCACCGTGCTGCCCGCCACGCTGGCCAAGGGCCTGGAGTTCGACCACGTCGTCGTCGTCGAGCCGGACCGGATCGTCGCCGCCGAGCCACGCGGCCTGAACCGCCTCTACGTCGTGCTCACCCGCGCGGTCTCCCGCCTGGACGTGCTGCACACCGCCGGCGTCAGCCCATCCCGAGCCGCTGGTGATCGACCTCGATGAGCGCGACGACCCGCTCCTGGTCACGCGGGTAGGGCCCGCCGATGTACTTCGTCGCGATCCGGTCGACGATCTCCCAGCCCGCGTCCCCGGCGACCCACTCGGCGACGTGGCCGCGAAGGATCACCGGCTGGAACGGGTTCTCCGGCGGGGTGAGGGAGATCGCCACCCGCGGATCCCGCCGCAGGTTGCGCGCCTTGCGTGACTCCGGCCCGGTCAGGAACGCGAGACGGTCACCGTGCGTGCCGATCCAGACCGGCACGGAGTGCGGCGACCCGTCGGGCAGCACGGTCGCCAGATGCGCGGTCACCGGCCCGTCGAGGACCGCGCGAATGTCGTCGTCGATGCTCATCGTTCCTCCTTACACCGCGGGCGTCCGTGCTGTCAGGCCGCATCCGCTCACCGGCGGGGATCGGCGTGGAACTTGGGACCGGGGCCGGCGCCCGGTGGACGTTCGCCGGCCAGGACGTCGACGATCTCCTCCAGGCTGATGGTGGCCGCGACGAGCGGGCGGGGGTCGGCGTCCTTCTCCGCGTACGCCGTGATCGCGCCGGCCAGCCCCGCCGACGCTCCGAGGATGCCGACGGTCGTCACGTCCTTGAGCACGATGTCGCGCGTGTCGACCATGCTCGGCGCCCCCGAGAGACCGATATAGACCACCGTGCGGCCGGGCTCGACCAGGTCCACCGCGAGCCCCGGCATGACCGCCGCGTTGGTCGCGTCGACGACCCCGTCCCAGGCCAGGTCCGGCAGGGTGTCGCGGGTCCAGACCGGCGCCTCGGCGAGCGGCTCCGGGGTGAGCCCGAGCAGGTGCACCTCGGCGCCCGTCGCCCGGCCGAACATGGCCGCGAGCAGGCCGATCGTGCCCGTCCCCAGGATCAGCAGCCGCTCGCCGGCCGCCACGTCCGCGGCCCGGACCGCCCGCAGCGCGTTCCCGCCCGGCTCGACCAGCGCGCCCAAGGTCGCGTCCACCGAGTCGGGCAGCGCGTGCAGGTACGCCGCGGGGAACGCCAGCCGCTCCGCCAGCGCGCCCGGCAACCCGTCGCGGCAGCCCAGCTCGTGCCGGGTGGGACAGACGTGGTGCCGGCCGGCGCGGCAGCGCACGCACTCGCCGCAGCCGATCATCGTGTCGCCGGTGACCCGCCGCCCTAGCCAGCCGCCGTCGACGCCGGGACCGGTGGCGATCACCGTGCCGGACCACTCGTGCCCGGGCCGCAGCGGATAGGAGGCCGCGCCGGTGTGCAGGTAGCTCATCTCGCCGGTGAACAGCTCGACATCGGTGCCGCACACGCCGACCCGCTCGACCTCGACGATCACCTGCCCGGGACCGGCCCGGGGATCCGGCACGTCCCGGACCTCGGCCCGGCCGGGCCCGGTGAAGACGAGCGCGCGCATAGTGGGCCTCCGTTGTCAGCGATCAGCACACCAGCGTAGAACGAGATCATGACGAGTATCGACAGCACTCCGTTCGGCGCACTGGCCGACGGCACCGTGATCGAGAAGTGGACGCTGACCAACACGAGCGGGGCGTCGGTGTCGATCCTCACCTGGGGCGCGACGATCCAGTCCGTGGTGGTGCCGGACCGGGACGGCGTCCTGGGCAACGTGACGCTCGGCTTCGCGGACCTCGCCGGTTACACCGACCCGGCGAACCCGTACTTCGGCTCGACCATCGGGCGCTACGGCAACCGCATCGCGAACGGGACGTTCACGCTCGACGGGCAGGAGCACAAGCTGACCCGCAACGAGGGCCAGACGACCCTGCACGGCGGTGTCCACGGTTTCGACAAGCGCGTCTGGGCGGCAGAGGCGACGGCTGACGGCGTACGGCTGAATTATGTCTCTCCTGATGGTGAGGAAGGCTTCCCCGGGACCGTCGTGACGGCGGTGACGTTCACCTTCGACGACGGGAACCGGCTGCGGATCGACTACCGGGCGACCACCGACCAGGCGACCGTGCTGAGCCTGACCAATCACGCCTACTGGAACCTGGCGGGGGAGGGGAGCGGCACGATCAACGAGCACCTGCTGCGGATCGACGCCGGCCACTACACCCCGGTCGACGCCACGCTGATCCCGACCGGTGAGCTGGCGCCGGTGGACGGCACCCCGTTCGACTTCCGGACGGTCCACGCCATCGGCGAGCGCCTGCGCGACGATGATCCCCAGCTGGGCTTCGGGCTGGGGTACGACCACAACTACGTCCTGTCGGGCCCGGAGGCGGCCGTGGTGGAGGACCCGCGGACCGGGCGGCGGCTCACCATCGAGACCACCGAGCCGGGCCTGCAGTTCTACTCCGGCAACTTCCTCGACGGGAAGCTGCGCGGGACGTCCGGGCGTCAGTACCGGCAGGGGGATGCGTTCGCGTTGGAGACCCAGCACTTCCCGGACAGCCCCAACCAGCCGGACTTCCCGTCGACGGTGCTGCGGCCCGGTGAGACCTATACGTCCAGTACCGTCCACACGTTCTCGATCGCCGCTTCCTAGGAGTTCCGGGTCCTAGGAGCGCCGCATCCTAAGAGCGCCCCTCTTCCTGGGAGCGCCTCTCCCTAGGATCGACAGGACCAGGCAGATCGAGCGGCGGCGGCATACGGTCGGGGCATGACCGACGAGACCAACGCCCTCGGCGCCTACCTCCGCGCCCGCCGCGAGCTCGTCAGCCCGGAATCCGCCGGCCTGGCGAGCTCGGGCCAGCGGCGTGTCCGGGGCCTGCGCCGCGAGGAGGTCGCGCTGCTCGCCGGCATCAGCGCCGACTACTACCTGCGGCTGGAGCAGGGGCGGGACCGCCACCCGTCCGCCCAGGTCCTGGAGTCGCTCGCCCGCGTGCTCCAGCTCGACGAGACCGCCACCGACTATCTGCTCGGCCTCGGCGCCGAGCGGCCCCGGCGCTCCCGCCGGCGACCGCGCCGCGAGACGGCCCCGGCCGGGATCCGCAAACTCCTCGGCAGCCTGTCGCTGCCCGCGTTCGCCGAGGGCCGCTACTTCGACGTCCTGGCGGTGAACCCGATGGCCACCGCCCTGTCGCCCCGCCTGGTCCCGGGCCGCAACCGGCTGCGTGACGTCTTCCTCGACCCGGCCGAGCAGGCCCTCTACC
>KL571392.1:70176-72530 GCA_000715855.1 Actinoplanes liguriensis
CCTCTACCCGGAGTGGGAGGAGGCCGGCCGCCGCCTGGTCGCCGGCTTCCGCGAGTCGGTCGGCGCCGACGTCACCGACCCGCGCTGCATCGAGCTCGTCGGCGAGCTCTCCCTCGCCAGCGAGCGCTTCCGGCAGCTCTGGGCGCGGCACGACGTCCACACCCGCGAGGGCACGTCGGTCACCATGGACCATCCGTCGGTCGGCACGCTGACCCTCAACCGCGAGAAGCTCATGATCGGTGGCGCCGGCGGCCAGATGCTGGTCGTCTACCATCCCGACGCGGGCACCGACGCCGCCGAGAAGCTGCAGCTCCTGGCCTCGCTCACCGCCCCGGAGGCGGAGCCGCGCCCGGCCCGGCTGGACGCTGCGGGCCCGGCCCGGCTGGATGCTTCGGGCTCGGCCGGGCTGGATGCTTCGGGCGCGGCCCGGCTGGACGCTTCGCGCCCGGTCCGGCTGGACGCTTCGCGCCCGGTCCGGCGGGGTGCGGACGATGCCCGGTCATAGGGTGGCAGGTATGGAATTCGGTGTCGGTTACTTCCCCACGCATGATGCGGTGCGCCCCGGTGAGCTGGCGCGACAGGTCGAGGAGCGCGGGCAGGACGCGCTCTTCTTCGCCGAGCACACGCACATCCCGGCGAGCCGGGAGAGCCCGTGGGGCGAGGACGGCCGGCCCCTGCCGAGGAAGTACTGGCATACGTACGACCTGTTCGTGGCCCTGACCGACGCCGCCGCGAGCACCCGGCGGCTGCGGATCGGCAGCGGCGTCTGCCTGGTGATCGAGCGCGACCCGATCACCACGGCGAAGGAGGTCGCGTCCGTCGACCACCTCTCCGGCGGGCGGCTCGAGTTCGGTGTCGGCGCCGGGTGGAACCGGGAGGAGATGGCGAACCACGGCACCGACCCGCGCACCCGGATGCGCCTGTTCGCCGAGCGGGTCCGGGCCATGCAGGCGATCTGGACGCAGGACGAGGCGTCGTTCGCCGGCGAGTTCGTGAACTTCGACCGCATCTGGTCGTGGCCGAAGCCGGCTCAGAAGCCGTGGCCGCCGATCCTCGTCGGTGGGTACGGCCCGACCGTTCTTGATCGGGTCGTGGCGTGGGGCGACGGCTGGTTCCCGAACTACAACGACCGTGACCTGCTGACCCGGATCGCCGAGCTGCGCGCCAGGGCGGACCGCCCGATCCAGGTCCAGGTGATGGGCGTCCCCGCCGACCCGAAGGTCCTGGAGCAGCTCGAGGCCGCCGGGGTGCACCGCGTGTCGGCGTGGCTGCCGTCCGGCCCGTGGAGCGTGGTCGAGACCACGCTGGAGAAGTGGGAGCGCGCGATCGGGGAGTACAGCCGCCGATGACACCGGCGGAACGCTTCGCGAGCGTACGGGTGGCGCGGCTGGCGACGGTCACACCCGACGGCGCACCGCACCTCGTGCCGATCGTGTTCGCCCTGGCCGGCGACGTGATCCACACCGCGGTCGACGGCAAGCCGAAGCGGCACCGGAACCTGCGCCGCCTCGCCAACATCGCCCACGAGCCGCGCGTGAGCGTCCTCGCCGACCACTACGACGACGACTGGGCCGAGCTGTGGTGGGTGCGCGCCGACGGCCGGGCCACGGTCACGGACGAGCCGGAGCCGGCGCTGCTCGCCCGCTACCCGCAGTACTCGGTCCAGCCGCCGCCCGGTCCGTTCCTCCGGATCGAGGTCACCTCCTGGCACGCCTGGTCCGCCTCCTGAGTCAGGCGGTGGCGCCGGCCACCCGGCCGGCGCCACCGGGAGGTCAGCCGACCACGGAGCGCAGGGGGATCCCGGCGGCTTTCAGGTCGGCGATCAGATCGCGGAGGTACGGGTGCTCGTCCGGCTGGAGGCCGTCCGGGTTCGGAATGGTCAGGTAGGCGGAGTCGCCCACGGTGGCGGTCGTGGCGGTGGTGGTGTAGCGGCCGACAACGGATCGGGTGCGGGCCAGATCGGTCACCGCGACCTGGATGCGGGCCGGGCGCCACTCACCGCCCAGGTTGGGCGGAGCGGGTTGGGCCGCGGCGGCCGCGCGGGCGGTGCCGGGGCTGAGAGTGCGCTGCACCGACGGGGTGCCGGCCGGGGCGAGCAGGGCGTTCGCGACCAGTTCCAGGCCGTTCTCGTTGTAGGCCCGGAACAGCGGATTGAACGCGAACAGCACCGCGCGCCCGGCGCCGGTCGGCTCGTCGACCACGACCGACGTGCCCTTCAGGGTGTCCGCCTGCACGGTGTAGCCGTTGTACCAGAACGTGTCGTCGCTCGGGTACGTCACGACGTTCGTGCCGGTGGTGCTCGGGTTGAGGATCGGGTCGCCGTTGTTGAACTGGAAGTCCTCGGCGGGCCGGCC
>KL571392.1:72753-75634 GCA_000715855.1 Actinoplanes liguriensis
CGGGCCGGCCCGCCGCGACCGGGTTGCTGGTGTCCACGTCGACCCGCAGATGCGAGCCGATCACCAGGTAGTCGGCCGGCTTCGCCTTCTCCGTGGTGGACGTCAGGCCGGCGGCGCGGGCGACACGTGTGCCCTCGTTGCGCAGGCCGACGTACGTGTGGCCCTGCGCGATCCAGTTCCGCAGGTTCGCCTGTCCGGTGGCGGTCAGGCCGCCGGTGGCGCTGCTGCCGTCCGGCACCAGGAGAACGCTGCGGCCGGTGAACGCGGGCGTGTTGTCGTTGATGTCGGCGGTGGTGATCGGCGTGAGGCTCAGCCCCCACTGGTTGCCGAGCACGTAACGGGCCTCGCCGTAGGAGCCGGACGTGGTGGAGACGCCGGTGCCGCGGAACAGGCCGACGTCGGGGCGGGTGATGGCCGTACCGGATGCGGGCTTATGAGAAACGGACAGGGTAACGCCGAGTGACCGGGCGAGCCGGTCGATGGCCGGGGTGACGGCGGCGGAGGACACGCGGACCGTCCCACCGTCGCGGACGGCGGCGACGCCCTGGCCGAGCAGGCGGAACGTGAGCTGAGCCGCCGCGGCCGAGTCCAGGGGATAGGCGTAGGAGCCGTTGCGGGGCGCGATTCCCGACCGGCCGCCGGCGAGGCGACGGACAGGATCGGATCTCGGATGTACGTCGTCTCCGGTGTAGATCGTGTCGATGCCCATCAACAGCGGATTGCTCCACGAGGAGACGTCGTAGAAATAGGGGAACGGCACGTACGGGTCCTCGCCCAGTGTCGCCTGGATCCAATGCTTCTGCGGTTGTTCCATCGGGATCCAGTACGCCCCGGCGGGCACGACGACGTTCTTCGCGGTCCGTCCGCCGAAGACGTGCGCGTTGCGTACCGTAATCGGTTTCTTGACCTCATAGACATCGACGTCCATCGTGCGCAGCCGCTCGACCAGATGCCGGACGTCGGCGAGCTGACGGCCGGGCATCAGGAAGTACGACCTGACCTTCACGTCCGGCACCGGGAACTGCACCGTGTTCTCCGGCTGAACCGTCTCGTTCGGCTCCAGCGCGCCGGCCTTACCCTCGGCCAGCGCGTCCACCCAGGTCCGGTAGTAGCTGGTCAGGACCTCGCGCTTGTTGGCGGCGGCCCAGCCGAGCGTCGCCCACTGGGTGGTGAACTGCTGCTGGACCCGGTCCTGGACGGCCGAGGCGCTGCCTTTCTCGTACGTCATTCCGGCCGCCCCGAAACCGGTGGCCGGAACGGTGTCGCCGTATCCCATGTAGAACAGGTCGTAGGTGTCGTAGTTGAAATAGCACTCGGTGGTGACCGTGTCCGTGCAGGCGCCGTTGTAGCCGAAGGCGGCCTTGTTCGCCTCGCCGATCCGGTTGATCCAGTCGACCGGCGCGTCGGCGATCTCGTGGTGGATCGGGTCCGCGTTCGGCGGGAAGAAGTACCGCTGGCCGCCCATCTCGTGGGCGTCGACGAAGACCTGCGGCGGGAATCGTCGCAGCAGTTCGAGTTTGCTGTCGGTCTCCGGCTGGGTGCGCGCGAACCAGTCGCGGTTCAGGTCGAAGCCGAATTCGTTCTGCCGCCGCAGCGCGTCCCGGCCGTCCGGATTCTGGGTCGGCAGAATGACCGTGATCAGGTTGTCGTTGCGTTTCTGGACCTCGCAGGAGAGGCCGGCCGCCAGCTCGTAGAGCGTTTTGAGGGACGCGTCGGCGCCGCTCGTCTCGCCGCCGTGCACATTGCCGGCGACCCAGACGATGGCCGGCTTCCCGGCGGCGATCCGGCGGGCCCGGGCGGCCGGCAACGTCCGCGGATCCCGCAGGCTGCGGATCTCGTCGGCGACATCGTCCAGGTCGGTCTTCCGCTTGGCGACCACGGCGTAGTTCAGCGGCTGGCCGAGGACGCTCCTGCCCATCGTGCCGGTGACCACGCGATCGGAGGTCCTGTCCACCGCGCTCAGGTAGTCGCGGATCTCGGTGTTGGTGACGACCCGCTGCTGGCCCGTGCCGAGCGGGAAACCGAGGAACGTCTCCGGGCTCGGCACCGTGCTGAGGTGGGCGGACGGGTCGGTGACGCAGTCGGCGCTCGCGGTGGTGGCGCTCGCCGGGGCGGGGCTCAGGGCTGTCACCAGGACGATCGTCGCGGCGCCCACCAGGCGTTTCGGAATCCGCATCGTGTGCTCGTTCCCTTCCGGAAACTGATCAAATTTTTCGCAGCCTAGGGCCCTCCATTTGCGACGGTCAACGAAAAACGGTAATTGCGTATTGACTGCTCTGTATCGGTTTTGGGTGGTGCGGGGACATCTGGCCGGTCGGCGGAACCGGGCGCCGGCGGACGTGGGTAGCGTGTCGGAGGTGACGCCCGTCTCGTCGATTCTGCCCGGCCGTCGATTTCGCGTGGCTCCGAACGTCATAAGTGGGTGAGGACGATGGGGGAGTGGGCGGGGCGGCTCGCGGCGGTGCTCAGCCTGGGCTGTGCCCTGGCTCACGGGGTGGTCGCCTGGACCGGGCTGCGGGCCGGGAACCTGGCGCTGACCGGGCTGGCTCTCGGGATGACGGCGCTGTGCCTGCCGTGCGCGGCCCGGCTGTGGCGGGGTCCGACGCCGGCGGTGTGGCGCATGACGGCGGCGATGACCGCCGTCATGCTCGCCCTGCACCCGTCGTTGATGGTCCTTTCCGGTCACGATCACTCACTGCATTGGCCGGTCCTGAACGCGGCGTCGACCGTCCTGCTGGTGGTCTCCATCGCCGGGGCAGTGCTGTCCCGCGGCGGCGGCGCGGCTGGCGGTGGTGGCAGCGCGGACGGAGCGGCCCGCGGTGGCGGGAGTCCGAGTTGTCGCTCCGTGTGGCGGCTGACCGACACCGATCAGCGCTCCGGG
>KL571392.1:75776-80774 GCA_000715855.1 Actinoplanes liguriensis
GGGATCGGCAGTGGCCGCTTGGTCGCCATCCGCAGCCGGGTCCGCGGCGTGTCCGCCCCGGCCAGCAGGTCGAGCATCACCGACCCGGCGAACCGGGTGGCCGCCACCCCGAGCCCGGTGAAGCCGCTGCTGTAGGCGACCTTCCCGCCCATGGCGAGGCCCTGGAACGCGGCCAGCTGGGTGGACATGTCGATCATGCCGCCCCAGGCGTGGGTGAACTTGATGTCGCCGAGCTGCGGGAACGTACGCAGGAAGTGGTCGGCCAGCCGCGCGAAGGTCTCCGGGTTCTGGTCGAACTCCGGGCGGATGCCGCCACCGCGGTGGTAGACCGCGTCGTACCCACCCCACAGGATCCGGTTGTCGGCGGTCTTGCGGTAGTAGTGGAACTGCCGCGAGCAGTCGCCGATCCCGAAGTTGCCCTCCCAGCCGATCTCGTCGCGCTGCGCCGGGGTGAGCGGCTCGGACATCAGCACGTAGTCGTAGATCGGGATGGTCAGGAACCGGTTGCGCCGCAGCAGCGACGGGAAGCCGTTGGTGGCCAGCACGATCTTGCGGGCACGGACGGTGCCCATGCCGGTGGTGGCGCGGACCGTGCGGCCCCGGTCGCTGAGCCGGGTCACCGGGGTGTGCTCGTAGATGCGTACGCCCAGCTCGAGGCACGCCTTCTTGAGTCCCCACGCCAGCTTCGCCGGGTGGACGAGCGCGGCGCCGGTCTCCCGGAGCACGCCGGCGCGGTACAGCGGCGACCGGACGAGCGTGGCGAGCTCGTCCTCGTCGTAGAAGCGGCCGGGCATGGCCCGCAGTTCGTCGACCTGGTGACGTTCGGTGGCGACCTCCAGGGCGCCCTCCTCGTGCCACTCGGCGTCGATGTCGTGCTTGATCAGCGAGTCCCGGAACGCGGCGAAGTTCTCCTCGGCGAGCGAGCCGAGAACGTCCAGCTCACCGGCGAAGTTGCGCTGCCCGTTCTCCGGGCCGTGGGTGAGGCTGGCCTCGACGAATCCGCCGTTGCGGCCGCTTGCCGCCCAGCCGATCTCCTCGCCCTCGACCAGGACGACGTCCCGGCCGGGGTCGTTCTCCTTGGCCTGCAGCGCGGTCCACAACCCGCAGTAACCGCCGCCGATGATCAGAAGGTCGGTCTCGATGGCGCCGATGAGGGCGGGTTGCGGGGCGGGACGGCCGGGATCCTCGAGCCAGAACGGGGTCCGGGCCGCGTCGTTGAGCGCCGCGCGGATGCGCTTCTCGTCGGTCCGGATGTCAAGGTCGTAGGCCGGTGTGTCCGCCCGCATGCTGATCCTCCCTGGTCAGGGCCATAGGAAAGCGCGTGCGGTACGCTTAGGTCAATGCGTTGACATAACTAGGTCAAAGCGTTGACATAAGGAGCTCCCGAATGACGATCTCCCGGGGCGGCGCTGACCGGGTCCGGCGGCGGCCGACGCGCAGCGGCGTGATCCTCGAACCATCCATGATCATCGATGCTGCGCTGCGGCTGATCGAGGCGCCCGGCGGGAACGCCCTCACCGTCCGTCGCCTCGGCGTCGAGCTCGGGGCCGACCCGTCCGCCATCTACCGCTACTTCCGGGACATGGACGCGCTGCTGATCGCGGTCGCCGACCGGCTGATCAGCGAGACCCTCGCCGACTTCGAGCCGGGGGCGGACTGGCGGGAGTCACTGCGCGAGATGGGTCGCGGCGTGCACGACTCGATGCTGCGCCACCCGCGCCTCGCGCAGCTGCGGGCCATCCGGTTCACCGCCGGGCCGAACGAGCTGCGGGCCGACGACATCGGCATCGGCCTGCTGCTCCGCGCCGGGTTCGCGCCGGCCGACGCGGTCCGTCACTTCCGGGACTTCATCGACGCGGTGCTGGCGCTGGCCGCTATGGACGCGATCGAGCTCGGCCCCGGCCAGGAGGAGGCGGACAAGCGGGCGCTCGCCGAGGTGTACGCATCCTTTTCGGATGAGGATTATCCGAATCTGGCTAAAGCCCGTGATCATTTGACCCAGATCACCTCCTCACCATTTCCGGGCGTGTTGGACAAATTGATCGACGCGCTGGACCGGGCCGCACCGAAGCGGAAAAAACGGTCACGCGATCATTGACGTGATCAAATGGCTGCCATATCTTGCGGAGAAACCGAAGAATGGGGTTCCACATGCCTCGATCCCGGCTCTCCGCCACGCTGGCCGCGACGGTTCTCCTCCTCACCGCCTGCGGCGACTCCGGCGATCAGACCGACTCCGGCGCCCAACTCGAGAAGGTCAACGCGGGGGTCATCGCGATCGTCGACGTGGCGCCGATCTACGTCGGCCGGGCGCTGGGCTTCTTCAAGGAACAGAACATCGACCTGACCCTGACCACCGCGCAGGGCGGAGCGGCGATCGTGCCGGCGGTGCTCGGCGGGGAATACCAGTTCGGCTTCAGCAACACGATTTCCCTGCTGCTCGGGGCGTCCAAGAAACTGCCGATCAAGGTCGTGGCGAACGGCACGAACTCGACCGGGGTCGACGGCAAGGATTTCGCGGGACTGTTCGTCAAGGCGGACAGCCCGATCAAGTCGCCGAAGGATCTGGCCGGGCACACGGTCGCGGCCAACACCCTGAAGAACATCGTCGAGACGAGCGTACGGGCGTCGGTGCGCAAGGACGGCGGTGACGCCACCGCGGTCAAGTTCACCGAGCTCGCCTTCCCCGACCAGGTCCCGGCGCTGGAGTCGGGCCAGGTCGACGCGATCTTCGTGGTCGAGCCGTTCCAGCAGGCCGCGGTGCTGGCCGGCGCACGCAAGATCGCCTCCAGCTACGTGGACGCCGCGCCCGACCTGACCGTCGCCATGTACTTCACGTCGAATCAGCTGATCTCGTCGAACCCGGATCTCGTCCGGCGCTTCACCGAGGCGATGAAGAAGTCCCTGACGTACGCCGACAGCCACCCCGACCAGGTGCGGGAGGTGATCGGCACGTACACCAAGATCGACCCCACCGTCCGTGCGGCGCTGGTCCTGCCGAAGTGGCCCGCCGAGGTGAACCGCGCCTCCGTCGAGACCCTCGCCGGTCTGGCCGTCACCGACCAGCTGCTGACGGCGAAACCGGATCTGGATGCCCTGCTGCCCTGACCGCGCGCCGGGCAGTCACGATCCCGCCCGGCGCGCCTGAAGGAAAGCAACGGATCAGGAGAACAGACCCCGGAGGTACGTCGTGAGCGTCCCCGCCAGGATCGCGTGGTCGTGCAGGGACGGATGCCAGTCGCAGCCGAGCAGATCGAGGCCGAGCGCCGCATTGTCGTAGTAGAGCGCGCTCACCCGGTCATGACGGCTGCTGACGATCCGCTGAACGGAATCGGCGAGCGCGGTCGTCCGATAGCTCAGGTCGGGATAGGTGAGCACGAACCGCGTCCCCGGGCCGTACCGTTTCCGGAGCTTGTCGAGGAAACCCTGATAGGCGGCGACATAGTCGGCGGTCAACGCCGGCTCGTCGGCCCACTTCTCACCCGGGTTGAGCGGCGTGGAGAAGTCGTTGATGCCGAGACCGATGACGACGACCTGCGGATGCCAGGACGCGGGCCGCTTCCACACCGAATCATCGACTGCCTGCAGGGCCCGGTCGTAATAGGTGCGGTAGTCGATTCCCGGGCTGCTGCCGTTGTAGTTGCGGACCATGCCGATGCCCGACCACGCGTTGATCTGATAGTCGGCGTTCAGCGCCTTCGCGGTACGCGCGCCGAAGGCCTGATCGGCGTTGCTGTTGCGGGTCAGCACACCCGCGCCGGAGCAGTCGCGGCTGGTCGACATGTCGCCGTAGCCGGCGGTCCAGGAGTCGCCGATGAACTCGATCTGCCGATGCCGGGCGGCCGGCGCGGCGAGGATCCTCCCGCCCGGGCCGGGGACGAGACCGCCGAACTGTGCCAGGTTCCACGGGCTTTCGGTGCGCTTGACCAGGCGTACGGTGTGATCGCCCCGCGACAGCCCGGTGATCCAGCGCGTGGTGTCACCCGGAGTGACCAGGGTCGTCGGTGTCCCGCCGTCGATCTGGACGTCGTAGTCGTTGACGGCGTCGTTGATCGCGAGCCCGACGCTCGTGCCGCGGAACCGGCCCTCGAAGTAGACGCCCGGCCAGGTGAACGCCGCGCCGGTGCCCACCTCGGCCGTCCGCCCCGCGGTGTGCACCTGGCGGGACACCGGCGTGACCGGCCCGGGCGCGACCGCGTGACCGGTGCCGGTGGAGATCTGCCCGGGGCACAGGCCGCGGGCGCGCAGCTCGGTGACGATCCGGGGGACCGCCAGCAGGGTGTTCGGCGGCCAGTCGTGCATCAGGATCACGCCGCCGGGCTGCAGCGCACGGGCGTTCTCGACGATCTGGTCGACCGACGTGTTGTCCCAGTCGCGGGAGTCGACGTCGGCGTTGATCTCGCGAAGGCCGTAGCGCCGCTCGATCGCGCGCAGCGCGTCGTCGGTCTCCAGATACGGCGGGCGGAACAGTTTCGGTGTGACCCCGGTGACCCGCTTGATCACGTCCTGGGTGCGGGCGATCTGCGAGGACTGCTCGGCGGCGGTCAGCGTGGTCATGTGCGGGTGGTCCCAGCTGTGGTTGCCGAGCCACATCCCGGCGGCCAGCTGCGCCCGCGTCAGAGCCGGGTTGGCCTCGACGTTCGCGCCGGTGTTGAACATCGTGGCGCGCGCCCCGGCGGACCGCAGCACCTGCAGCAGCTGCTCGGTGTTGCCGGGGGTGGGCCCGTCGTCGAAAGTGAGCGCCACGTAGCCGTCGCATCGTGGGGCGGCCGTCGCCGGGCTGGTGGCCGTGAGCAGGCCGGCGCCGAGGAGCGCGACCGTGCCCAGGCGGGCGAGGGATGTCAGTTGCATGCTCGTCGCTCCTGACCGTGCAGGAAGTATTTAGATCTGTCGATGAACAATCTAGGGTCCGAAACTTCCGGGCGCAATCCGGTCGGTCCCCAGCCCTCGCTCCGGCTCCCCGGCTGGTTCTCACCGTGGTTATTCGTGCCTCATAAC
>KL571392.1:80981-83333 GCA_000715855.1 Actinoplanes liguriensis
CTCATAACCACGGTGAGAACCAGCCCGCCGGCGCGCCAGGCCCCAGCGCGCCAGCCGACCGGCGCGCCAGCCTCAGCGCCGGCCGACCAGCGCGCCAGCCCCCAGCTCGCCGGCCGGGGCCGGGCGGGCGGTCACCGGTCTGGGTGGTTTCGGAGGATTTTCTGGTGCTCGGCGGTCTTTATAGTTCAAAATCTGCGCACGATGGACTTTTCTCCGCTTCCCCCAGTCCCCAAGCCGCGGCCGTGGCTCGCCGTGCTGTTCACCGCCGTGCTGACGCTGATGGTCGCGCTGCCACTCGGCATCTACCCGCTGGTCCGGGCCTCGTTCGACGTGCCGCCGCCGGACGGCCACATCCCCCTGGCCGCGCTGCGCGAGGCGACGCTCGACGTACCGGCCTGGCCTGCCGACAACGTGCAGGGGCCGTCCGGATCGCTGCGGTTCCACGACGGGTCGGTGGCGATCGAGCCGCGGACCGTGCCGAGCGGTCGGCCGCCGTATGGGGATGCGGTCCTGATCCTCTCGGTGTCCTACGGTGACGTCGACCACGACGGGACGGACGAGACGATCGTGCTGCTCGGCTGCATGATCGAAGGCGGGAGCAAGCAACTCGTCGCCTACGACCGGGACCGGTCCGGGCGGATCGTGTCGCTCGGCCCGGTGGTGGCCACCACCGGGCAGATCCGCGACATCCGCGGCAACGGGACGAAGGTCGGCGCGGACGGCGTCGTCACCGCGGTGGTCGGCGACTACCAGCGCTGCTGTGCCGACCGCACGCCGCAGATCTGGCAGAGCCGGGGGTACGCCCTCCGGAACGGCACGTTCGAGCAGGTCAGCGGCGAGCGGCGGATGCCGCTGAACCCGCACGTGACCGAGATGCGGGTGACCGCGGGCGAGTTGGTGCTCGGGGCGGCGAGCGGCGGATACCGCTCCGGCAGCGTCGACGTGACCGTGACGCACGTGCGCGGCGCGCGCCCCGGGCGGGTCGCGCTGACGTTCTATCCGCCGGAAGGACTCGAACGGGCCGGGACCAAGTGGCCGGTCGTGAAGGCGTTGCCGGGCTCGTACTCGGTGACGGTGGCGGCGCCCGCGGCAGAGGGCAGCGTCACGTACCGGTTCGCGTTCCGGCGCAAGGCGAAGGTCACCGGTGACGAGCTGGGGATCGATCTGGCCGCGGTGCCGTGGCTGAGCCAGGCCGTGCCGTGGAGCAGCAGCGTCGCGGTCCCGATCCGCACCGGGAACTGACCCGGCCGGCACTCACGGTGATCATCGGGCGGAAAATCGACCGTGAGTGCCGGCGGGGGCCTCGTGCGAACGACCGCCTGGACCGGGCCGTCAGTCGCTCGTCAGGTCCCGGCGCAGGGCCACCGCGGCCACCGCCACCGAGGCGATCGCCCACACGATGAAGATCTCCTGGTAGAAGGCGTCGCCGCTCGCCGCCTTCAAATAGGACGACATCGGCAGTGGCCATCGCAGGCCGGTCGCGACGCCCTCGACGATCACGAACCAGATGCCGAACCCGCTGATCAGCCACGCCGCCCGGCGCACGGTCGCGGCCAGGCCGGCGCCGAAGACCGCCATCACCGGTACGACGAAGAGCGTCTCGAAGTACGTCTCGCCGCCCCACCTCACCAGCGCCGGAATTCCACTGAGCACGGCGAGCGCCTCGGTGACCGCGACCGTCGTCAGCGTCTGGGCGAGCAGCACGCGCAGGCGCCGCGGCCGGGCCAGGTAGAGCAGCGAGATCGTCCGGTGCTGGTAGTGCTGGGTGACGGTGAGGACCGAGACGCCGAACGCGCCGATCCCGGCGAACAGCGCCCACATGCTCGCGTCCTGGATGCCGGACGCGGCGGCCACCGAACCGAACAGGGCCAGGGAGATCCAGCTCGATCGGATCGACGCCATCCGGTAGAGCTCGCTGCGCATCAGGGTGAGCATCAGGCGGCCGCCAGTTCCAGGAAGACCTGTTCGAGGCTCGGGGCGTCGGCGGACAGCTCGTACAGCGGGACGCCCGCGGTGAAGGCGATCTCACCCGCGTCCTCGGGGGACAGGCCGTACACCTCAAGGGTTTGATCCTCGGCGGTGACCTTGCCACCGGCCTCCTCGAACGCGCGCCACAACCGCACCGGATCGCGGCCGCGCACCCGCAGGCGCACCCCCTCCTCGCCGGCCAGCTCGGCGAGGGTCGTCTCCCGCCGGACCTTGCCGTTCGCGATGATCACCACGTCGTCGATGAGTTGCGCCAGCTCGGCCAGCAGGTGGCTGGAGATCAGCACCGTGCCACCGGCGTCGGCGTGCGCGCGCAGCAGCCCACGGAGCCAGGCGATGCCCTCCGGGTCGAGGCCGTTCGCCGGC
>KL571392.1:83586-84561 GCA_000715855.1 Actinoplanes liguriensis
CGACCGTCTCCAGCAGCAGGTCGACCCGGGCGCGGTCCGCGCCGGCCAGCATCGCCTGCGTGATCAGGTGCGCCCGGCCGCTCTGGCCCGGATGGCTGATGCCCTGCTCCAGAACCGCGCCTACCTCGCGTAACGGGTTCTTCAACTCGTCGAAGGGCCGGCCGTTGATCAGCGCGGTGCCGGACGTGGGACGGGTCAGCCCGAGGAGCATGCGCAGCGTCGTGGTCTTGCCGGAGCCGTTGAGGCCGAGGAAACCGGTCACCCGGCCGGGCCTGGCGGTGAAGGAGATGCCGTCGACCGCCCGGACCCGGCGGTACGCCTTGGTCAGATCAATGGTCTCGATCATGGTCGGGAACTATCCCACACGCCCACCGGATTCCGCGCTCCGTGATGGCACGGGGTTTGCGGGACCTCGACCGGAGCCCGCTCCTGGCTCTCCATGAAGCGGGCTCCGGTCCAGCACGATCAACGCCCTCAGGCGCGGCCCCGCGGGAGGCAGCACTTCTTGTACTTGAGGCCGGAACCGCACCAGCAGGACCCGTTGCGCTCCGGCGGCCAGGTGACCTGGGACGGCCGGGCGGCGAGCTGGCGGGTGTAGCCGGCGCGCGACTTCGGGTCGGCCGGGTCCCCGTCGGCGCCGGCGAAGGCGGCCAGGCCGTCGGCGGTGCCCGGGAGCGGCGCCGGGTTGGACGCGGCCCGGCGGGAGAGCTCGCGCTCCAGGCGGGCGCGGTGCTCGTCCCAGTCGGGGCCATAGACCGTGGCCAGCGCCGGCCACTTGGCGATCACCTGATCGAACTCGGCCTGCGGGAAGAACAGCAGCTCGTCGCCGACCGCGGCGGCCGAGGCGTTGGCGAGCCGGGTCTCCAGGCGGTCGGACAGGTTGTCGTGGGCGTCGTGCGGCAGGTTGAGCGCGTGCCGGATCTGGTGGCGCTGCTGCAGCAGGAAGAAGAGCAGGCCGGCGTCCTCGGCCGAGGA
>KL571392.1:84814-87612 GCA_000715855.1 Actinoplanes liguriensis
CCGCCGGTGGCCAGCGCCACGGTCAGGTAGGCCGCCGCGTCGTTGTGCTGGCTGAGCAGCGGGCGCAGGGGCTCGAGCTCGGCCATCGCCTCCTCCGCGCGACCGGCCCGGAACAGCAGCCGGGCGTGCAGGGCGTGGGCGGCGCCCGCCTTGCCGTCCGCACTCTGCCCGTACGCCTCGACGGCCCGGTCCGCATAGCGCAGCGCCGCGTCGAACTTCGAGCGGCTCTCGGCGATCTCCGCTGCCAGGGTGAGCGCTTCACCGGCGACGCCCGGGTCGGCCAGCCGCCCGGCGTCCACCGCTTCGGCCAGGCCGGCCGCGATACCGAGAGGGTCGGCCGCGCCGAGCGCGGACTTCCGGATCTCGTCGAGGTCGGCGCTGGTCAGGTCCATTGTTGTCAACACGCCGTCACGGTACTTCGCGCCAAACCCTGATGCCTGTAGATCTGCATCTCATTTCTCTTATGGGCTACGCGGTTGCCAGGAGGAAAGCGTCTCACTTATGGGCTATGCGGTTGCCAGGAGGGACGCGTCGATGTCATGGGCCGGGAGCGGTCGCGCGAAGTGGAAGCCCTGCGCGAACCGGTACCCGAGATCGTGCAGCCGATCCGCCTGGGCCTGGGTCTCCACACCCTCGGCGACCGCCCGCAGGCCCATCGTCGACGCGATCCCGCTCAGCGAGGCCGCGATCGCCTCCTGCTCCGGCCCGCCGTTCAGCTCGTCGATGAACGACTTGTCCACCTTGAGCGTCGTGACCGGGCAGGTCCGCAGCAGCGTGAGCGACGAGTGCCCGGTGCCGAAGTCGTCCAGGGCGATGCCCACGCCGAGCCCACGCAGCGCCCGCACGGTGTGCAGCGCCGGGCCGCCGGCGAAGACCGCGGTCTCGGTGATCTCCAGGGTGACCTGCTGCGGCGGCAGCGCGTGCCGGTGCAGGACCGAGGCGACCAGGGCGGGCAGCTCCGGGTCGAGCAGTTGCCGCGCGGAGACGTTGACGCTGATCCGGGGCGCGGCCTCGCCGTGCCGGTCACGCCAGGCGGCCGCGTCGGTGCAGGCCGTCTCCAGGATCCAGGCGCCCAGGTCGACGATCAGGCCGGTCTGCTCGGCGACCGGGATGAACTCGGCCGGCGACACCGGTGTCCCGCCCTCCGGGTGCCAGCGGACCAGCGCCTCCACCGAGTGCAGCGTGCCCAGCGGCAGCTCCACGATGGGCTGGTAGACCAACCGGAACTCGCCCAGCTCCAGGCCACGGCGCAGAGCAGCGGCGAGATCCGCGTGGTGCTGCGCGGAGGCGTCCAGGTCAGCTGTGTGCTGCTGGTGACGGTTCGCGCCGACACGCTGGGCGGCCTGCAGGGCCAGCTCGGCACGGCGAAGCAGATCCGGTACGACCTCGTCCCGCCCCGCCGCGGACCCGACGGTCACGGTGACGAGCAGGTCGTGCACGCCCACCGGCAGCGGCGCCTGGAACGCGTGCACCAGGGCCTCGGCCAGCCGCGTGCCCCCGGCGAGCGGGTGCTCGGCCGGCAGCAGCACGCCGAACTCGTCGCCGAGCAGCCGTGCGACCTGCGCCGATCCGCCCACGGTGAGTGCGATCCGCTCGGCGGCCTGCCGCAGGATCTCGTCGCCGGTGTCGTCGCCGAGCCGGTCGTTGAGCGCGGTGAAGTCGTCCAGGTCGCAGACCGCGACGGTGGTGGCGCCGGTCCGCCCGTGCAGCGTGTCGGTGAAGAAGCGGCGGTTCGGCAGCGCGGTCAGGTCGTCGTACCGGGCCTGGTCGGCGAGGCGGTCGGCGAGCAGGCCGTTGTCCCGCAGCGCGGCGTGCTGCCGCACCAGGACCAGCAGGATCAGCACCACGCTCCCGGCGGCGAGCCCGGCCGGCAGGTACCCGTAGTGCAGGGTCACGGTGAGCAGCATGGCCGCGGTCACCCCGACCGAGACGTACGGAACCCGGCTGATCCCCCGATGGCGGACATCCACCCGGACGTCCTGTGCCACCGCGGGCCCGGTCCCGTCCGACCGGACCTGCGCCCTGGTGGCGGACGTCAGCAGCACGGCCAGCATCGGCAGCACGACGGCGGTCGGGGCCAGGTGCGGCCACGGCTGGAAGACCACCGCCAGGATCATGGCGAGCGGCCCGAGGAAACCGGCCGGGCTGAGGATCCAGAGCGCCCGCGCGGAGACGTGACCGCCGCCGCTCATCCCCACCTTGACGACGGCGACCACGGCCGCGGTCGCGACGCCCAGCACGATGCCGCGCAGCGCGGTCGCGAGCAGGCCGTCGGCAACCGGCACCGGCATGACGTCCACGCCCTGGATCATCACCAGGCCGGACGCCACCCCGACGATCGCCACGTCCATGCCGAGCGTCACCCGGGCCTGCCAGGTACGGCCGCGGCCGGGCAGACGCAGCAGGGCCAGCACCGCCAGCAGGACCGCGCCGAAATAGAGCGCGCCGGTGACCGGGCTCATCGCCACGGCCTGGGTGGGATGCCGCACCGTGTCGAACGCCTGGCCGACCGTGCCGGCCGCGAGGACCGTGAGCGCACCCGCGAGCCGCCGCCAGAACGTGCGGCCCTCGGCGGTGCCGGTACGCGCGGCCAGCAGACAACCGGCCACCGACGTCAGCACCGAGCAGAAGGCGACCGGCCACAGGATCCACACCGGGACGGTGACCACGATGCCGAGCACGCCGAGGACCACGGTGGCCGGCAGCCAGCCGCAGGCGGCCACGACGATCAGGCCCGCCGCGTGGACGGGTCGAGACAGTGATCGCATCGAGCGTGGTGGCCCTGTCTCTTATACACA
>KL571392.1:87844-91367 GCA_000715855.1 Actinoplanes liguriensis
CTCCCGCCGCGATAGGGAAAACGCCCACCCGGAGGTGGCCGGGCATGGCTCGCGTGTACATGTGGATCGCCGCCACCCGGCCCGTACTGTGTCGCCATGTCGCGCGGACTCGAATACCTGGACCTGCTCGCGCGCGAGGCCGCCCTGGTCGAGTTCGAGCGGCCGCTGATCGCCGCCCGTGCGTCCGGCGCGCCCGCCGCCGAGCTGGACGAGCTGGAGCAGGCGAAACTGCTCGCGCTGAAGGTGCGGGCGCTGCTCGAGCGCCGGCGTCGCCGCGAGGAGGAGCTGTCCGCGCTCTACGACACCGCGGGGGACCTGGCCGGGCTGCGGGACGTCGACGCGGTGCTGCGGGCGATCGTGCACCGGGCGCGGACGCTGCTGAACGCGGACGTGTCGTACATGACGCTCAACGACGCGGAGCGCGGGGACACGTACATGCGGATCACCGACGGCTCGGTGGCGGCCAGTTTCCAGCGGCTGCGGCTGCCGCCCGGCGCGGGACTGGGCGGGCTGGTCGCGCAGAGCGGGGCGCCGTACGCGACCGCGAACTACCCGGCCGACGCCCGCTTCGCGCACACCAGCGACATCGACCACGGTGTCGGCGACGAGGGGCTGATCGCGATCCTCGGCGTCCCGATGCGGCTCGGCTCGGCGGTGATCGGCGTGCTCTTCGCCGCGAACCGGGCCGAGCGGCCGTTCGCCCGCGAGGAGGTCGCGCTGCTGCTCTCGCTGGCCGCGCACGCCGCGGTCGCCCTGGACACCGCGCGCCTGCTCACCGAGACGCAGACCGCGCTCGGCGAGCTGTCCGCGGCGAACTCCACCATCCAGGCGCACAGCCGGTCGGTGGAGCGCGCGGCCGACGCCCACGACCGGATGACCGCCCTGGTGCTGCGCGGCGGGGGAGTCGACGACGTCGCGGCCGACCTGGTCGACGTGCTGCACGGCGCGCTGCTGGTGATCGACGCGCAGGGCCGGGCGCTGGCGACCGCGCGGACGCCCGGGTCGGCCGTGCCGGTGCCGGAGCCCGAGGAGACCACGGCCGGCGAGGCGGTCGCGGCCTCGCGCGGGGAGGGCCGCAGCGTCCGCCGCAACGACCTGGTCATCGCCGCGATCGTGGCCGGCGCGGACAACCTGGGCGCGCTCGTGTTCCGCCCGGACACCCCGCTCGCGCCGGCCGACCAGCGGATCCTGGAACGCGCCGCGCAGGTCACCGCCCTGCTGCTGCTCTTCCGGCGGACCGTCGCCGAGGCCGAGGCGCAGGTGCGCGGCGACCTGCTCGACGACCTGATCAGCCGGCCGGTGCGGGACCCGGACGCGGTACGCGATCGGGCGGCGCGACTCGGGCTCGACGTCGACGCGCCGTACGTGATCGTCACCGCCGGCGACGAGACCGGGGACGGCCTGCGGCAGCGCGCGGTCTCCTGGGCACGCACGTTCGCCGCCGGTCGTCGCGGCCTGGCGATGACCCGCGACGGGCGGGTCACGCTGCTGCTGCCGGGGGAGGACCCGGCCGGGACCGCTCGCCAGGTGGCGAGGGAGCTCAGCCGCGCGCTGGGACGGCCGGTCACCGCGGGTGGCGCGGGTCCGGCGCGCGGGGCGGCCGCGGTCGCGCCCGCGTACCGGGAGGCCGACCAGTGCCTGAGCGCGCTGATCACTCTCGGCCGGTCCGGCTCCGGGGCGGGGACCGAGGAGCTGGGGTACGTCGGCCTGTTGCTCGGCGAGCGCCGGGACGTCGCCGGCTTCGTCCGGGGCGCGCTCGGCCCGGTGATCGACTACGACGCCCGCCGGGGCACCGCGTTGATCACCACCCTGGAGGTCTACTTCGACTCCGGCGGCGGGCTGGCGAAGGCGGCCGAGGCGTTGCACGTGCACGTCAACACGGTCACCCAGCGCCTGGACCGGGTGGCGCAGCTGCTCGGCGACGACTGGCAGCACCCGGGCCGGGCCCTGGACCTCCAGCTGGCTCTGCGCCTGAACCGCCTCTCGCTGGGTGCCGACCACACATAGCGCGAGTTGGATGTGTGGATCCGATCCATGGGCTTGGTGACCTGCTGGGACGTAGCGTCCCCGTAACCTACGTCACACCTTTGGAGAGGATGCACATGTCGACCACCGCACGTGCCCCGATCGTCAAGGTCGTCTTCGCTTCCCTGGTCGGTACCGCCGTGGAGTGGTACGACTTCTTCCTGTACGGATCCGCCGCCGCCCTGGTCTTCGGCAGCCTGTTCTTCCCGAAGTCTGATCCGGTCACCGGCACGCTCCTCGCGTTCGGCACCTACGCGCTGGGCTTCGTCGCCCGCCCGCTCGGCGGGGTGGTCTTCGGCCACTTCGGGGACCGGGTCGGCCGCAAGAAGATGCTGATCGTGTCGCTGATGCTGATGGGTCTCGCGACGGTCGCGATCGGACTGCTGCCCACCTACGCCACCATCGGGGTCGGCGCCCCGATCCTGCTCCTGGTCTGCCGGCTCCTGCAGGGCTTCGCGGTCGGCGGCGAGTGGGGCGGCGCGGTGCTGATGGCCGCCGAGCACGGCGACGACGCGCGCCGCGGCTTCTGGTCGTCCTGGCCGCAGGCCGGCGTCGCGCTCGGCAACCTGCTCGCCACCGGGGTGCTGTGGCTGCTCGCGCTGGTCCAGTCGGACGCCGCGTTCCACTCCTGGGGCTGGCGCATCCCGTTCCTGATCAGCGCCGTGCTCGTGCTGGTCGGGCTCTGGGTGCGGCTCTCCGTCGAGGAGTCGCCGGTCTTCCAGGAGGCGCGCGCCTCGCTCGGCGACCGGCCGCACCAGCCGCTGCTGGAGGTGATCCGGCGCTATCCGCGGGAGATCCTGCTCGCGATGGGCATGCGGCTGGCCGAGAACATCGGGTACTACCTGGTCACCGTCATCTCGATCACCTACCTGACGACGTTCGCCGGGACCAGCGCGGACAAGAGCAAGATCCTCACCGCGCTGCTGATCGGCTCGACCGTGCAGTTCTTCCTCGTGCCGCTGCTCGGCGCGCTGTCGGACCGGGTCGGCCGCCGCCCGCTCTACCTGGCCGGGGCGATCGGGATCGCGATCTGGTCCTACGTCTTCTTCGACCTGGTCGGCAGCAGGTCGGAGCCGAAGATCATCCTGGCGGTGCTCGTCGGTCTGATCCTTCATTCCCTGATGTACGCCCCGCAGGCCGCGTTCTTCGCCGAGCTCTTCGGGACGTCGGTGCGGTACACCGGCGCGTCCGTCGGATACCAGCTCGCGTCGATCCTGGCCGGGGCGCTTGCCCCGATCATCGCGCTCGAACTGCTCGGCGACGTGCACCACCCGAACACGACGGCGGTGGCGATCTACATGACGGTCGCATCGGTGCTCACCGTCCTGGCGGTCCTCGCCGCCAAGGAGACGGCCCGGTCCTCGCTGCGCCACGACCGGGTGACCGAGCCGCGGGCCGCCGACTCGCTCCGGTAGCGCCGATCACTCGCGGAATCCTCAGTACCGGGGCCGGCCTGCCGATACCGCGGCCCGTGACGACCTCGCCGGAGTTGCCGCCC
>KL571392.1:91600-93402 GCA_000715855.1 Actinoplanes liguriensis
ATGTGTATAAGAGACAGGGACCGATGTCGCTGGCCGAGTGCCAGGCCGCGGTCGCCGCGCGGGTCAGCCTGCCCGAGACGGAGACCTGCGGTTACGACAGCACCGCGACGGCGATGAACCCGCTGGGTGACACGGCCGCGCCGGACGACTCCGAGTACGCCGGGGCGGTGATGCCGGCCCAGTTGTCGACCGGCGGCTACGCCTGCGGCAGCGGTTCCGATCGTCCGGTGCTGGACACCGTCCGGCCGGAGCTGTTCGCGACCTTCACGGCGGGGCCCGGGCCGGATCTGGTCTATTCGACCTTTCAGCTGACCGGGCTCGACCACTACACCGACCAGGATCGCCAGATCCAGGGAAGCCGGGACGACTGGGGCGGGCGGCGGGCGAGCGTCGATCTGCGCCGGTACGGCAGCCTGGAGCACGGTGAGTCCTACCGGTGGCGGGTGCGGGCGACGCCGCCGTGGGTCGCGGCCGGTGGCTGGTCGCCGTGGTGCGAGTTCACCGTCGCGCAGGTCACGCCGGACGACCTGGGGGTCGACGCCGGCCGGGACTACACGGTGACGCTGCCCGTGCAGACCTGGCGGATGGTGCTGGCGGTGCTCGGGCCGGTGCAGCGGTACGTGAACGGCGGCTACTCGACGCACGCGCCGATCCGGGACGCCGTGAAGCGCGCGTCCGCCGCCACGGGCGAGATCCCCGTGACGGCGAGCGGCCCGGCCTGGGTCTCGATCGTCGAGAGGCTCTGCTCCACGGCCTCGCAGAATCACGCGCCGGAGACCTGGGAGCTGGCCGACGCCGTCTCGCGGGAGCTGGGCGGACCGGAGCACCCGACCCTGGGTTTCCCCCGAGATTAAGAATCTTAAGATCAACTTGTTGAAAGTTAATTCCCGGCGGGTCTATAACTTGAGTTATGACAGAGCGGGCGTTGGACTGGCAGGAGCTGACGAGCCTGACCAGGGGCAGGCCGTTCGTTGTCGAGCGGGTGCGCCTGGCCGACAACGGCGTCGCCATCGAGGGTGGGTTCGAGCCGCCGCAGCTGGCTCAGCTCAGCGTCGAGGACCAGGTGTTCGTGACGGCGTTCGTGCGGTGTCACGGCTCCATCAAGGAGATGGAGCGGATCTTCGGGGTGAGCTACCCGACGGTCAAGTCGCGGCTGAACCGGATCTCCCAGCTTCTCGACTTCGTCGAGACTGATCCGGCGCCGCCGCGGGCCGAGGTCATCGACCGGCTCCGCCGGGGCGAGATCACCGCGCAGCAGGCGCTTGCCGAGCTGGGCGGCGGCGCATGATGCCGCAGCTGATGACGGTGCTGGTGGATCGCCCGGCACATCGCCGGATCCGGATCTGGTTGCCGGTGCTCCCGGTGGCGTTGATCTTCTCGCCGCTGCTCGTCCTGGCCGCGCTGACGGCGGTCGTCGCCTGTGTGGTCTACCGGGTCTCGGTGCTGCGGACCTTCGTCACGGGGTGGCAGGTCTTCTGTGCCCTGTCCGGGACCAGGGTCGACGTCCATGAGGGGCGTTCGACCGTGCTCGTGAGCATTCGATAAGTAGGAGGAGAGGGTCATGACCGAACAACGCAGGGACATCCTCGACATGCTGGCCGAGGGCAAGATCACCGCGGAGGTGGCGGACCAGTTGATCGCCGCGCTCGACCGGGACCGTCCGTCGGTGGCGACGGCGTCCGACCTTCGTCCGGCGGGCAAGCCGAAGTATCTGCGGGTCGAGGTCGACACCGTGGAGAACGGCGAGCCGGGCCGGGTGAACGTGCGGGTGCCGCTGCAATTGCTGCGGGCCGGGGGGCGGC
>KL571392.1:93613-94017 GCA_000715855.1 Actinoplanes liguriensis
TCCCGCCGCAGGCGCTGGTCAAGGCGAACGAGGAGCTCAGCAGGTCGGGGGTTCCGTTCGACCTGACGCAGCTCAAGCCGGAGCAGCTGGAGGAGCTGGTCGAGCACCTGGACGAGATGACCGTCGAGGTGGACCAGCCCGACGCCAAGGTGCGGGTGTTCTGTGACTGAGCTCCGGAAAGGTGCTGCAACACCTTCCCGGAGCCGCGCCGCGATCTCTCGTGACGCACAGTCGAACTGCCACCGCAATCCTAACCACCCGCCCAGCCCGCTCACCCCGTCAGCCGGCTGGCGCTGACGGTTGTTTTCCACCCCGCATAACCACCGTCAGCACCAGCCGACGGCCGCCGCCCCCGCAAACTCGCCGATCCCGGCCCCGGCCGGCGTTCACGGCTGCTCCTGGCC
>KL571393.1:0-1874 GCA_000715855.1 Actinoplanes liguriensis
CTCGGTCGCGACGAACCGGGACGCGGTCAGGGCGGGGCTGCCCAGATAGCCGCGGGCCAGGCCGGCGCCGGCGATGTACAGCTCCCCCGCGACACCCGGCGGGACCGGGCGCAGCCAGCCGTCGAGCACGTGGGCGACGGTGTTGGTGATCGGCTTGCCCACGGTCGGGGTGCTGCTGTCCTCCGTACCGCCGCCGAGGGTGTTGATCGTGTATTCGGTCGGGCCGTAGAGGTTGTAGCCGGTCGGGCCGTCCGGGTCGCTCAGCCGGGACCAGACGTGCTCGGTGACCGCCTCGCCGCCGAGCAGGACCAGCCACATCCGGTGGCCGTCGAGCAGGCCCTCGTCGAAGAGGTGGTGCGCGTAGGTCGGCGTCACGTTGACCACGTCGATCTCGTGCGCACGGCAGTACGCGACCAGCGCGGTCGCGTCCCGGCGCAGCTCCTCGTCACAGACGTGCACCTCGTGGCCCTCGACCAGCCAGAGCAGCTCCTCCCACGACATGTCGAAGGAGAACGACACGGTGTGCGCGATCCGCAGCCGTTCGCGGCCGGCGGCCCGGGCCCGGGCCACGGTCGGGTCGAAGATCTCGGCCCGGTGGTTGACCTGCATGTTGGTCAGCCCACGGTACGGCGTGACCACGCCCTTCGGCTTGCCGGTCGAGCCGGAGGTGTAGATGACGTACGCCGGGCGGTCCAGGTCCAGCGGCACCTCGACGGCCGAGTCGTCGGGCGACTCGATCCCGTCCAGCGACGACAGCACGAGCAGCGGCCGGGCGTCGTCGATCATGACCTGGCGGCGCTCGGCCGGCAGGTCCAGGTCGAGCGGCAGGTACGCGGCCCCGGCCCGGAGCACGGCGAACAGGGCGACGACCATGTCGATGCCGCGCGGCAGGGCGAGCGCGACGATCTGCTCGGGCCCGGCCCCGCGCTCGATCAGGCCGCGCGCGACCGCGTTGATCCGGGCGTCCAGCGCGCGGTAGGTGAGCGTCCGCTCGCCGAAGACCAGCGCGATCTCGTCCGGGGTCCGGGCGGCCTGCTGCTCCAGCATCCCGGCGATGGAGATCTCCGGGATGTCGGTGCGCACGCCGTCGAGGGCGGCCCCGCCGCCGAGCGGGATCGCGCCGGCCGCCACGTCGAGACCGTCGGCGAGCGCCCGCAGCACGCCGGCCAGAGACGCGATCATCTCCTGGGCCTGGGCGGCCGGGATGACGTCCGGGCGGTACTCCAGTTTGATGCGCAGGTTCGCGCCCGGCGTCAGCACCCAGGTCAGCGGGTAGTGGGTGGTGTCGGAGTACTGCACGTCGACGATGCCCTGGGCCGCCTCGAGGTCGGCGAAGGTGCTGTCGGCCAGGAAGTTCTGCAACACGTAGAGGGTGTCGAAGAGCTGCTCGTGACCGGTGGCGCGGTGGATGTCGCCGAGGCCGAGGAACTCGTGCGGGGCCAGGGCGAGGCGGTCCTCCTGCACGCGCCGGGACAGCTCGGCGACCGGCTCGGACGGGCCGGCCTGCACGCGTACCGGAACGGTGTTGAGGAACAGCCCGATCACGTTCTCGATGCCCGGCAGGTCGGTCGGCCGACCGGCCACGGTGGTGCCGAAGACCACGTCGGAGCGGCCGGTCCGGTGTCCCAGCACCAGGCCGAGCGCGGTGGTCAGCACCGAGTTCAGGGTGACCCCGGCCCGGCGCGCCTGCTCGTTGAGGCGGGTGGTGACGGCGGTCGGCAGCACGGCGTGCACCCGGTCGCTGAGGATCGGATCGCGCCCGGTCGCGGCCGGGACGACGATGGTCGGCTCGTCGATCGCCTCGCGCCACGCCTGCTGGGCGGCGGGCACGTCCCGCTCGGCCAGCCAGGCCAGGTAGTCCGGGAAGCCCGGCT
>KL571393.1:2139-2583 GCA_000715855.1 Actinoplanes liguriensis
GCGCGGCGATGACCTGCTGCGGGCGGGGCTCGCCGAGGAACGCGGCGCGCAGCGTCGGGTGCCGGTCGAGCAGTGCCGCGAAGGCCAGCTCCAGGGCCGGCACGTCGATCCGACGATCAAGATCAAAGACATTTTGCGCGATGTACGTGTTGGCGCCGTCGGCGTACGTCGCCTGGTAGTACACGCCCTGCTGCAGCGGTGACAGCTCCCAGATCTGGCCGGCCTCGACCGCAGCGGCCGGTTCCTCGGCGCCGGCCAGCAGCGCGATGGCGGCCGCCGTCCGGGCCCGGAAGATGTCCTGGGTGGCCAGCGTGATGCCGTCGCGGGCCAGCAGGTTGACCACGCGGATCGCGCTGATGCTGTCCCCGCCGCGGGCGAAGAAGTCGTCCTGCACGCCGACCTCGTCCACCTTGAGCACGGCCGCGAAGACGTCACAGACGAGCC
>KL571393.1:2805-3514 GCA_000715855.1 Actinoplanes liguriensis
ATGTGTATAAGAGACAGGCACGGCCGCGATGACCGTCACGGTCGACGGCACGAGGTAGGCGGGCAGCTCCTCGCGCAGCGTGGCCAGCAGAGCGGCCGGGTCGAGTCGGTCCCCGACCACGTAGGCGTGCAGCGAGCGCCGGTCGCGGACCACCACGACGGCCTCGGTGACCCCGACCCGGCGCAGCAGCGCGGCCTCCACCTCGGCCGGTTCGACCCGATGGCCGTTGACCTTGACCTGGTCGTCGTTGCGGCCGACGAACTCGACCCGGTCGCCCACCCACCGGCCGAGGTCGCCGGTCCGGTACAGCCGCTCACCGGGCTGGAACGGGTCGGCCACGAAACGGGCCGCGGTCGCGCCGGGACGGTCCCGGTAGCCGCGGGCCAGTTGCACGCCGCCGACGTAGATCTCGCCGACCGTGCCCGGCGCGACCGGTTCCAGCATCGCGTCGAGCAGCCGGATCCGGGCCCCGGGCACCGGCCGCCCGAGCGTGACCCGCTCGTCGTCCAGCACCGGCCCGGCCAGCACGTCCCCGGCGACCTCGGACGAGCCGTACGAGTTGACGATCTCGGCCCGCGGGCTGGCCGCGCGGATCGCCCGCACGGTGGCCGCGTCGAGGGCCTCGCCGCTGGTGATCCACCGGCGCAGGCCGGCGACCCGCTCGGGGGCGGTGTCGGCCAGCGCGCCGGCCAGGCTCGGCACGGCCAGC
>KL571393.1:3686-6493 GCA_000715855.1 Actinoplanes liguriensis
TGTGTATAAGAGACAGGCCCAGCAGTTCGGTGGTGCCGTCGATGAACGACATCGAGCTCTTGGCCACCCGGACGTCCGGCTCGGCGCCGGCCGACCAGGCGTCCCGGGCCCAGGCGAGCCGGTTGGCCAGGGCGGCGTGGGTGCCGACGACCGCCTTGGGCTCGCCTGTCGAACCCGAGGTGTAGATGACCGAGGCGGCGTCCCGGCCGTCGACGGTCAGGGCCGGGGCGGTTCCCCGGGCGGTACGGATGCGGACCACCGGCCGGTCGTGCGGTGGCAGCGACCGGGCGACGGCGTCGTCGGTGAGCACGCAGACCGGCTGGGCGTCGTCCAGCATGAACTCGATGCGGGCGGCCGGGTAGCCGGGGTCGATCGGCAGGTAGGCGGCCCCGGCCCGGAGCACGCCGAGCAGCGCCACGGGCAGGTCGGCGGTACGGCGGACCGCGACCCCGACCACGTCGCCGCGGGTCACCCCGTGGGCGGCCAGCGCGCCGGCCACCTCCCCGGCGCGACGCCACAGCTCGCCGTAGGTGAGGCCGGGCACGGCGGTGCGGGCCGGGTCGACGGCGGCGATCATCTCGGGCACGGTCGCCTGCGGCGGCCGCGGCGCGCCGGTCCCGAGCGCGAGCACGGCGGCGCGCTCGGTGTCGTCGAGCAGGCGCAGCGCGGACACCGGCTGGGCGAAATCGCCGGTCAGGACCCGGACGTACTGGTCGAGCAGGCGTGCCGCGGCGGCCGGGTCGAGCCGGTGGGTGAGGGCGACCACGGTCTGCTGGCCCGGCTTGACCATCAGCGTGACCGGGTAGTGCGGCGCCTCGATCACCCGGATCCCGGCGACCCGCGGGTCGGTGGCGTCCGGGTAGTTCTCGACCACCACGAGCGTGTCGAACAGCTCGCTCAGGCCGGTCCGTCGCTGGATCTCGGCCAGCGGCGTGTGCTCGTGATCGACAACGGTCGCCTGGGTCGCCGCGTAGCCGCGCAGCACCTCGCCGACGCTGTCCCCGGGCGCGCAGCGGACCCGGGCCGGGACCGTGTTGATCAGCAGGCCGACCATGGTGTCGACGCCGGGCAGGTCGCCGCCGCGCCCGGCCACGGTGGAGCCGAACGTGACGTCGGCGCCGCCGGTCAGCCGGGCCAGCAGCACACCCCAGCACCCGGCGATCACCGCGCCGGGGGTGACGCCGTGGGCGCTGGCGAGCCGGCGCAGGTCCAGGTCGACCACGGCCTCGACCCGGCCGGCGGGGTGCGCCGGGCCGGGCTCGATCAGGCGGGTCGGCTCGGTGACCCCGTCGAGCATCCGGGCGTACGCCTCGACGTCGCCCCGGTCGGCGCGGGCCAGGAAGTCCCGGTAGGACGGGGCGGCCGGCAGGACCCGGCCGCCGTAGAGCGCGAGCAGGTCGTTGAGGATCAGCGGCACGGACCAGCCGTCGGCCAGGATGTGGTGCACGGTCTGGATCAGCGCGTGCCGGTCCGGGCCGAGGCGCACCAGGGCGTAGCGCATCGCCGGCGGCCGGGCCAGGTCGAACGGCTCGGTCCGCTCCTGCGCGGCGATCCGGTCGAGGTCGGTGTCGTCGCCGGTCAGGAAGCGCCACGGCAGCTCGGGACGGCGCTCGCCGATCACCGCGACCACGCCTCCGGCGCCGGCCGGGCGGAATCCGGCGGCCAGGTTGGGGTACCGGTCCAGCAGCGCGCCGGCGGCGGCTCGCATCCGGGGCTCGTCGACCGGCCCGGTCAGTTCGATGATCTGCTGGACGACGTACGGGTCGTCCCCGCTCGCGAAGGTCGCATGGAAGTAGAGCCCCTCCTGCAGCGGCGTCAGCGGCAGCACGTCGCGGGCGCTGAGCCCGTCGAGGTCGGCCGGCGCCAGGCTGACCAGGGGGAAGTCCGACGGGGTGTGCCCGGACGGCGGGTCGGCGGCGATGCCGGTCAGCAGCCGCACCCACCGGTCGGCCAGGTCCCGCACCCGGTCCTCGCCGAGCACCCGACTCGGCCAGCTGAAGGTCGCCGACAGCGTGGTCCCGCCGGGCGCGTCCACGGCGACCGCGTTCACCTCGATCACCCGGGGCAGCGGCATCCGCGGGTCGCGGCGCTCGGCCACCACCCCGTCGTCGGTGACCGGCGACCAGTCCTCGTCCGGCGCGGCCCCGAACCGGCCCAGGTAGTTGAACAGCACCTGCGGCTGCACGGCCAGGTCGGTCCGCCCGGACAGGTAGCGCAGCGCACCGTAGGAGAGCCCGTTCTCGGGCACCGCGCGCAGCTGCTCCTTGACCGCCTTGACGACCTCGCCGACCGGCCGGTCCACCGGCACGTCGAACGCGACCGGGAACAGCGTGGTGAACCAGCCGACCGTGCGGGACAGGTCGAGGTCGACCACCTGCTCCTCGCGGCCGTGCCCCTCCATCTCCAGCAGCACCGGGCCGGCCGACCCGCGCCACTGCGCCAGGGCCAGCACGAGCGCCGCGACCAGCGCGTCGTTGACGCCACCGTGGATGGCGGCCGGCACCGCGCCGAGCAGGGGCCCGGCGACCGCCGGGGGCAGGGTCACGGTCAGCGTCCGCTCGGTGGCCACGGTGTCGCGGGCCGGGTCGAGCGGCCGCTCCCCCAGCGCCGGGTCGGTGGCCGCGATCTGCCGCAGCCAGAAGCTGTCGTCGAAGGCACGCTCATCAAGAGCCTTGGACCATTGACGGTACGACGTCGGAGCGGCCACCGCCGCACCCGCGCGCAGGTCCTCGGCCAGCACGCGCAGCGAGACCCCGTCGACGACCACGTGATGCACGACCACGTGCAGCCTGTCTCTTATACACATC
>KL571393.1:6724-8799 GCA_000715855.1 Actinoplanes liguriensis
GGTCCAGTCGCGCGACGGCGGCGTCCAGGTCGCCCTCGAAGAGCACGTCGGCGGCGGTGACCGAGCCGGCCGGCGGAATGGTCAGGGTCGCCCCGGACAGCGACGCCCGCAGCACGTCGTGCGCGGTGAGCAGCCCGTCGACCAGCTCGTGCAGCCGAGCGGGGGTCAGCGCGGCCGGGGTGCGCAGCGACACCGCCTGGAAGAAGCCGTCCAGCGCCGGGCCGGTCTCGGCCAGCCACGCCACGATCGGGGTGGCCGGCACCGCACCGGTCGGCTCGACGGTGGCCGGGCCGGTCTCCGGCTCGCCGACGACCAGGGCCAGCGCGGCCGGGGTGGGATGGGCGAACAGGTCCCGGGCGCGCAGCGCCAGCCCGTCGCGGCGGGCCGCCCGGACCAGCCCGATGGCCACGATGCTGTCGCCGCCGAGCGCGAAGAAGTCGTCCTCGGCCCCGACCGTGTCCCGGCCCAGCACCGACGCGAACCTGTCTCTTATACACATACCTTGCCGTTGGCGGTCACCGGGAACGCGTCGAGCACCACGAACGTGCTGGGCACCATGTACTCGGGCAGCCGGTCGGCACACCACTGCCGCAGCTCGTCCGGGCTCGCGGGGCGGTCCAGAACCGCGTACGCGCAAAGGTGTTTGTCCTTGACCAGAACCGCGGCCTGGCGGACCGCCGGATGGGTGGCCACCGCCGCCTCGACCTCTTCCAGCTCGAGGCGCATCCCACGGATCTTCACCTGGTTGTCGGCCCGGCCGACGAACTCCAGCGAGCCGTCGGCCCGCCAGCAGGCCAGGTCGCCGGTCCGGTACATCCGCGCGCCGGGCTCGCCGAACGGGTTGGCCACGAAGCGGGCGCCGGTCAGCGCCGGCGCGTTGACGTAACCGCGGCCGAGCAGGAAACCGGCCGCGTAGAGCTCGCCGGTGACGCCGATCTCGACCGGGCGCAGCTCGTCGTCGAGCACGTAGAGCTGGGTGTGCGGGTTGGGCCGGCCGATCGAGGTGGCGATCCGCTCGGCGCTGTCCCGGTAGATCACGTGCGAGACGCCGATGGTCGCCTCGGCCGGGCCGTACCCGTGGTAGAGGGTGGTGTCCAGCTGGGCGCGGAACCGCTCGAACAGCTCCGGGGTGAGCACCTCGCCGCCGCACCAGACGTGCTTGAGCCCGTCGAGCTGGTGGGTGCCGCGCGACATCTGCAGCAGCACGTCGAGCATCGACGAGACCAGGTAGACGAACGTGACGCCCTCGGTGGCGATCAGCTCGAGCAGGTACTGCGGGTCCCGCTCGCCGCCGGGCTCGGCCACCACCACGTAACCGCCGCAGACCAGCGGGAGCAGGATCTCGTTGACGCTGATGTCGAACGAGAGCGGCGCCTTGAACAGCGACGCGTCGCCGGGGCCGAAGCCGAGGATCCGGGTGACCTGCCAGCGCAGCCGTTCCGCGATCGCGTCGTGCCGGATCATCGCGCCCTTGGGCCTGCCGGTCGAGCCGGACGTGAAGATCACGTAGGCGAGCTGTCCGCCGTGGACGCTCGTCACGGGCGCCTCGGCGGTGCCGGCCTCTTGGATGTCCGCACCCGTCAGGACCAGCGTGGTGCGGGCCTCGGCCAGCACCTGCTCCCGGCGCTGGGCGGGCCAGGCCGGGTCGACCGGCACGAACGCGCCGCCGGACACCAGCACGCCCAGCACGCCGATGACCATCTCGGCCGAGCGGGGCATGCCGATGCCGACCACGTCCTCGGCGCCGATGCCCCGCTCCCGCAGCCACCGCGCCAGGCCGAAGACCCGGGCACCGAGCTCGGCGTAGGTGTAGCGCTCGTCGCCGGAAACCAGCGCCAGGGCCTGCGGCGTACGCGCGACCTGCTCGATGAAGGCGGTGACCACATCGGACGTCTCGCCCGGCTGGGAGTGGTTGTTCCACCGGGCCAGAAGCTCCAGCCTCTCGGCAATCGAGGTTTCCTGCCGCAGACCAGCCGTCATGTCCGAACCCTTCGCCCGCCGAACCTACCGTGCGGACTTAGGTTAGCCTAACCTGCATTGGTTGTCGTGCGCGACTCCCAGGCCGCCCACAGGCT
>KL571393.1:8965-10689 GCA_000715855.1 Actinoplanes liguriensis
AGTCCAGCAGCACCAGCCGGGCCAGCGCGATCTGCTGCGCCTGCGCCGCGCTCAGGGCGTGACCTCCCTCACCGACCACCGTGGCGACACCGTCCGGCAGAGCGGTCACCCACCCCAGCGCCCCGACCGTGTCCAGCGCGGTCCTCACCTCGTCGTCGGTCGCACCGGGACGGGCCAGCCGCAGGTCCTCGGCGAGCGGCCCGGCGAACACGTGGGTCTCCTGGCTGACCACGGCCACCCGGCTGCGCGGCACGGTGTCCGCCGGAACCCCGCCGACCAGCGCCCGGCCGGTGTCCGGGCGCAGCACGCCGGCCGCTACCGACGCCGCGGTGGTCTTACCGGCCCCGGTCGAGCCGACCAGCGCGACCCGCTCCCCCGGCGCGACCCGCAAGGTGACCCCGCGCAGCACCGGGCTCACCCCGTCGTAGCTGAACCCGACGTCCTCCAGGACCAGATCCCCTTCCCGCAGCAGCGGAGCGTCCGGCGCCGGGTCGACCGGCACCCGGACCACGCCGACCAGCCGCGCCAGGCTCGCGCCGGCCGCCTGCACCTCGTCGAAGTAGAACATCAGCTGACCGATCGGGTTGAACAGCCGGTGGAACAGCACGGCCGCGGCCGCGGTCTGCCCGACCGTCACGTCACTTGAGCGCACCAGCAGGAAGCCGGTCACCAGCAGCGCGGCCAGGCCGGCGAACTCGGCCCGGTTGACCCGCCCGACGAACCGGGTGAACAGGGTGAACACCCCGACCGAGATGTCCCGCGCGCGCCCGGAGGCGGCGCCGATCTCGGCCAGGTGGCGGTCCTGCACCCCGTACGCGTGCACCGTGCGCAGCCCCTGCAGGCTCTCGACCAGCAGCTGGCCCCGGTCGGCGACGGCGATCCGCTCCTGCGCGTACCGCGGGGCGGCGAGCGGCAGATACCAGCGCAGGGCGATCACGTACCAGGGCACGGCCACCGCCCCGGCCAGCCCGAACCGCCAGTCCATCCCGGCCATGGTGGCCAGACTCAGTCCGCCGAGCAGAACAGCCGAGATCATCGTGGGCAGCACATCGGTGACCGCCTTGGTGATCGCCCCGACATCCGCGCCGACCCGGGACAACAGGTCGCCGCGACCGGCCTTCTCCAGCACCGTCGCGGGCAGGCGCAGCGCCCGGCCGACCGTCTCCTCGCGCAGGTCGGCCAGCATCCGCCCGCCGAGCCGTGCGGCCAGCGGTGTGGTCAGCCCGGTCAGCGCGCCACCGGCCACCGCCGCGATCACGATCACCACGGCGATCGGCACGATGGCCTCGGCGCCGTCACCGGCCCGGACCCGGTCGACCAGGACCCCGAGCGCGTACGCCGGCACCACCCCGGCCGCCGCGGCGAGCAGCCCGAAGACCAGGGTGAGGGTCACGTCGAGCTTGCGGGACCGCAGCTCGGCCCACAACCACGCCCGGGTCTCCCGCGCGGTGGCCACCGGCAGCATGTCGGTCATCTCAGCACTGCTCTCTGATAGGCGTCGTGCGTCGCGCCGAGCACGGCGTGCGAACCCTCGGCGGCCACCACGCCGTCGTCGAGCACGACGACCCGGTCGGTGACCGCCAGCAGGGCCGGGCTGGTCGTGATGACCAGGGTGGTCAGCCCGCTGCGGAAGGCGCGGATGCCCTGCGCGATCGCATGCTCGGTGACCGCGTCGACCGCCGTGGTCGGGTCGCACAGGACCAGGACTGTCTCTTATACACATC
>KL571393.1:10911-13544 GCA_000715855.1 Actinoplanes liguriensis
CGCTGCCGCTGCCCGCCCGACAGGCTGGCGCCGCGCTCGGCGACCGGATGGTCCAGCCCGGCGTCGTACAGGGCCACCACCTCGTCGGCCCCGGCCGCGCGCAGCGCCTCGCCCGGGTCGCCGCCCGGCGCGATCACCACGTTGGAGCGCAGCGTGCCGGTGAACAGGTCGGCCTGGTGCGGCTCGACGTGCACGTCCGCGGCGGCGACCTCGCCCTCGTGCCCGACCGGCCGGGCGAGCAGCTGGATCAGCTGCTCCCCGCACGCGCCGGGCACGAGACCGACGAACTCCCCCGGCCGCACGTGCAGGTCGATGCCGCGCAGCGGGCCGAAGTGGACGCCGCTCAGCCGCAGCTCGCCCGGCTCGGTCACCACCGGCGCCGTGCCCTCGGGCAGGACATGAGGAGCGTCGGCGATCAGCGCGATCCGGTCCGCCGAGGCCTTCGCCTCCGCGAACCAGCTCGGTACGACGGCCAGGGTCGCGAACGGCTCGGTCAGGAAGCTGGCCAGCCCGATCACGGTGATGAACTCGCCGATCGTGATCCGGCCCTGCAGCGCGTACCAGCCGGCCAGCACCGCGATGCCGCCGGCCAGCAGGGTGCTGGTCGTGGTCGACGCGGCCAGGCTCGCGCCCTGAGCTCGCGCCGCGCGGATCATCGCGCGCAACGACCGCTGGCTGACCTCCCGGTAGCGGGCCGTCGCGGCCTCCTCGGCGCCGAACCCGCGCAGCGGCCGCAACCCGGTCACCAGGTCGGTGGCCAGTGAGGACGCCGTCCCGGCCAGCTCCTGCTGATCGGCGACGCGACGGGTGATCAACGGCGCCAGCAGCTGCAACGCCACCAGCACCACCGGGGTGGCGAGCAGCACGACCAGCCCGAGCGGCACCGAGATGAGCAGCAGCGAGACCGCGCCGACCACGGTGGCGACCAGGGCGCCGACGATCCGGGGGACATAGTCCAGCACGTACGACGTGTTGTCGGCGTCGCTGGTGGAGATGGTCAGCAGGTCGCCCGCGCGCAGGTCCGTCTTCAGGCCGCGCGGGTGCAGGATCTTGTCCATCACCTCGAGGCGCAACACGTGCCCCTCTTCGGCGATGGCCTTCATCAGCAGGCGGGCGCCGTTGCGGTACGCCGTCGTCAACAGGAGAAACAGTCCCGCGAGCAGACCCACCCACAGCGCCAGCCGGCCGGAGTCGCCGGTGGCGACGGCCTGATCGATGATCACACCGATCACGATCGGCACCATCGCCTCACAGACCTGATGCAGGCCGATCAGCGCGGTGCCGCCCCACAATCGGCGGGCGTTACGAGTGGTGGTGCGCAGCAGGATCCGGGTGCCGGTGCTGCTCACCTAGCCGGCGGCCATGGTGTCGCGCAGGCTCTTCGGCCGCAGATCGGTCCAGTTGGCGTCCACGTAGTCCAGCGCCTCCTGCCGGGCGGCCGGGCCGAAGACGACGCGCCAGCCGGCCGGGACCTCCTTGAAGGTGGGCCACAGCGAGTGCTGTTCCTCATCGTTCACGAGGACGTGGAAGGTGCCGTTCTCGTCATCGAACGGGTTGCTGGACACAAGGGCTCCCAACTGAAGGAAGATAAACTTAGGCTAGCCTAACAACAGTCGAGCGGGGAATCACCAGCGGCGTGCCCGTCTCCGGGTCGTCGATGATCCGGCAGCCCAGACCGAACACCTCCTCGATCAGCTCGGCCGTCACCACCGTTCGCGGGTCGCCCTGCTCGACGATGCGGCCGTCCTTCATCACCACGATGTGGTCGGCGTACCGGCAGGCCTGGTTGAGGTCGTGCAGCACGGCCACCATCGTGGTGCCCTGCTCCCGGTTGAGCCGTACGCACAGCTCCAGCAGCTCGATCTGGTGGGCGATGTCGAGGAACGTGGTCGGCTCGTCCAGCAGCACGATCGGTGTCTGCTGGGCCAGCACCATCGCGACCCAGACCCGCTGGCGCTGACCACCGGACAGGGTGTCGACCAGCTCCCCGGACAGCTCGGTCACCCCGGTCGCGGCCATCGCGGCGATCACCGCGGCCTCGTCCTGCGCCGTCCACTGCCGGATCAGCTTCTGGTGCGGGAAACGGCCGCGGGCGACCAGCTCGGCCACCGCGATGCCGTCCGGGGCGATCGACGACTGCGGCAGCAGGCCGAGACGCCGGGCCACCTCCTTGGCCGGTCGCGAGTTGATGTCCCGGCCGTCCAGCAGCACCTCGCCGGCGCGCGGTTTGAGCAGCCGGGACAGCGCTCGCAGCAGGGTGGACTTGCCGCACGCGTTCGGCCCGATGATCGCGGTGAACCGACCGTCCGGCACGTCGAGATCGAGATGCTCGCTGATCGTCTTGCGGTCGTATCCGACGGTCAGGTCCTTGGCCGAAAGACTCACTGCGCACGCCCCTGTCGAACCAGCAACCACACGAAATAGAGGCCACCGACGGATACGGTGACCACGCCGACCGGCAACTGGGTCGGCGCGAACAGTCGCTGGGCCAGCCAGTCGCTGAGCACCAGCAGGAAGGCGCCCATCGCCGCCGAGGGCACCAGCGCGATGCCTGCGGTCCGGGTCAGCCGCTGGGCGAGTTGCGGGGCGGCCAGCGCGACGAAGGCGATCGGCCCGGCTGCCGCGGTGGCCAG
>KL571393.1:13719-17969 GCA_000715855.1 Actinoplanes liguriensis
ACGGTGGCCAGTGCGATCAGAGCCACCCCGACGATCAGATACGCCAGCCGTACGGGTTCGACCCGCACGCCGAGCGCGGCCGCCGCGTCCTCGCCCATCTCCAGCAGCGCCAGCCGTGGCCCGAGCGCGACCAGGGCGGCGATCAGCACCACCAGGCCGACCGCCGCCGGGGTGACCTGCGCCCAGCCCAGCCCGTTGAGGGTGCCCTGGAACCAGGTCTCCGCGGACAGCGCGGTCTGCAGACTGACCTTGACCACGAACCACTGATTGAGCGAGCCCAGCACGGCACTGACCGCGATGCCCACGATGATCAGCCGGAAGCCCTGCACACCCCGCTTGAAGGCGAGCAGGTAGACCGCGATCGCGGTGAGCAGGCCGCCGACCAGCGCCCCACCCGCGACCAGGTAGTAGCCGTTGCCGACGAGGACCGTCATGACCAGCACCCCGGTGTACGCCCCGGTGTTGAAGCCGATCACGTCCGGGCTGCCCAGCGCGTTGCGGGTCAGCGCCTGGAAGATCGCCCCGGACAGGCCCAGCGCCACCCCCAGCAGCAGGGCCAGCAGCACCCGCGGCAGCCGCCAATCCACCACCACCAGGTGGTACGCCGGATAACCCTCACCCAGCAACGCGCGGAGCACGTCGGCCGGCGGAATCGTCAGCTCACCGGTCGACAACGCCAGCACCCCGACGGCCAGAGCGGCCAGGGTCAGCACCAGGGTGACCACGGCCGGCCGTACCGGCATCCGCCCGACCGGCCGGACTATCAGCGTCCGGCGTCCGAAGTCGATGCTCACAGGCCGCTCATCCGTGCCGCTCACAGGCCACTCACCCGCGCCCGGCGAACCCACCAGATGAGCACCGGCGCGCCCACGAACGCCGTCACGATCCCGACCCGCAGCTCACCCGGCCGCACCACCAGCCGGCCCACGATGTCGGCCGACAACAACAGGATCGGAGAGCAGAGCACGGTGTACGCGAAGATCCAGCGCTGGTCCGGCCCGGTGAGCCACCGCGCGATGTGCGGCACCATCAGCCCGACGAAGCCGATCGGCCCGACCGCGGCCGTCGCCGAGCCGGCCAGCAACATCACCGACATCACGGCCAGCAACCGGGTACGGGTGATCCCGGCCCCGAGCGTACGGGCGAGATCGTCACCCAGCGCAACCGCGTTCATCGACTGCGCGACGATCAGCGCCAGCGCCGTCCCGCCCACCACGAACGGCAGGATCGTGACGGCCACCGTCATCGGTCGCCCGGCCAGCGAACCCACGTCCCAGAACCGCAGATAGTCGAACGCCCTCGGCTTGACCAGCCGGATCCCGGACGACAGACCGTCCATGACGGCGCCCAGCGCGATCCCGGCCAGCGTGAGCCGGATCGGCGTCGCACCACCGCGCCCGCCCGAACCGAGCATGTAGACCAGGCACAGTGCGAACGCGACACCGGCGAACCCGAACCACATGTACCGCGACAGATCGGTGATCCCCAGGACGCCGACCGCGAACACGACGAAGAGCGCCGCCCCGGCGTTGATCCCGAGCACCTGGGTATCGGCCAGTGGATTACGGGTCACCGCCTGAATGACCGCTCCGGAGAGCCCGAACGCGATCCCGGCCAGCAGCCCGAGCACCGTCCGCGGCACCCGCAGGTCGCGCACAATGGACTGGTCATCGGTGTTCGTATAGTGCCGGAACGCCTCCCACACGGTGCCGAGCCCGATATTGCGAGTGCCGAGCGCGATGCTGAGCACGCAGACCGCCACCAGCGCTCCCCCGCACAACAACAGCCCCACCCACGGATCGATCCGGCCGCGCGGCCGGCCGACGACGTCCGGGCGCGGAGAGGCCGATGTACGTGTCAGGGTCATGAGGGGAGGATAGGCTAACCTCACTTTTGCGCGCCACAGCACCTTCCCGCGGCAGCAGCTACGAGCCCGGTCTGCTCTTCGACCGCCGAGGCGATGGTCGTCTCGCCGGATCATCGGCCAGCCCGATCAGGATCCGCAGTGCCGGGGCGCTCGCCTGCCATCGCGTGCCCCGGTGGTAGATGTTGCCGGACAAGACGCCGAGCGCCTCACGCCGTACCTCCGAATCGGCGCTGCGAAGCGCCCGCAACTGCGCGGGCACGTCCGCGGCCGGTCCGAAGCCGCTCTCAGGGGGTGCCGGTCATGGGGTGGGCACGTGCTCCTCGAGGAACTTGAGGATGCGGGCGGAGGTCGCCGGATAGTCCGGTTGCCCCGGGTTCAAGTACTGGCCGTGCCCGGCGCCGTGGACCACGACGAAAGTTTTCGGCCACGGGACGGCGTCGAAAGCGGCCCGGCCCGCGTCGATCGGCACCACCGGGTCCTCGTCACCGTGCAGGAACAGCATCGGCGCGGCCGGCCCGCCGAACGCGGAGGACGGCCGTCGCCCGGCCACCGAGATCCCGGCCCGCAGCGAGCGCGAATGCCCTTCCCGGAACAACCCGAGCGTGGTGGTGGCGCCGGCCGAGAACCCCACCGCGGCCACGTGATCGCCGTCGAGATGGGCGGCGAGGTCCCCGGTGGTGATTTTCTTCAACACGTACGCCGCGTCGGCCGGCTGGCGCGGGATGTCGCCCGCGTCGGCATGCTTCAGGTGCCCGTTCGTGTGCGGGTAGGTGGGCGCGGCCACGACGTAACCCGCCTGGGCCCAGGCGGTCGCCAGCGGCGTGAACTGCTCGGGGAGCCCGCCGAGGCCGTGACTGAACAGCACGACCGGGTGCTTTCCGGTGGCCATTCCGGTGCCGTCCGGCCCGCTCAGGTACCAGAGTGTGGTGGGCAGGGGGCGGTTTTTGCCGCGGGCGAGCTGCACCACCCTGGTCAGGACGCGGGGGGCGGTGCTTGCCCGCGCCTGCGGGGCGGCGCCGCAACCGGCCAGCAGCAACACCGTTGCCGCCAGGAACGCGCCGAGATTTCGCACAGGCGGACCCTATGGAGCGAGGATCGACGGTCGCCACCCCCGTACGGGCGACATGCGGTCCGCCGCCCGGGTTGGCACTTCCGGCTCGCCGCCCGGTTCAGCACCCCGGACCCGGCACCCTGGCCGGCACGCCCAGCCCGCCGCCCGGGTCAGCACCCCTGACCCGCCGCTCGGGCCGGCACTCCCAACCCGCCGCTCAGGCCGGCACTCCCAACCCGCCGCCCGGACCCGCACCCCCGGGCCGCCGCACCCCCGCACCCCCGGGCCGCCGGGCGCGTGTATCGCGGCTAATGAAGTCGCCACCCACTTCTTTTGCCTTAGGCGCGGTGAAACATTCTTCTCGGTGCCGCACAGAGAAAAATGTTTTCAGCACCTCCCGATGCCTTACACATGCCTTTCCGGCGGTGGGAGAATTCAAGGTTGGCGCAGTTATCGTTGTTCAGCCGGTCCGAGGTCACGCGAATGCCAGACCGCACCGCGGCGCGGAATTATTCGGCAGAGAAGGAGAAGTTCCGACGCGAGCATCAACGGCATCGCGACTGGAGTCTGCGGCACTTGCTCGGGAGCGGCGCCTGGTGGGGCTCCGCGGACGACGGGTCTTGGGCATGGCACGGCGACTCCCGAGCGGGTCGGGTGTTGCGGCGACCGCCGGGTCAGGTCCGCCGCGCTCAGTATGGCCGGGTGGCCGATGATCGTGTCGGTGGCTGTGGACAACGCGGCATTGTGGACAGCCACCGACGATCGACGATCCGTGCTATGCGCTGGTACAGACCGTTCCGTTGAGCGTGAACACCTCCGGCAGCACGTTCGGCCCGCTGTAGGCGCCGACGAACCCGACGTTGGTGGACGCCCCCGCGGCCAGGCTGGTGTCACTGGTGACACGCACCGTCCGGCCGCTCTGCTCCCACGTCGCGCTCCACCCGCTGCTCACGCTCTGCCATCCGGTCGGCCAGGTGAACGCCAGCGTCCAGCCACCGGTCGGGGCGGCGCCGTTGTTGGTGATGTCGACCGATCCGACGTACCCGCTGCCCCAGTCGTTGACGTCACGGAACGTGACCGTGCAGGAGGCGCCCGCCGGGGTGCCGGTGGTGAAGGTGAGCGGCGGCGACGCGCTCGACACCCGGCCGGCGCCGTCCCGCGCGACCACGTTGACCGTGTAGCGCCGGCCGGGCGACAGGTTGTCCACCGTCAGCGACGTCCCGCTCGTCTCGCCGAGTTGTTCGCTGATTCCGCCGTTCTGCCGGTACACCTCGTATTTGAGGCCCGTTCCCGCCGACGGCCAGGAGATCTTCGCGGTTCGGTCGGTAACCG
>KL571393.1:18167-20930 GCA_000715855.1 Actinoplanes liguriensis
GGCCGGGTGTCTTCGGCGCGCCGGTGACGACCCGGTCCGGGTGCAGGGTGACCAGCGCGATCGAGTACGGCGCGAGCGTCTGCACGCCCGCCGACCCGGCCGCGGCGGTGGTCACTCCCCCGGCGCCGTTGGCGAGGGTTTCGACGACGGGCGTCGCCGTCCCCGGCGTGAACCCGTTGTAGCCGAGCTGCACGCTGTGCGCGGCATCGGGGTCCTTGTTGATCAGCAGCACGGCGAGGTCGCCATTGTCTCGCCGTACGGCGTGAGCGCTCACCAGCGCGTTGTCACTCGCAGCCCCGACGAACTGGTCGCCGGTCGTAGCGAAGTCGCCCATCAATGACAGCGCGTGATAGGGCGCGAACGGCGTGTTCAGCGTCGGCTCGCAGGCCGAGTTGTCGGCGGTGCACGTCCCGCTGGAGAGCAGCCCGTAGTCGTTGTAGTCGGTTTGTCCCGCGATGGTGGTGGCCTTGTCCGGCCCGTTGTGCACGTTCCACCACTGGACCGTGAAGACGCCCTGGGCGAGCAGCCCGCTGTAGGCGTCGGCGAGGAACAGCGCGCCGGGCTGGGTGTTGCGCCCGATGTCGACGTTCGTCTCGGTCAGGCTGATGCCGATCCGGTCGGCGTTGACCCCGCCGTACCGGGTGATCTGCCGCCGCAGCAGGTAGGTCGCGTCCTGGATCTGGGCGGTTCTGCCGAGCGTCTCCGCCGCGGTGCTGCCGCCGGGATACCAGTGCACGTCGACGAAGTCGATCGCCGACCCGGCGCGGGTGAGCACCTCCTGGTTCCAGGTGCCGGCGTCGCCGGCCGCAACGATGCCGTCCGGCCAGTTCCCCGGCATGGTCAGCACCGCGCCGACCTTCACGCTCGGGTCGACGGCTTTCATTGCTTTCGCGTACGCGACGACGTTGTCGGCATATTCCTTCGGGCTCTTGTCGGCGTGGTCGTCGGCCTCCCACGCGGAGCCGTAGTGCCCGTTGCCGTAGTTCTCGTTGCCGATCGTCCAGTACGTGGCGCCGTAACCTTTCGTCACGTTGGCGTAGCGGACCCAGTCGGCCGCCTCCTGCGCGGTGCCGGTGCCGTAGTTCGCGATGATCATCGGCGACGCCCCCGTCCGCTGGGCGCCGGCCATGAACGTGTCGAAGTCGGTGTCCGGGGCGACGTATCCGCCGGGCGCGGTGTGGTCCTTCCAGTGGTAGATGTCGGCGTAGGACCCGCCCGGGTAGCGGACCATCTGGACGCCGGCGTCCTTGAGCAGGCCGGTGACGGCGGGCGTGCCGAGCTGGGAGTCCCAGATGGCGTGGTTGACCCCGAGGGCGGTGGACCCGACGGTGGCCAGCCCGGCGCGGGTGTCGACGTCGACGCGGACGTCGGTGGCGGAGGCGGCGGCGACTGCCGGTGGGGTGCCGGCGACGGCGGTGACCAGCGCGAGCAGGACGGTGCTCGCGAGGGCCCGCCGGGGAAGCGAGACATGCATGGGGATCTCCACGGGACGAAGGAGGCTGGGAGCGCTCCCACTATCCGGCCATGCAGAGAATCATGTCAATGCAGCGGTGATCCGTCCCAGGATCTCGGTCAGCACCTGCGGACTGGTGGCGAAGTTGATCCGGACGTGCGCGGCGCTGTGCCCGCCGAACTCGGCACCGCGGCCGAGCCGCACCCCGACGACTTTCTCCAGGTGCGTGGCCGGATCGGGACCGAACGGTCCACCGGCACAGTCCAGCCACGCCAGGTAGGTGCCCTCCGGCGCCCGGTACCCGCTGTCCCACGGCAGCGTGGCGGCCCAGCGCGAGATCTGGTCACGGTTCTCGGCGAGGGTCGCGAGCAGGCCGTCGAGCCAGCCGTCCGCCTCGCGCCAGGCGGCGACCGTGGCGACCCGGCCCAGCGTGCTCGGCTGGCCGAAGTAGTCGAGCGGCATCCGGTCCAGGGCGGCCCGGATGGCGGTCGGCCCGATGTGGGCGACCGCGCAACGAAGGCCGGCGATGTTGAAACTTTTCGTCGCCGACGTGGTGGTGACGGTACGCGCGGCGGCGTCGGCGCTGATCGCCGCGAACGGCAGGTGCCGGTGCCCGGCGTAGACCAGATCGGCGTGGATCTCGTCGGAAAGCACCGTCACGTCGTGCTCCCGCGCCGCCTCCGCCATGGCGGAAAGCTCCTCCCGGCGGAAAACTCGGCCGGTCGGGTTGTGCGGGTTGACGAGCACCAGCATGGCGCAGCCGCGGAGGGCCGCGGGGTCGAAGGAGTCCGGATCCAGCGGGACTATTCTCCGGCCGGCCCGCAGGATGCTCGCCAGGAACGGTGGATAGTTCGGCACGTGCACCGCGATGGCGTCGCCGGGCGCGGTGGCCGTCTCGATCATCACCTGCAGGACCTGGATGAGATCGGTGAACACCCTGGTCCGGCCGGCCACCGGGGTCCATTCGAAGCGCTGCGCCATGCGCTCCTCGAAAGCCGCCGCCACCGGATCGCCGCCGGGCCAGTGTGGATAGCCAAAATCGGTCACCTCCCGCAGCCGCGCCAGGATCGCCGGCGCCACCGGGAAGTCCATGTCGGCCACCCACGCGCCGAGCGTGCCGGGCGGCAGGGCACCCCACTTCACGCCGTGCCCGGACCGCAGCCGACCGATGTCGACCCGCGCGTCGAAGCCCGCGGTCACGACGTCGCCCCGGCACGGATCAGGTCGCGCAGGATCTGCATCTGGCCGTGGTGCTGGGCCAGCTCCTCGTAGACGTGCAGCAGGGCGCCGCCACGGTCCAGGTTCCGGGC
>KL571393.1:21159-21890 GCA_000715855.1 Actinoplanes liguriensis
AGCTCGGCGCACAGCGGAGCGTCACCGCGAACGGCAGCCACATCGAGCGTCAACCGCTCCCGGGCCGCCGTCACCTCAGCGAGCAGCGGCGCGACCGGCCCTGCGGCGGCGAACTCGGCCGCCCGGTCCCGGTGCGCCGGACGCCCGGCAACGAGCGTCCCCGACCAGTAATCGACCACGCCCACACAGTGCGTGAGCAGCGCATACGGCGAGTTCGCCCCGGGCAGCGCGGGCCGCTCGTTGGCGAGCTCGTCGCCGAGCGCGGCCACGATCCCGGCCATCCCGTCGAGCGCCCGCCCGGCGAAGTACAGGTAGTCGTCCTTGGAGATCACGTGCACGTCCTCCGCTCCGTCACCCCCTCAACAGGTGACGCAGCGACCTTGCCGAACCGCACCGTCACCTGTCAAGGTGGTGACGTGGATTTCGTCTTCGTCAGCGGCAACCTCGCGCTGGACCTGCTCGGCACCCTCAAATGGCGGCGCACCCGCCCCGAGGAGGGCCTGTCCACCCCCGCCGACGCGGCGCGCTGGGCGCTCGCCGCGGGCGTGCTGACCGAGACGCCACCGCTGGACGCGTCCGATTTCGATCGGCTCATCGCCGTACGCGAATCGATCTATGGCCTTGTTGAAGCGGCCCGGAACCGAACCGCGCCCCTCGCTTCTGACCTGCACACTCTCAACGCCGCCGGCAACCGCGCGCTGCCCTCGCTCTGTCTCTTATACACATCTCTG
>KL571393.1:22106-23116 GCA_000715855.1 Actinoplanes liguriensis
ACGCACCGGCAGCCTGGACGCCGTCGCCGCCGAGGTCGCCCGCGCCGCCATCGGGTTCCTCGACGAGATGAACACCCCGAACCCGCCGCGCGTACGGGAATGTGAACGCCCCGAGTGCACCCGCGTGTTCATCGACCGGTCGCGCGCCGGCTCCCGCTCCTGGTGCGGAATGTCCGAGTGCGGCAACCGCGTCAAGGCCCGCGAGTACCGAGCCCGCAAGGCCGCCCAGCAGCAGCGCAGCTAGCAGCCCACTACAAGCAGCTAGCAGCCCACCACAAGCGGAGCTAGCTGCGTCACATCTGCGGGGTCCGAACTGAACGACGGCCCGTTCCCGGCGTCGGCACAAGGTGACCAGGAGAGCACCGACGCCGGACAGTTGTGGGGCCAGTTGTGAACGAGAAATCGGCTTTTCGCTTCGCCGTGCTCGGCCCCGTGCGCGCCTGGGCCGGTGACCGGGAGCTGAGCCTGGGCCCGCGCCAGCAGCGTCAGGTCCTCGGGTTGCTCCTGGTCCGGACCGGGCACGACGTGCCGATCCGGCAGTTCGTCGAGATGCTGTGGGGGCATGCCGCGCCACCGAGCGCCGCCAACAGCCTGCACCGGTACGTCGGTGCGCTGCGCCGCGTCCTGGAACCGGCGCTGCCGGCCCGCTCGCAGGGTCGCTGGCTGCTACGACGGGATTCCGCCTACCGGCTGACGGTTCCGCCGGCGTGGATCGACGTGACCGAGTTCCGGCGCCTGGCCGCCGAGGCCCGCACGACCGAAAATGACACTTCGATGATCCGGTACGCCGAGGCCCTCTCCCTGGTCCACGGCCGGTGCGTGGCCGACGGGCCGGAGACGCCGCCCCGGTATTCCGCGTTCGCCGCCGTCGACGCCGAGTACGCGGCCGTCGCCCGGGACGCCGCGCGCGCCGCCGTCACCACCGGACGGATCGACCCACTCTTGCCCGCCGTCCGCCGCGCCGCCGAGGTGAACCCGCTCGACGAGGCGCTGCAGGCCCAGTTCCTGCG
>KL571393.1:23331-24629 GCA_000715855.1 Actinoplanes liguriensis
GATGTGTATAAGAGACAGGTGCACACGACACTCGCCCGCGACCTCGGCGTCGACCCGGGGCCGGAGCTGCGCGCCGCCCACGGCACGCTGCGCGGGTCGCCCGCTCGGTCGCCGGAGATCCGGGTGATCCCCGCCCAGCTTCCCCGTGACCTGCCGCGCTTCACCGGCCGGCGCACCGAGCTGGACCGGCTCGAGGCCCTGCTCCCCGCCGACGGCCGGGCCATGCCGGTGATCGCGATCGACGGCCTGCCCGGCGCCGGTAAGTCCGCCCTCGCGGTGCACTGGGCGCACCGGATCGCCGGCCGGTTCCCGGACGGGCAGATCTACCTCGACCTGCGCGAGGAGGGGCCGGACGAGGCGCTGCGATCGGTGCTGTCCGCGCTCGGCGTGGCCGGCCGAGACGTGCCGGACGGGGCCGGTGCCCGGGCCGGGCTGTACCGGAGCCTGGTCGCCGGCCGGCGGATGATCGTGCTGCTCGACAACGCCGCCGACGCCGGGCAGGTCCGGCAGTTGTTGCCGGGTGGCGCCGAGTCCCTGGTGGTGACAACCGCCCGGACCCGGATGACCGAGCTGGCCGCCGCGCTGCTCAGGCTCGGGCCGCTCACCGCGGACGAAGCGCACGACCTGCTCGTCCGGCGGTTGACCGCGGCGCTCGGCGACCGGGACTGGCCGGCGCTGCGGATGTGTATAAGAGACAGGTAAACGGCAATGACAACGGCGCGGGAAAGCCGGAGTTCACTGTTCGTGAGGTGCGGCACATTCCGTATGCGAAATGCGGATCGCGTCACAGAGTAACGTGCGAACAACGGCCGATACGTGGCAGAAAGTTCCCGGCGGGTGACCCCGCGCAATCCACTCCGCGCCGAGCTGCGGAAATGCGGGCGGCGCAGCCTGAAACGACCGGAACCTCCACTCCGGATCCATTCGGATTCCATTGCCGGGTCCCTAACGTGCTGATCGGGCCGTGCGATTCCGTGATCCGGAGAGCGCGCGGTCGCAGGGACAGCGACAGATCCGATTCCCGTGGGGACCGATCGGAGACAGGGAAAGGCCGCCGCCGTGTTCACCCCACCGCTCAGCGAGACGTCCGGCACGACGACCCCTCCGGACCGGATGGACGCGCTGCACGCACTGCACTCCGGCCCATTGCTGAGCTTCCTGACGAGCCTCACCGACGGCGACCGGCAGGCTGCCGAGGATCTGCTGCAAGAGACCATGATCCGGGCCTGGCGGAACCTGGACAGCGTGCCCGCCGAGACCGAGAGCGCCCGCCGCTGGCTGTTCACGGTCGCCCGGCG
>KL571393.1:24878-26767 GCA_000715855.1 Actinoplanes liguriensis
TCCGCAAGCGCCGCGCACGGCCGGCCGAGACCACCTCGATGGACCTCTCCCGGATCCCGTCGACCGAGAACAACACCGACACCGTGGTGGTCGCCGACACGCTGCGCCGGGCCGCGCGCGATCTCAGCGACACGCATCGCGCAATCCTGTCGGAACTGTATTTCGAGGGCCATTCGATCCAGGAGGCCGCGGATCGGCTCGTGGTTCCGGTCGGCACGGTGAAATCGCGGGCGCATTACGCGATGCAGTTCCTCCGGCGGGCGCTCGGCAATTCCGGGTGACAACGATATGGAGGTCTCCGGAGTTCACCGTTGAATCCTTTGTCTCAGCGGCCGCTCCCGGATTCTCCGTCGCGCTAACGTCGGGTGACCGTGAACCCCGAACCCGTGCTCCGATTCAGCGTCCTGGGACCGGTGCGCGCCTGGGCCGGCGATCGTGAGCTCGACCTCGGCACCCGGCAGCAACGGCTGATCCTCGGGCTGCTGCTGGTGCGAGCCGGCCAGGACGTCCCGGTTCACCAGTTCGTCGACATGCTGTGGGGCCGGGCGGCGCCGCCGAGCGCGGTGAACACCCTGCACCGGTTCGTCGGGGCGCTGCGCCGGGTGCTCGATCCGGGGCGGTCACCGCGGACCGACGGGCGGTGGCTGCTGCGGCGCGGCAACGGATATCGGCTGGTGGTCCCGCCGGACCGGATCGACCTGACCGGGTTCCGCCGGCTGGCCGCCGAGGCGCGCGAGGCCCGGCCCAGTGCCGCGGTCGCCCGGTACCGCGCGGCGTTGCGCGTGGTCCACGGCCGGTGCGCCGCCGACGGGCCGGCCGGTCCACGGCGGTGCTCCGCCTTCGCCGCGGTCGACGAGGAGTACGCCTCGGTGGCCAGGGACGCGGGGCACGCCGCGCTCGCCGTGGACCAGGCCGGCGCCCTGTTGCCGGAGGTGAGCCGGGCCGCCGAGCTGAACCCGCTGGACGAGCCGCTGCACGCGGTGCTGATGCTGATGCAGGCCGCGGCCGGGCGGCAGGCCGACGCGTTCGGCACCTTCCGGGCGGTGCGGGCCGCCCTCGCTCGTGAGGTGGGCGGATCACCCGGCGAAAAGCTTCAGAACGCGTACGCGCAAATCTTGAATCCCCTGCCGGGCGCCCGCCGGAAGCCTGCCCGGCTGCCGCGGGATCTGCCGGCCTTCACCGGCCGGGCGGGCGATCTCGATCGTGCGGACCGGCTGCTGCGGACCGGCCCGGCGATGCCGGTGGTGGCGATCGACGGCATGCCCGGCGTCGGCAAGTCCGCGCTCGCCGTGCACTGGGCGCATCGGGTGGCGGCCCGTTTCCCGGACGGGCAGCTCCATCTCGACCTGCGCGGATCCGATCCGGACGGGCCACCGGTGAGCGCCGCGGAAGCCCTGCGGTCCCTGCTGTCCATGCTGGGGGTCGCCGAGGACGAGATCCCGGCCGGGACCGGCGCGCGGGCGGCGCTGTTCCGCAGCCACCTGGCCGGGCGGCGAATACTTTTACTGCTCGACGACGCGGACGGTGCCGGGCAGGTCCGGCCGCTGCTGCCGGGCGCCGCCGAATGCCTGGTGATCGTCACCAGCCGGGAACGGATGGTCACGCTGACCGCCTCGGACGGCGCCGAGCTGATCACACTGGCGCCGCTGCCGCCCGTCGAGGCGCGCGAGCTGCTCACCCGGCGGCCGGCGTCGACGCGCCGCACCGAGGCGTTGAACGCGCAGGTCGCGGCGGCTGGTGGACTGCCCCTCGCCCTCGTCGCGGGAGACTCCGCGCCGGTCCGCGCCGCCCTCGGCGTCACCTACCGGCGCCTCGACCCGCCGGCCGCCCGGCTCCTGCGGATGCTGGGGCTGCACCCCGGGGCGACGGTCACCGCGGCGGGCGCGGCT
>KL571393.1:26957-29702 GCA_000715855.1 Actinoplanes liguriensis
GCGGTTTCACCTGGTCGAGCCGGTCGAGGGACGGCGGATCCGGCTGCATCCGCTGGTCCGTGCCTACCTCGGGGAGCTGACCGATCGGATCGACGGCCACCGGGCCCGGCTCCGGCTGCTGCGCTACTACCGGCACAGCGCGGCCCGGGCGCAACGGGTGATGCTCCCGCTGCTGGAGCCGATCCCGCCCGGCGAGCCGGGTGCGGACCTGACGGTCGAGGAGATCGGCGGCTTCGGCGACGCGATGGCGTGGTTCGAGGCCGAGGAGCCGACGGTGCGGACGCTGATCGAGCAGTCCGGGAGCCTGCCCGCCGGGCCGCTCGCCTGGCAGCTGGCGACCACGATGACCACGTACTACCAGCGCAGCGGGCGGGTCATGGAGTGGCTGGCGGTGATGAACGCGGCGCTCGCCTCTGCCGGGCGCGCCGGTGACCCGGCCGGCGAGGCGCACGTGCGGCGGTGCCTGGCAGGCGCCCTCTACCACCTCGGTGACGGGCCGGGCGCGCGAGAGCAGCTACGCCGGGCCGGCGCGGCGTTCGCGTCGCTCGGCCTGCTGGTGGAAGAGGCTCACGTGCACACCAACCTCGGCCACACGCTGGCGTTCAACCTGAGCTCCGACGCCTGCGGCGCCTCCGGTGCCGGGGACTACCGGGCGGCCGAGGCCGAGTTCGTCAGCGCGCGTCGGCTGTACGTGCGGGCCGGCTATCCGAAGGGGATCGCCCGGGCGGACGTCGGCATCGCGACGTGCCTGGTCGCGCTCGGCGACCACGACCGCGCGATCGAGCTGTTCGACAGCGCGGCGACAATTTTCACCGGCCTCGCCGACCACAACGGCGTCGCCGACTGCGAGTACGGCCTGGGCGCCCTGTGGCGCCGGGCGGGCGACCCGGAACGCGCCGCCGGCTTCCTGCGCCGGTCGATCGCGCTCTACCGGGAGGCCGGCAACCGGACCGACGAGGCGGCGGCGCTGGTGGCGCTCGGCGACACGCTCGTCGCGGCCGACGAGGCGGCCGGGAACCGGGCCTGGCGGGCGGCGCTGAGCGTGCTGGAGGAGCTGCGACTGCCTGCCGCCGTGGGCGTGCGCAACCGCTTGCGTCCCGGCCGGCGCTAACCTGCGTCCCGACCGGCACTAACCTGCGCCCCGACCGGCGCCAGCCTGCGCCCCGACCGGCGCCAGCCTGCGTCCCGACCGGCGTCAGGCGAAACGTTCGGTCACCTCCTGCAGGAGGAAACCGTTGCCGTCCGGGTCCTCGAAGGAGACGAACGAGCCGTAGGACAGCCGGCCCGGGCAGAACCCCGGCGCCCGCTTCTCGGTGCCGGCGTGGTGGAAGACGCCGTCCTCGTCGTGGAAGATCTCGCTGACCGCGACACCCTGGCCGACCAGCTCGGCCCGGGCCTCCGCGATGTCGCGCACGATCAGGTGCACGTTCTCCATCGAGCCCGGCTCGGCCCGGCCGATCCCCCGGCCCACCACGATCGAGCACGCCGACCCGGGTGGGGTGAAGTGCACGACGCGGAAGTCCTCCTCCCCCACGTAGTCGGCGTCCTCGCTGAACCCGATCCGCTTGAAGAATTCCTTCGACCGGTCCACGTCGGCCACCGGCAGCACGATCACCTCGAGCTGGTAGTCCACCACAGCACACCTCCTGGCGTGAGAAACCGGACACCCGCGCGGCATCCGGGCTCCACGATCTCTCCGGTCGATGCCTTTCGCCCCAGGGGAGACCCGGGGACGGGCACGGGTGTCAGCGCTCGGGCCTGTCCTGTTCCCGGCGCCGTCCGCGCGGCACCGGGCCGCCCGTCGCGTTCGATTCCGGCCCGATCGGGGGTGGACCGGCAGCCCGGGCCGGATACTGGTTCGGCACACCGATGTGCACCCCCGCGTCCCCGGGTGGTGAACTGGGGGCTTTCCGACCCGTTGAGAGTTTGTTGAGCGTTGATCTGCGACAGTCTCGGTTGGGAGCACGATGCCGGGTTTCGAGCTGCGGGGGCGGCAACGGGAACGGGACACCTTCGATCGGCTGCTGCGTGACGTCCGTGCTGGTCAGAGCCGGGCGCTGGTGCTGCGGGGCGAGGCCGGCGCCGGCAAGACCGCCCTGCTCGACCATCTCGCCCGGACCGCGACCGGCTGTCAGGTCGTGCGTGGCGCCGGGGTGGAGACCGAAACCGATATCGCGTACGCGGCGTTGCAGCAGCTCTGCGCACCCCTGCTCGGCCACCTCGGCCGTCTGCCGGACCCGCAGCGGGACGCGCTGAACGTGGCGTTCGGGCTGAGTCAGGGCCGGCCGCCGTCGGCCCTGATCCTCGGCCTGGCGGTGCTCGGCCTGTTCGCCGAGGCCGCCGCCGCCCGTCCGCTGGTCTGCCTGGTCGACGACGTGCAGTGGCTCGACCAGGCGTCCGAGCTGATCCTGACGTTCGTGGCGCGACGCCTGGACGCCGAGTCGGTCGCGCTGATCCTCGCCGCCCGTCAGCCGGCCGACGACCACATCCCGCGCGGCCTGCCGGAGATGAGGGTGGACCGACTGCCCGACGCCGAGGCCCGGGAGCTGCTGGCGTCGGTGGTGCCGGGGCCGCTCGACTCCCGGATCGCCGACCGGATCATCGCGGAGACCGGCGGCAACCCGCTGGCGCTGCTGGAACTGCACCGCGGGCTCTCGCACGCCGATCTCGCCGTCGGCTTCGGCGGTTACCGCCGGACGCCGGTGGCGGGCCAGGTGGAAGAAGATTTCCACCGGCGCATCAAGG
>KL571393.1:29883-30797 GCA_000715855.1 Actinoplanes liguriensis
CTGCTGCTACGGGCCGTGGAACGGCTCGGCGCCGGCCTGGGCGCGGTGGCCGACGCGGAGGCGTCCGGGCTGATCGCGATCAGGGGCCGGGTGCTGTTCCGGCATCCGCTCGCCCGCTCGGCCGCCTGGCGGTCCGCCGACGCCGCGGCGTTGCGCACCGCGCACCGGGCGCTGGCCGAGGCCACCGATCCGGTCGAGGACCCGGACCGGCAGGCCTGGCACCGTGCGCACGCGGTGGCCGGCCCGGACGAGGAGGTCGCCGAGGACCTCGCGCGGTCCGCCGGCCGGGTGCGTGCCCGGGGTGGCCTGGCCGCCGCCGCCACGTTCCTGGAGCGCGCCGCCGAGCTGACCCTGGACCCGGACCGCCGGGCGTCGCTGCTGCTGGACACCGCGCAGGCCCGGCTCGACGCCGGGATGCCGGCAATGGTTCCCGACCTGCTGGCCGCCGTGTCGATGGTGCCGCTCGAACCGCCGCGGCGCGCCCGGCTGGAGCAGCTCCGGGCGCAACTCACCTTCAGCCTGCAGCCGACCCGGGCGGTCGCCGAGTCCCTGCGCGCCTCGGCGAAGCGCCTGGAGTCGCTGGATCTCGACGCCGCCCGCCGGACGCATCTGCTGGCGCTCGGCGCCACCCTGCACACCGGCCGCCTCGGTGGCGCGGACCTGCGGCGGGACGCGCTCGCCGCCCGCCGGTTACCGCCGGGGGAAGATTTCGCCGGCCTGCTGCTGACCGGGCTGACCGCGTGGGCGCTCGACGGCTTCCGCGCGGCGCAGCCGTTGCTCGACCGGGCGCTGCGGGCGCACACCGTGAACGACGACCCGGACCTGTTGTTCCTGATCGCACCGGTGGCACAGGAGCTGCAGCAGGCGGACACCGCCTACCGGATGACCGGGGACGCCGTCCGCTACGCCCGGGC
>KL571393.1:31040-31572 GCA_000715855.1 Actinoplanes liguriensis
GCGTTGTCCTACCGGGCGGGGACGCTGCTGTTCATGGGCCGGTTCGCCGACGCGGCCGGCCTGCTCGACGAGGGCATGGCACTGGCCCAGGCGACCGGGATCCGGTTCCCGCCGTTCGCGCGGCTGGCCATGGTCGCCATGCAGGGCCGCGCGGAGCAGACCCTCGCGCAGAGCGACGTGATGGTCGCGGCCGCGAAGGAGCGCGGCGAGGGCCGCCTGCTGACCCTCAGCCAGTACGTCCGGGCGGTGCTCCACAACGGCCTTGACGACCCGCACGCCGCGCTCGCCGCGGCCCAGGCCTCGATCGCCCACCGGGACCTGGCCATCTACGGCTGGACGCTGCCGGAACTGGTCGAGGCGGCCGTCCGGGCCGGCGACGACGAGGCGGCGCGGGACGCCCGGCAGCGGCTCGCCGAGCGCGCCGAGGCGGCCGGGACGCAGTGGGCCCGCGGCGCGTGGGCGCTGGGCGAGGCCCTCGCGGGGCCGCGGGAACACGCCGACGAGCGGTTCCGGGACTGTCTCTTATACACAT
>KL571393.1:31774-34360 GCA_000715855.1 Actinoplanes liguriensis
GGCTGGCGCTGCTGGTGGCACGGGCGCGCCTGCTGTACGGCGAGTGGCTCGCCACCGAGGACCGGCGCGACGACGCCCGGGAGCAGCTCCGGATCGCGCACGACGAGCTGTCCACGATCGGCGCCGCGGCGTTCGCCGACCGGGCCGGTCGCGCGCTCGGCGCCGTCGGCGGCTCCGTGCCCCGCCCGGCCGGTCCGCGCCTCGAACTGACCACGCAGGAGGGGCACATCGCCCGGCTGGCCATCGAGGGCAACTCCAACGCGGAGATCGGCGCCGCGATGTTCCTGAGCACGCGGACCGTCGAGTGGCACCTCCGCAAGATCTTCAAGAAGCTCGGCATCTCCTCCCGCCAGGAGTTGGCCGCAACACTGCAACTCACCGCCTAGCCGGCCAGGCGCCAGCGGCCCTGTCGCACGGTGAGGATGCCGAGCGCCTCCGGCCGCAGCCCGCTGTGGTCGGCGGGGCTGAACCGCAACGGCCCGCTGACCCCGTCGAACGCCGTCGTCTCGATCGCGTTCCGCAGGCTCTCCGGGTCGGTGCCGCCGCCGGCGACGACCGCGTCGGCAATGGTCTGCAACGCGTCGGCGGCGAACGACGCGAACCCCGGATACTCCCCGTTCGCCGCCCGGTAGGCGTCCACCCAGGCCTTCTGCACGGACCCCGCCGGGGTGCCGGTGTCGATGTCCTCGATCGCCTGCACCCGGGGGAACACCATGTGCACGCCCTCCGCGCACGCCCCGGCGCCGCGCAGGAAACTTTCCGCCCCCGCGCCCGCGTCCAGGTAGATCGCGCCCTGGTAGTGCGCGTCGTTCAACTCCTTGACCAGGATCGATGCGGCCGGGGAGACGGCCCAGACCACGACCGCCTGCGGCCGCGCGGCGACAATTTTCGACACCTGCACGGCGATGCTGGTGTCCGACTGCCCGAACTGCTCGGTCGCGCCGATCCGGATCCCGGCCTGCTGCGCCCGGCTGGTGAACTGCCGCTGCCCGTCCTGACCGTAAAGGTTGTCGACGGCGATCAGTCCCACGCCGGTGATGTTCTTCCGCCGCAACTCGCCGACAATCACCTGCGCGTCCTGCGCCGGGTCCGGTGACACCTTGAACATGTACCGGCGATCAGCGACCGGGCTGGTCAGCGTGCTCGCCGACGCCAGCGACACGGTCGGGATCCGGCTCTCGGTGATCGTCGGCACCGCCGCCATCGCACACTGGCTGCATCCACCGAGAATGATCGCCGACGCACGCTGGTTCTTCACGAAGTCGTTCACATTCGCGACCGACGTGTTCGTGTCCGTGCGATTGTCCTCGACCACCAGCCGCAGCATCCGGCCGCCCAGCATCCCGGACGAGTTGATCTGCGCGGCTTTCAGTTCCAGAGCTTGCCGGTACGTCGTACCGATCGACGCCGTCGGCCCGGAGAGCTCCAGGCTCACCCCGACGACAACCTCGTCGCCCGAGCCGCCGGCGCTTTTCGTCTCCGCGACACACCCACCTGCCGCGAGCAACGCCACCGGCAGCATGAACGTCAGGGCGGACCGCCATCGCATGGCATCTCCTCGCGATAGTCATCGAAGATCAAAGGCCGTTTCCGAGGTACGCGGCTCGCACGCGCGCATCCACGCGAAGCGACCCGCTCGGCCCGGAGGTGGTGACCGCGCCCCGTTCGAGCAGATAGCCCCGGCCGGCGATGCGGAATGCGACCTGCGGGTTCTGCTCCACCACCAGGATTCCGGCCGAACCGCCGGCCATCGCCGAGATGATGTGCACCACCTCGTCCACCGCGCGCGGCGCCAGCCCGAGCGACGGCTCGTCGAGCAGGATGACCGACGGCCCCGACATCAGCGCCCGCCCGATGGCGAGCATCTGCTGCTCGCCGCCGGAGAGCGTGCCGGCGATCTGGTTCCGGCGCTCGGCCAGGTGCGGGAATCGGGTGTAGACGTCGTCGAGCGACGCGGCGAGCAACTGCCGCTGCTGGCCATGGCCGCCGAGCAGCAGGTTGTCGTGCACCGACAGCGGCTCGAAGACCCGCCGCCCCTCCGGCACCAGCGCAATCCCGGATCGGGCCCGGCGCTGGATCGGCCAGCCGGTGATCTCCTCACCGTCGAGCAGGATCTGCCCGGCGGACGGGCGCAGCAGCCCGGCGATCGTCTTGAGCAGGGTGGACTTGCCGGCGCCGTTGCGGCCGATCAGGCAGACCGTCTCGGACGTGTTCACCACCAGGTCGACGCCGTGCAGCGCCTCGATCCGGCCGTAGCCGGCGGTCACCCCGGTGACCCGCAGCAGCGCCTCAAGCATCGCTGTCCCCCAGGTAGGCCCGGCGGACCGCCGGATCGGCGGCAACCCGCGCCGGGGTGCCGTCGGCGATCAGCGCGCCCCGGTCGAGAACCAGGACGCGGTCGCTGACCCGGAACACGCTCGGCGCGTCGTGCTCCACGAACAACACGGTGATCCCCCGGTCCCGCAGGCCGCGGAACAGCTCCAGGAGCTCGTCGCTCTCCGCGCCGGCCAGCCCGGCGAGCGGCTCGTCGAGCAGGACCAGGCGCGGGTCGAGGGCGAGCGCGCGGGCGAGCTCCAGGCGGCGCTG
>KL571393.1:34620-35345 GCA_000715855.1 Actinoplanes liguriensis
CTGCGGCCGGATCCGGCGGCGCACCGCGCGGTACGGCGTGAGCACGTTGTCGAGCACCGTCAGCGAGCCGAACAGGCGCAGGTTCTGGAACGTGCGCGCGAGCCCGGACCGCGCGATCCGGTGCGCCGGCAGCGCGGTCAGCTCCCGCCCGTCGAGGAACGCGCGCCCGCGCACCGGGCGGACCGTTCCGGAGAGCACGTTGATCAGGGTGGTTTTTCCCGCCCCGTTCGCGCCGATCAGGCCGACGATGCCGCCGCCGTCGTGCGACACGCTGACGCCGTCGAGGGCCACGACGCCGCCGAAGCGGACGGTCACGTCGCGTACCTCCAGGGTCGCGGTCATCGTGCCGCCCGGCGGCGCGTCAGGGTCGCGGGCAGCCCGGCCAGCCCGCGCGGCAGGAGCAGCAGACCGGCGATCAGGACGACGCCGTACACGGTGAGCTCATTGCCGCCGCCGACCTGGCCCTTCGCCACCTGGGCCAGGCTGACCAGGCCGAACGCGCCGAGCGACGCGCCCCAGACGCTCTCGCGACCGCCGACGCTGACGATGATCAGCAGCTCGATCGAATTCAGCAGGCCGACCATGCTCGGGTCGACGAACCGGTACCAGTGCGCGTAACCGCTCCCGGCGATCGAGGCCAGAACCGCGGAGATCACGAACGCGGTACGACGTAACGAGCCCACGTCGATGCCGCTCGCGGCCGCGGCCACCGGACTGTCCCCCGT
>KL571393.1:35538-36355 GCA_000715855.1 Actinoplanes liguriensis
TCCCCCGCCGCTGCCAGCGACCTGCCCCAGTTCGAGCGGACCACCAGGTGCACCGCGATCGTGGCGACCAGCAACACGCCCGCGAACAGGTAGTACGTCGGCAGGTCGCCGGTAAATGTCATCCCGGAAACGGTCAGCGGTGGCAGGCCGGTGATCCCGGCGCCGCGGCCGGTGAACGGCAACTCGTTGGCGAGCGCCGACACCGTCAACCCGAACGCGAGCGTCGCCAGCGACAGGTAGTGGCCCTGCACCCGGAAGATCAGCGAGCCGAACAGCCACGCGACGATCGCTGCCAGCGCCGCCCCGGCCAGCATGCCCCACCACACGCCGACGTGGTGCCGGGTGGTCAGGATCGCCGACGTGTAGCCACCGATGCCGTAGAAGGCCGCCTGCCCGAGCGACACCTGCCGGGCCAGCCCGGTCAGCGGCACCAGGCCGAGCGCGCCGATCGCCAGCAGGACCATGAGCACGGCGGTGGACATCGTGTAGAACGACGAGCGGGTGAAAATCGCCGGCACGAGCAGGAGAAGCGCAACGAAGACGGCGTAGCGGGCGGAAACTTTCACACCCGCTCCCGCACCGGCAGCGTGAGCAGCCCACCCGGCCGCAGCAGCAGGACGAGCACCAGCGTGCCGTAGACGATCGCGTCGCGATAACCGCTGCTCACCATGCCGGTGACGAACGCCTCGACCACGCCCACGAGCAGACCACCGGCGATCGCCCCCATCGGCGAGGCGAGCCCGCCGAGAACGGCCGCGGTGAAACCCTTGAGCCCGAGCACCAGCCCGACCGTGGCGTCCGGCGGCTGCAGTGGCGC
>KL571393.1:36600-42602 GCA_000715855.1 Actinoplanes liguriensis
GCCCATCCGCGTCGGGGACAGCCCCATCAGGCGGGCCATGTCGGCGTCGGCGGCGGTCGCTCGCATCGCCCGTCCCCAACCGGTGCGGTAGAGCACCAGCCAGGCCGCCGCGGCCGCCAGCAGGGTGGCGCCGGCACACCACAGGTACTGGGCCGACAGCGACGTGCCCATGATCCGGATCCGGCCCCCGGCGCCGCTGAACGGCTCGGCGAAGTGCTGGTCGGCGCCGAAGCCGAGCAGGGCCACGCCCTGGATCAGGATCGAGGCGCCGATGGTCAGGATGATCAGCCGCTCCGGGCCCGCCCGCCGGGCCGGGGCGAGCACCCCCAGATGCACCAGCGCGCCGCAGGCAGCCGTCCCGGCCAGGGCCAACACCGCGGCCAGGGGCGCCGGCAGGCCGTGCTCCGCGGCGACCGCGTAGGTCAGGCCGCCGAGCATCACGAAGTCGCCCTGCGCGAAGTTGATGATCCCGGTGACCTGATAGACGAGCGAGATGCCGAGCCCGACGACCGCATAGGTGCTGCCGTCGGCCAAGCCGATCAGCAGGTAACTCAGTACCTGATCCACACGTCGCCCCGTCACCCGGCACAGTCCTACATGTGAAGCGACGCAACCTGGCGGTAATCGTTCAGCCCCGCGGCAGTAGCGTGGATCACATCCAGCCCCGGCGCGCGGCCGCCGGCCTGCCGTAACTGACGACCACGCCCCCGTGGATCATCGTTGAAGCGGCCGAGGCCGTGCACCGCAATGCCATGTCCGATCAGCCATTCGAGCGGTGGTGCCGAACTTCTCCTCGCGGTCAGGGCAGGCGGACGGTGGCCCGGCGCATGGCGGCGATCTCGGCGCGCTGATCGGCGATGACGTGCCGCGCCAGACTGATCACCCAGGGGTTCTCGGCCGCCGGCAGCATCGCGGCGGAAATTTCCACCGCTCCCCGGTGGTGGGCGATCATCAGCCGAAGAAAAGCTTGACCGGCCGCGACGCCGTCGGCACTCCTCAAAGCACCGAGCCGCGCCTCGGAGACCATGCCGGACGTCTCACGACCGCTCCGTCCACCATCGCCGACCCCGCCGGCGTGGTCCGGCCTGTCCTCGCGGTCCACCCGGTCCACCCGGCCCACCGGGCCCACCCGGCCCACCCGGTCCACCCGGCCCGCCCGGCCGACGCGATCGGCGCCGCCGGTGCCTTCCATGTGCGAATGTGCCGGAGTCGGCTGTACCTCGCCGCGCGCCCTCATCTCCTTTCCCCACGCATCCAGAAACCCCGTCATGTCGGCCAACTCGGTTCCCTGGGTCGCCGCGATGTGGTCGGCGAGATTGCTTATCCGGTACGGCACCCCGCCGCGCTCGCGGAGCATCGCCACCATGCGCAGCGCCTGCCGGTGGTGCTCGACCATGTGGGTGACGTATTCGAGTTCTCCCACGGTCGGCGCCGGAACCGCCACCGCGGCCGGTGCCGCGGTGGCGAGACCGGCCGGTGCCGCGGTGGCCAGGTCGACCGGTGCCGCGGTGGCCGGGTCGATCGGTGGCGGGGAGGCGTCGCAGGCCGCCAACAGCATCAGCAGGGCGGCGAGGATCAGGAGTCGAGGGCTCGGCACGGTGGTGCTTTCCTTCATGCTCTCGGCACCTTCCGGTGGTGGCGCTTTCCTTCGTGCACTCGGCGATTTGCGGTGGTGGTGCTTTTCTTCATCCTCTCGGCGGGCTCCGGGGGTGGTGCTTTCCTTCGTCGGGCGGTGGTCAGCGATTGCCGGCCGCCTCGGTGACGGTAAGAATTGCCGCCGCCGACGTGCTGGTGCCGACCTGCGCCGACCCGCCGTAGGCCACGGTCAGCGAGTGCTTCCCGGCCGGCAGAGCGGGCAGCCGGATCCTCCTGCTCCCGTGGTCGGTCTTCCGGATGTCCGAGACGACCAGCGTCCGGGCACCGTCCTTGACGGTCAGCACCCCCGCGGCGATCTGCCCGGCATCGCTCGGCCGCACCCCGACGGTGACCAGCGGCCGGCTCCCGGCGACGATCGTGGACCGGGCCAGGCGCAGGGTGGTGGCCGATCCCCGGCTCGGCGCCATGGTGCGCGCCTGCTCGTTCTCGGTGGCGACGAAGCCGTTGCGGCCGGCGCGGACCGCCGGCGTGATCGGCGACTGTGCGGAGAAGTCGTGCGGGTACAACGTGAAGCCCTGCCAGTGCACCGGCATCGGGCTCTGGTCCTCGTCCCGCACGATGTGGTGGAATCCGACGTTCACCCAGGCGATCGGATCGGTGAGTTTCTCGCCGTTCGCGTAGTCCATCAGCGTCTCGTTCGCGCACGAGACGTCGTTGTTGTACATCGGCAGTTGCTCGCAGGTCTTCCGTCTCGTGAAGGCGAGCGCGTTACGCAGGCTCGGGTGCGCCGGATAGGTGTCGTTCTTGCCGAAGACGATGTCGTAGCCGCGCGGATGCCCGTCGGCGTTGCGGCTCGCCGGGCTGTAGACGCGCCATTCCCGGCGGTCCGCGATGTTCAGCAGGGATTCGGTGCGGATCGTCTTCCGTCTGGTCACCAGCATCGCGGACGGACCACCCCGTTTGCCGGTCCACGCGGTGTCGCTCTGCTCGACCTTCATGTCGGATCGGCCGCCGATGCCGAAATCCACCCGCCAGACGGCGCTGTGATAGTGCGATCCGGAATAGTCGCGGTCCCCGGTGCCGATCGGCCAGCCGTAGTTCAATGCCTCCAGATTCGCCCGGTCGGTCCAGATGCTCGGATTGACCTCACCTGTCGCGCCCATGCCGACGTCGATCTGGCCGCTGTCGGCGAATCGGTAACTGGTCTCGTACTCGTAATTGCCGACCGCCGACATGAAGCTCAGCGCCAGCACCGTCCCCTGCGCGGTGACCAGCGGCTGGTCGGTGCCGGTGTGCCACTCGGAGCGGTAGGCCAGGCCCCGGCTCATCTCCCGCACGCACAGGACCGGCTGATTCTTCTCCACCCAGCGGCCACTCAGATCGGTGTACGCGCGATGCGTGGTGACGATCCGGCCGCCGGGACATTCGGCCCGGGTCATGTCACTGGCGTACCGGCCGAAGCCGTATCCGATCAGGTCCTCGAACTCGGCGGTGCCGATGTCGTACGGGACCTGCATCTGCACCGGTGCGATCGAGTTGAGCACCTGGATCGGCGCGGTGTCCCTCGTACCCTGGAAAGCGACTTTGTCGAGGACCAGCCCTTTGACGTCGTCGATGTGCCAGCACAGTTGCCATGTCGTGCCGGCGGCGAGTTTCCGGCTGACGAGGGAGTCGCCGGAGCAGTAGGCGCCGGCCGCCTCCGCCGCGGCGGGCGGTCCGGCCGAGCCCAGGGTGACGAGCAGAATCGCCGCCGCCGCAACCACTCGCCCCTTCGCGAGAGCGGGCCGCAGCGCGGAATCGCCCCCGTTCACGACGGTCGACTTTCCGGTTCCGGCACCTTTTTCCTTCACGACAGCGTCCGGACGGTCCTGGCGGTCAGGTCCACCGCCAGGTTTCCGAAAGAGAGCCATACGCCGTCGCGGACGCGCCCCTGGAACGTGACGCACCGATCGGCCGCGCAGGCCGCGCCGTCCCCGGTCGCCGGCGGGTTGAGCAGGGCGCCCGCGTTCACGTCGAGCTGCGCCGGGCTGGTCAGCTCCCGGCCGGTCGAGTTCCGGAACGCCACCCGGATCGGCATCGCGGCCGGCGACGCGAGCAGCAATGTCAGCGCGTGGACCTTCTCGGTCTCCGAGGGCGGCGCCTGCACCCCGTGCCCGCTGCGCTCGGTGACCGCGCCGGTCGCGAGGTCCACGACCTGCAGCACCTGGACGTTGGCGGCGTAGTCGTAGGAGGTGACGGAAACTTTCCGCCGGCCCTCCTCGGTGGCGAGGGCGGCGGACAGGAACTCGTACCCGGGCGTGCCGTCGACGCGTCGTCCAGGGTTCCGCTGGTGCCGCACGGCGAGGCCACGGGCGTAGCCGATCTCGGCCGGCGTCAACGCGTCGAACGTCTTACCGAGCACCGCCGGCCTCCCGGTCGGCATCCCGTCGGGCAATGGGGGCCGCGTCGCCGTCAGCGCCCGCTCGACCTGTTCCGCCTTGTCGGTCATGGCGTCCGGCCCGGGAACCGCCATCACCTCGGACGGCCCGGTCAACAGGTAGCCGCCGAAGGCCATCCCGGACGCGAGCGCCATCAGGGCCACCGGAACGCGGACGGACTGCCACCACGAGACCTCTTCGAACGGCCTTTCTCGCATGCGCTCTCCTCCTCGACCCGCAGGAACGGATCAAGTGTCGAAAGCCGCAGGAGAAGCGCCGGCGAGCCGCGCGGGCATATCGCCCGTTTTCATCACATAGAGATCACGAGTCAGGCGTCCGTGGACAGGCGATGCCGGGGCGACTTCTTCCTTCAGGAGAAGTGCAGCTCCCGGTCGGTCACGTCGTCGGCACGCAGCAGCTTCACGTCGGACTGGTAGTCCATCGAGGTGAGCCACGGCATCCGGTCGCCCTGGCGGGGCAGTCGGTCGACGGCGCGCTGAATGTAACCGGCGCCGAAGTCGAGGAACGGACGGGTCGGCATCGCGGGGTCGGCCACCTCCGGGCGGCACACGGCGTACCCCCGAATGTCCATGTGTTTCATCAGGCGGCAGAAATGTTCGCAGAGCAGACCGATCTTCAGCGTCCACGAGGAGTTGGTGTAACCGATGGCGTAGGCGAAGTTCGGCACCCCGGAGAGCATCATGCCCTTGTACGCGACCGTGTCGGACAGCCGGATCTCCGTGCCGTCGACGGTGACCGGGACACCGCCGAATGCCTGCACGTTGAGGCCGGTGGCGGTCACGATGATGTCCGCGTCGAGATGCCTGCCCGATTCCAGTCGCACGCCGGTCTCGGTGAACGTGGCGATCCGGTCCGTGACCACGGAGGCCTTCCCGTGGCGGATGGCCCGGAAGAGGTCACCGTCGGGGACGGCACACAACCGCTGGTCCCAGGGGTCGTACGGGGGATGGAAGTGTTCGTCCACCGGGAAACCGGCGGGCAGTTGCCGGGCATTGACCCAGCGGATGATCTTCCGGGCCGCCTTCGGGAAACGCTGGCAGAAGGACCACACCGCCTTCTGCTGGGCGATGTTCTTGCGCCGGGTCCAGGCGTAGCCGCGCTCCGGCCCGAGATACTTCTTGAGGGCGTTGGCGATCGGGTCCTTCTTCGAGACCGGCATGATGTAGGTCGGGGTGCGCTGCAGCATCGTCACGTGCGCCGCGTCGCCGGCCATCGCGGGGACGATGGTGACCGCGGTGGCGCCGCTGCCGATCACCACGACGCGCTTGCCCGTGTAGTCGAGATCCGCCGGCCAGTGCTGTGGATGGATGATCGTCCCGGTGAAACTCTCCTTGCCGGGGAACGTCGGTGTGAAGCCCTCGTCGTAGTTGTAATAGCCGCTCGCCGAGAAGATCCAGCCGCAGGTCAGCGTGATCCGCTCGCCGGTGTCGGCGCGCTCGGCCTCGACCGTCCAGCGGGCGTCGCCGCTCGACCAGGACGCGGCAACCACCCTGTGGTGGTAACGGATGTGACGGTCGAGATCGTTCTCGGTCACCGCCTCACGGAGGTAGTCCAGGATCCGCGGCGCGTCGGCGATCGACTGCTCGTCGCGCCAGGGCTTGAACTCGTACCCGAACGTGTGCAGGTCGGAGTCGGAACGGATGCCCGGATAGCGGAACAGATCCCACGTCCCGCCGGACGCGGCACGCGCCTCGAAGATGGCGAAGGTTTTCGCCGGCAGTTCGGTCTCAGATAGCGCGCGGCGCCGATGCCGGAGATCCCGGCGCCGACGATCAGGACGTCCATGTGCTCCACGTCGTCCAGGATCCGTCGCCCGGACCCTGTTGCGCCAGCTCGAAACGCACCATCATCATCGTCTTCATGGTGCAGAACGCTGCGGACGATCGTCGCGACCAGGTCCTCTCTCCGGCCTCGGTGCGGTGGCCCGTGGTTCCGCCGCGGATCGCCGAGCTGCTGTCTCTTATACAC
>KL571393.1:42792-44549 GCA_000715855.1 Actinoplanes liguriensis
GATGTGTATAAGAGACAGACACGAGGCGTCGCTGAGCGGCGAACGGATGCGGCCGGTCGCGGACGACCCGGTGCTGGTCGCCGCGGTGCGCCGCAGCAACATCGCCAACCTGTGGCAGTGGATCGAGGCGAACGTGCGCCAGCCGGGCCGGCGGGTGCCGGCGAACCTCGGCCCGGAGGTGCTCGACACCGCCCGTGACCTGGTCCGGCGCGGGCTGGACCAGCGGGCGCTGGATTCCTATCGGACCGGGCAGACGGTCGCCTGGCGCCGCTGGATGGAGATTTGTTTCCGCCTCGACGCGTCACCCGCGGAGCTGCAGGCGCTGCTCGACGTCTCCGCGCTGTCGATCTCCACGTTCATCGAGGACACCATCGCCGCCGTGTCCGCCCGGATGGAGGACGAGCGCGCCGAGCTGACCCGTGGCGCGCACGCGGAGCGCCGCGCGGTGGTGTCGTTGCTGCTGGAGGGCGCGCCGATCAGCCGGGCGCGGGCGGAGGCGCAACTGGGCTACCGCCTGACCGGCCCGCACACCGCCGCGATCGTCTGGACCTGACCGTCGTCGCCGGTGCGACGGCGCTCTGGTTGTGGCTCCCGGTGGCTGCCGTCCCCCGCAAGCCGGACGCGCAAGGAGCGGAAACCGCCGACGGGCCGGCGTCCCCGGCCCCCTCGGCGATCGACGCGATCGACGCGATCGATCCGGACGTGCTGATCGCTATCGGTCGCCCGGGCACGGACGTCGCCGGGTTCCGGCGTAGCCATCTGGACGCGCTGGCCACCCAGCGCATGATGACCGGGCTCGAATCGCCCCAGCACATCGCCCACTACCGCGACATCCAACTGGCCGCGCTGCTCACCACGGACCCGGAGCGCGCCGCCGAGTTCCTCGCCGAAACCCTCGGCGACCTGCTGCACGCCGACTCGGAGACCCGCGAGACCGTTGCGGCCTACATCCGGGAGCAGTGCAACACCCAGCGCACCGCGGACCGCCTGTTCACCCACCGCAACACGGTCATCCGGCGGCTGGCCCGGGCGGACCGCCTTCTCCCCCGCCCCCTGGCGGAAAATGTCGTCGCCGTCGCGGCCGCCCTCGAAATCCTTCACTGGCAGGGCTGAGCCCACACGCGGCCGCTCCGTCAGACGCGGAAGGTTCCGACCATTGCGCGCAGATCGCCGGACATCTGTGCCAGCTCAGCAGCGGCGCGCTGGGCGTCGGCGACGTTCTCGTTGGTGAGGCGCGTGGCGTTGGCCAGGGCCTCGATGCCGTCGGCGATCTCGCTGACGCCGCCGGCCGCCTCGCTGACGCCGCGGTTCATCTCGCCGGTCGTCGCTGTCTGCTCCTCGACCGCCGCCGCGATCGTGGTCTGGTAGTCGCTGATCCGGGAGATGATCTCGCCGATCTCCGCGATGGCGGTGATCGCCGTGCCGGTGTCGGCCTGGATCGCGGCGACCCGCGAGCCGATGTCCTCGGTCGCCTTGGCGGTCTCCTGGGCGAGATCCTTCACCTCGCTCGCCACCACGGCGAAACCCTTCCCGAGATCGCCGGCGCGGGCCGCTTCGATGGTCGCGTTCAGGGCGAGAAGGTTCGTCTGCTCCGCGATCGAGGTGATCAGCCGGATCACATCGCCGATCTCGGCAGACGAGACGCCCAGCTGGGTGACCCGCTGGTTGGTGGTTTCCGCCATCGTCACGGCCTGGCCGGCGACGGCCGCCGCCTGATTCGCGTTCTGCGAGATCTCCCGGATCGACGCGCCCATCTC
>KL571393.1:44773-45897 GCA_000715855.1 Actinoplanes liguriensis
TCCGAGCCGGCCGAGACGGTGTCGACGTTGCGGCGTACGTCCTCGGCCGCGGCGGCGACCGCGCCGGCCTGGGTGCTGGCGTGTCCGGCGTTCTCGGCGATCTGACCGCTGGTGGTGGATAGCTGCTCCGCCGCCGCGGCCAGCGACTCGGAGGCGGTGCCGAGCGCCTCCACGGTGCCGCGCATGTTCGTGGTGGCCCGGTTCAGCGCGTTGGCCATGACGCCGACCTCGTCGCGGGACGCCACGGCCACGGTCCCGGTCAGGTCGCCGCCGGCAACCTGGGCGAGCTTGTCGTTGACGGCCGCGAGCGGTCGGGTGATCCGGCGTACCGTCGCCCACCCGAGCAGCGCCGCCACCAGGAAACCCACGGCAAGGATCAGGAACATGACGGTACGGCTGTGGTGGTAGGAGTCGGTGTTCGCGCGGGCCGCCGCACCGGCGCTGTCCGACTCGTACCCGGAGAGCGTGTCGAACGCGGCGTTGATCGCGTCGGCGACCGGGTCGGCGTTCTGGTCGTAGGCGGCCGAGTAGACCGCGTTGTTGCTGGCCTTCGCGGCGGCTACGAGTTGGTTGTCCCGGATGTCGGCGAGCTTCGCCAGCCCGTCGGTGATCGCGGTGACCGCGGTCTGTTGCTCTGCTGTGAGGCCGAGCGCGGCGTAGGACCCGACGCCCTGAACGGTCAGGTCGTGGGACTTGAGCGCCGCCTGGCGGAAACTTTCGGTGTCCGCGTCGGTCACCGCGATGTTCATCCGGGCAAGGTTGAGCAGTTCGTCGTCGAAAGCGCCCTGCGCCACGGCGAGCGTTTGCGACGGTAGGAGATTTTCTTCGTAGATCGCCCGGGCGTGATGGTCCGCTGCGCTCAGACCGACCAACCCGGCGGCAGCGACCGCGACCCCGGCGAGCAGCGCCACAGCCATGGCGAAACTTATCTTCACACCCACGCGAAGGTCGCTGAAGAAGCTGAGGATGCCGGCGCGACGCGGCTCGGCGGCAGGCGGCATTGCCATCGCTGAGCTCCTTCCGATTTCAGGACTCCAGTCGCCCTATCGGAAGGTTCGTCACCGACCTGAGCCGGTGACCGGTGCCGCGTCCACCGACGGGCGGCCGCCACCTCGTCTCCAGCC
>KL571394.1:0-5998 GCA_000715855.1 Actinoplanes liguriensis
CGCCAGCACCGGCCGATGCGCAACGGCCCTGGTGTGGCTTCGATGCGTTTGCAGCGACATGCCCGAGAATGTAGATCTTGCCGATTCCGGTGTGATCCACACCTCCCGGATGAAGTCATCCCTCGGCGACCGCTTTGGCCAACTCCTCCTTGGTCATCGTCGACCGGCCGGGAATCTCCTGGTCCTTGGCCTTCGCGTAGAGCTCCGCCCGGGTCTCGTGACCGGAGGACGGCGGCGCGCCCGTGGTGGCCTCGGCGAAGCGCCGGCCCATCTCCGCGCGCTCGTCGGCACCGAGCCGTTCGGCCAGGACCGGGAGCAGCTCCTCCTCTTCCTCCTGGACGTGGTGCCGCAGCTCGCCGATGATCGCCGCGAGTGTGCCGTCGTAGCCCGGGTCGTCCGGGCTCCCGGCGAGCAGGTTCGTCAGCATCTCCTCGATCTGGTGGTGCTCCTCGACGCCGTCGCGCACCTCCTCGCCGGTCTCCTTCGCCGCGTCGCGGATCGCGGGGTAGACGAAGTCCTCCTCGGCCTCGGAGTGCGGCAGCAGCATTCGCGCCACCTCCTGGAGCAGGGCGGCGGTGTCCGAGTCCTCCTTCTCCGCCTGGCTCAGCAGGTCGTCGACCTGGCGGTGCTGCTCCTTGATGATCTCCACGATGTCCGGCACCGGAATCCTCCGTCGTTGGTTGACGTTTCTCCGCCGCCGGGTACCCGGGCCTCCTGCCAGGAAACACTCAACTTCGGGGTCCTACCGTCCAGGGTGACGATCTTGAAGGGGGTGGCGGGTGGAAGCGTTCCGGGTGTTCCGGGTGACCGCGGTCGCCGAGGCGTTCTCGTGGACCGGCCTGCTGGTGGGCATGTATCTGAAGCACGTCTCGCACACCACCGACGCGGGCGTGTGGCTCTTCGGCCGGGTGCACGGCGCGCTGTTCGTGGCCTATCTGGTCGCCACGTTCTGGGTGGCGCGGGCCGAGCGCTGGTCGTTCTGGCGGACCGCGTTCGCGCTCGGCTCGTCGATCCCGCCGCTCGCCACGCTGATCTTCGAGCGCTGGGTGTCCAAGCGGCGGCCGGTGCCGGTCACCGCCTGAGCTTCACACCAGGAGCGCGCTGGGCGGCCGCCACCGCCTGTGCTCCGCCACGGAAAGGGGCGCGTCCGACGGACGCGCCCCTTTTCCGACAGCAACCTCGTTACTTGACCGCGATCGGGTTGACCGGGCTGCCCACCGCGCCGGTGATCGGCAGCGGCGCCGCGGTCAGCCAGAACTCGTAGACGCCGTCGGCCGCGCAGTCCGCCGCCAGCGCGTCCGGGTCCCACATCTCGCCCAGGAACAGCCCGATGTGCGGGATCGCCACCTGGTGCAGCGGCTGGAACGCGTCGTCGAACTCGTTCGGCCGCACCTCGAACCCCCACGTGTCGGTCGCGATCGCGGCGATCTCGGTGCGGTGCAGCCAGTCCGCGGTGGTGAACGCCAGGCCGGGCGCCGGTCCTCCGGCGTACTCACCCCAGCCGTTCCGGCGCACGCGGGCGAGCTGGCCGGTGCGTACCAGCACGATGTCGCCCTGACCCACGGCGGAGGTGGCGCCCTGCCGGGCGATCGTCTCCACCAGGTGTTCTTCCGTGATGGCGAAGCCGTCCGGAAGCTCGCCGTCGACGCCGAGAGCGCGCCCGACGTCGAGCAGCACCCCGCGCCCGGCGATCACGTCGGCCACCGTCTCGATGCCTGTCACGCCGTCGCCGAGGCTGGTCACCACCTTCTCCGCGGGCCGGCCGTTCCAGGCGTGGCCGTGGTCGAAGATGTGGCCGAGCCCGTCCCACTGCGTCGAGCACTGCAGCGGCATCGCGATCACGTCGTCGGCGCCGCCGAGCCCGTGCGGGAAGCCCTGCACCCCGGCCACCGCGTCGGTGCCGGTGTCGAGCATCGTGTGCACCGGGTTGGTGCGCCGCCGCCAGCCCTTCTGCGGCCCGTTCGCGTCGAACGACTGCGCGAGCGAGAACGACACCCCGCGCCGCACCAGGCTCGCGGCATGCGCGCGGTGCTCCGGCGTCAGGAAATTCATCGTTCCCCGTACGTCGTCGGCACCCCACCGCCCCCAGTTGGAGCAGCGCTTGACGGCCGCCGCGATGGCGCCCTCCGGATCCGAACGGTCATTCACTTCAGCACGTCCAGGATCCAGTCGGCGATGTACGTCTGCACGTGCGCGAAGTGGTCGAGCCCGATGTGCTCGGCCCCGCCCTCGGCCGCGGTGAAGATGCGCAGGTCGCGGCGGGGAGCGTTAACCGCCTGCTCGTAGGAGCGGTGCGCGTACGCGACCGGGATCTGCCGGTCGTTCTCGCCGTGCGCGATCAGGAACGGCACGGTGATCCGCTCGACCACGCCGTCCAGGTTCACCGCCTCGGCCTTCTTGATGAACGTGTCGAGATCGGTCTCGCCCCAGACCCAGAGCACGTGGTCCCAGTAGTGCGGGACCGGGTTCTCGCCCTCGCGCTCGAGCCGGCGCTTCTGCACCGCGCCCCAGTCGTGGTTGGCGCCCCACGCGACGCACAACGCGAGCCGCTTCTCGAACGCGGCCGCCCGCGGCGCGTAGTAGCCGCCCAGCGACCACCCGACCAGCCCGATCTTGCCGGTGACGACGTCGTCGCGGGTCAGCAGGTAGTCGACGCACGCCGCGGCCCAGTCCTCGGTCTCCACGCGCGAGGTCAGCCCGAGGAACCGCAGCGCCTCACCGCTGCCGGGGCAGTCGACCATCAGCGTGTGGATCCCGCGCGCCGCCATCTCGTGCGCGAACCCGGACGCGTACATGTGCTCCTTGGTCGAGTCGAGCCCGTTCCACAGGATGATCGTCGGCGCCGGCCCGTCGACGTCGGCCTTCTTGAAGTAGGCCGGCAGCAGCGCCCCCTCGAACGGGATCTCCACCCGGGTCGTCGCCGGGTCGATCAGGTCGAACGCCTTCTGCTGCAGGTCGAGCAGCCGCTGATAGAACGCGCGGCGGCCGGGCGACTTGGCGCTCTGCATCCGCTCGGCCTGGGCCAGGTAGTTGGTGGCCCGCTGGTATTTCTGACCGGCGGTTCGCAGGTGACCGGCGGCCTCGTCGGCGGCGGCCTGCGTCGCCAGATCCTCCGCGACCGCGGCCCACGACGCCATGAACTCACCTGTCCCGACGTCGGCGCCCTGCGCGCCGAGCTCGCGGATCGGGCGGCAGGCGCGGTCGACCTCGTCGATCAGGCCGCCGCTGTTCAGGGTGGCGACCACGCCCAGGTTCCAGACGTAGTTGCCGGGGAAGTACTCGAACATCAGTCTTGCCTTTCGCTTCGCGCTTTCGCCTGGTCACGGCGGCGGACCGGGGGCAGCGGCGCGGTCCTGGGAGCGGACACGACACGGTTGGTCAGGCTGCCGATGCCCTGGACCGTCAGGGTCACCTCATCGCCGTCCGTCAATGGCGGCGGATTCTGCGTTCCGTTCCGGCCCCAGAGTTCAGCGAGGCAGCCGCCGTTGCCGACGGTTCCGGAGCCGAGCACGTCACCGGGCTTCACGATGCTGTCGCGGGCGGCGTAGGCCAGCATCGACTCGAACGTCCAGCCCATGTTGCCGAGCAGGTCCCGCCCGATCTCGACGCCGTTGACCTCGGCGACACACCAAAGATCGAGAAAACCATCGATTTTGTACGGATCCAGCTCATCCGCCGTCACGATCCACGGCCCGAGGCTCGAGGCGAAGTCCTTGCCCTTCGCCGGCCCGAGACTCACCTTCATCTCGCGGCTCTGCAGGTCTCGTGCCGAGAAGTCGTTGAAGATCGTGTACCCGAAGATCGTCCGGCCGGGTCCCGCGATCGCGGCCACTTCCAGCTCGAAGTCGCGGGCGACGGACGCGGCCGGGAACGGGATGTCGTCGCCCGGCCCGTAGATCGCGTGCGGGTTCGTGAAGTAGAACGTCGGCGCGTCGTACCAGGCCTCGGGCACCCCGGACGAGCCGTCGATGCTGCGCCGGACACCCTCGACGTGCTCCTCGAACGCCACGAAGTCGCGAACGGAGGCGGGCTTCAGCGGCGCGAGGAGACGTACCTCGGCAAGCGGGGTTCCGGTCTTGGCGACGTCGGCGAGACCGTTCGTGATCACGTCCAGCACGTCGAGGTCGTCGACGAACGGGAAGACCCGGTCGTCCCGCAGCACCCCGGATCTCTCCCGGCCCTCGTGCCGGTAGGTGACGATCCGCATCAGACCGGCGGCGCGACGAAGATGCCGCGGTCGACGTCGTTGAACGACTGCTTCGCGACGAACTCGGTCATCGGGTTCGCCGTGCCCCACTGATCACTCACGGACGGGTCGGAGAAGTCGTAGAGGTGCGGGTGCCAGCTGTCCTCGTCGAGTTCCTCCAGCTCGGTGGTGTACTCGATGGTGTTCCCGTGCGGGTCGAGGAAGTAGCTGAAGGTGTTGTTCCCGGCCATGTGCCGGCCCGGGCCCCACACCTTCTCGACGCCGCCGCGCAGCAGCCGGCCGGTGCCGCGCATGTACTCGTCGATGCCGCGCATCTCGAACGACGCGTGGTGCAGCGCGACGTGCGGGCCGCGGGCGATGGCCAGGCTGTGGTGCCAGCGGTTGGTCCGCAGGAACCACATCATCGAGCCCATCCGCGGGTGCATCAGGGTGTCCGACAGCGCGAAGTTCAGGTGCTGGTCGTAGAAGGCGACGGTCGCCTCCGGATTCGGCGAGTTGATCACCACGTGCGAGAGCTTGACCGGAACCGATTCGCCCTCCTCCAGCTTGCGATGCCGGCGAACCTCGACGTCACAGGACACTTCGACGGTACGGCCGTCGATGTCGAAGAAGCGGAACCCGTACCCGCCGCCCGGGGTCTGCAGCGTGCCCGGCTCGCCGACCAGCCGCACGCCGGCCCGGCCGAGGCGTTCCGCGAGCGCGTCCACGTCGGCCCGGTCCGCCGCGCCGAACGCGATCAGGTCCAGGCGCTTCTCGGCCGCCTTGCGCAGCCGCACCGAGTACTGCTCCGGGGAGCCGGCCGCGGCCAGGAACGCGATGCCCTCGTCGGTGGTCTCGGCGTCGAGGCCCCACATGGTCGTGTAGAACTCGAGCTGCTTGTCGTAGTCCGGCACGGCCAGATCCACGTGCCGCAGGTGGGTGATGAGTCTTTCGTCGTTGCTCATGATGATCCTTCTCGGGCTCAGGCGGGTGTCTCGACGAGGTGGGAGATCCGGGCCATCAGGCCGGGGACGTCGCCACGCTCGTGGGCCAGCAGCCAGCGGCACAGTTGCAGGGAGGCCTCGACGACCTCCTTGGCGCGCGGGAGGCGCCGTTCGGTGAGCTCGGTCCACAGCCCGTCGGTCACCGCGTCGTCCCGGAGCAGCAGCTCGGCCAGGACGGATGCGTCCTCCAGGGCCTGGGCCGCGCCCTGCGCGAGGGTGGGCGGGCAGCTGTGCGCGGCGTCGCCGACCACCACGACCCGGCCCCGGTTCCACGGCCCGTCGAGCACGTGGCTCTCGAACGCGGTGTAGTTGACCCGGCTCGGGTCGGTCAGCGTCTCCCGGATGTCGTCCCACGGCCCGTGGTACGCCTGGGACAGCCCCCGCATCGTGGCCAGGGCCTCCTCCGGGCCGAGGCTGAACCGGTCCTGCACGTCCTCGACCAGGTACGCGTAGATGCTGTCCGGCCCGGTCGGGCAGTACCCGGCGATGTAGGCGGGACCGCCGTAGAAGAGGTCGGTCCGGGTGATCGATTCCGGCCGCCGGGTGAAGGTCCGCCAGATGCCCATGCCGACCGGCTGCGGCTCGGCGTCGATCCCGATCGCGCGCCGGGTCCAGGAGCGCAGGCCGTCCGCACCGATGACCAGGTCGTACGTCTTGGTGTCGCCGCCGGCGAAGGTCACCGACACGCGCTCGCCGTCCTGCTCCAGCGCGGCCGGTTGGGCGCCGAACCGGACCGTGGCGCCGGCCTCCCCGGCCCGCTTGATCAGGATCTTCGCGAGCGCCGGCCGGTACATGCCGAGCGTGGCGG
>KL571394.1:6237-11643 GCA_000715855.1 Actinoplanes liguriensis
GGTCCGGGCCGCCGGTGCGGATGTCGGTGAGCTCGGCGATCAGCGCGCCGGACGGGCCGGGGGCGCGCAGGCCGAGCGTGTCGAACGCGTACCCCTCGGCGCGGACCTGATCCCAGACCCCCAGCCGGCGCAGCACCCGCAGGGCGTTGCCCTGCAGCGTGATCCCGGAGCCGAGGGCGGAGACGTCGGGTTTCAGGTCGATGAGGTCGACCGCGACGCCACCCTCGGCGAGCAGGATCGCCGCGGCGGTGCCGGCGGCACCACCACCGACGACCAGAACGTTACGAACTGCTGGCACGGCGGTTTCCCTCCCGTTTCGTGTGACTGGGACCACTGTCGCCGGAGACCGGGGTATTACGGAAGGTCGAGTTGGTGATGCCCGCCATCGGCGCGGCTTATAGTGGCGCCATGGCGGTCGACCGGGTACTGGCCAATCTCGATCTCAACCTGCTGGTCACGCTCGACACCCTGCTGCGCGAGCGGAACGTGACCCGCACGTCGGAGCAGCTGGGCGTCAGCCAGCCCGCGGTCAGCGGCGCGCTCGCCCGGCTGCGGCGGCACTTCGGCGACCCGCTGCTCACCCGGGTCGGCAACCGGTACGAGCTGACCCCGCTCGCCGCCCGGGTCGCGGTGCTGACCGGGCCCGCCCTGGCCGGTGTACGCCGGGTGTTCGACTCGACCGCCGACTTCGACCCGTCGCAGCTCGACCGGGAGTTCACCCTCGTCATCTCGGACTACGCGGCGACCGTCCTGGGTCCGCTGCTGGCCCGGAAGCTGGGCGAGCTCGCGCCGGGCGTGCGGCTGCGGCTGGAGCAGACGACGCCGTACGCGGTGGACCACGTCGCGGACACGTTGCGCTCGGCGGACGGGCTGGTGATCCCGCACGGCTTCGTGACCGAACTGCCCTATCTGGACCTGTTCGAGGACCGCTGGGTGTGCATCGTGTCCGGTGACCACCCGAGCGTCGGGGACGCGCTGACCCTGGACGAGCTGGGAGCTCTGCCCTGGGCGGTGATCTTCGACCGGCCGACCGCGTTCGCCCCGGCCGCCCGGCAACTGCGGATGCTCGGCATCGAGGCGAAGGTGGACGTGGTCGTCGACGGGTTCGTCCAGTTGCCCTTCCTGGTGGCCGGGACGCGGCGGCTGGCGCTCATCCAGGAGCGGCTGGCGCGGCTGCTGGCGCCGGTGACCGGAATCCGGATCCTGGACTGCCCGTTCGACGTGGTGCCGGTGGCCGAGGCGTTCTGGTGGAACCCGATGTACCGCAACGACCCGGCCCACGCGTGGTTCCGGGACCTGATCATGAGCGCGGCGGGGACCCTCCGTACGGCGAGATCGGCTCTTTGATCTTGATCTTGCTTTCACATCGCGGCATCAGCCTGGCTGATACCGGGCATCAGCGGATCGCGGCTTCCGTTGTGGGCGGGCCGCTGAGCATTCTCAGAGCCTGCCGGATGTGACCTGGGCCACCGGCTTCTCCTGCTCCGGAAGGCTCTCCATGTCCGATGCCGTCACCCTGCGCCGCGCCGGCGCCGGTCAGCTCGTGCTGCTGCTCGCCGGCAGTTGCCTCTCCGTGCTCGGCGCGGTCCTGATCGCGCCGGTCCTGCCGCAGATGACCGACCACTTCGCCGGAGTCGCCGGGTCCGAGATCCTGGTCCCGATCGTGCTGACCATCCCGGCGCTGGTGATCGGTCTGGCCGCGCCGTTCGCCGGGTTCGTCGTGGACGCGATCGACCGCAAGCGGCTGCTGATCGCCGCGATGATCGGGTACGCGATCTGCGGAACCGCGCCGCTCTACCTGGACTCGCTGCCGGCCATCATCGGCAGCCGCGTCCTGGTCGGACTCTGCGAAGCGGCGATCATGACGTGCTGCACGACGCTGATCGCGGACTACTGGTCGGGGCGGCAGCGCAGCCGCTACCTGGGCCTGCAGACGCTGCTGGCCTCGGTGTCGGCGACGGTCTTCCTCGGACTCGGCGGCGCGATCGGCGGGTCGGGGTGGCGGGCGCCGTTCTGGCTCTACACGGTCGCCCTGCTCCTGGCCGTCCCGATGGCGCTACTGATCTGGCAGCCCGCCCGCGCCGCCGAGCCGGTCACCGGACCTCGCAAGCTGCCGCCGCTGCCGTGGCGGACCCTGCGCACGCCGTGCCTGGTCACGCTCGGCGGCGGCATCGTGTTCTACGCGCTGATCGTGGAGCTGTCGTTCGTGCTCGACGAGGCCGGCGTGGAGTCGACCGGCACGATCGGCGCGCTCAGCGCCCTGATGTCGCTGGCCACCGCGATCGCCGCCGGGTCGTTCGCGAAGCTCTCCGCGAAGACGCCGCGCCAGTTGCTGCCGATCGCTTTCGGACTCGCGGCGGCCGGCTTCCTGATCCTGTCGGCCACCTCGTCGGTCCCGGTGATCACGATCGGCGCGGTCGTCGCCGGCGCGGGCACCGGCCTGCTGCTGCCGACGCTGCTGACCTGGGCGGTCAACAACCTCGGCTTCGAGGAGCGCGGCCGCGGCACCGGGTTGTGGACCAGCGCGCTCTTCATCGGCGAGTTCCTCTCCCCGGTCCTGATCAACGGCCTGTCCGCCGCGACCGGTGGCCTGCGCCCGGCCATCGGCATCCTCGGCGTCGCCACCGCGATCCTCGCCGCGGCCACCCTGACGATCGTGCCGCGCTCGGCGCCCGCCCTGAACATCACCAGCGATTAGCTCGTCGTTCCACCACCCGGCCCGCAACCCGGGCCGCGTCGCACCGCGAGTAACTACAGCGAGTGTCGGCGGGAGGCCCCGGTTCTGGTGGAGGCGAGACCGAGCGCGCTCTCTGCGGCAGGTCCGGATGTCGCGCGGCGATAGTCCGGCGGTGCGACATTCCGAACGGTGTCCGCCGTTCCTACCATCGGTCCATGTGCAGGACGGTGTCGAGCGGCTCACGAGGGGCAGGCTTGAAGGTCTCGCCGGTATAGAAGGCGGTGGGAATCAACACGCCTTGCCGGACGTCGTGCGGGATGCCGAGTAGTTGCGCCACTTCGTCCTCACGGTCGAGGTGAAGGGTGGTCCACGCGGTACCGAGGCGACGGGCCCGGGCGGCCAACATGTAACTCCAAGCCGCCGGCAACAGCGATCCCCAGATGTCCGCCTGGTTGCCTGCCGCCAGCGAGCTGACCTGGCGGCAGGCAATGACCTGCACCGGCACCTCGCCCATGTGCTCGCCCAGCCACGCCGCGCTGGCACCGACCCGTCGCTGCACGGCTTGCCGCGCGGGATCCTCGGCGTAGCGGTCCGGGTTCGTCCCACCTGCCTGTGCATATGCTTCGAATGCCCGCCGGTAGATCGCTCCGATCGCCTGACGCTGCCCTGGATCGGTCACCACGATCCAGTGCCACCGCTGTGCATTGGAGCCCGACGGTGCCTGGAGCGCGATCTCCAGGCACTCCCGGACCAGGTGCATCGGTACCGGACGCGACAGATCCAGTCGCCGGCGAACGGATCGAGTCGTGGTCAAGAGGTCATCCGGGGACAGCGGCAAGGTCGACATATCCACCCTTGGGATCCAACGGCAGCGGTAAGGACTGACTTACCATACCGGTCCTGACAGGGCGGGGAAAGTGACTCCCTTCACCGGCCCGCACCTCGCGGATACGAGTATCGGCTTGTCCTCGCCCGGGCCGGCTGTGACCGGCCCACCACCGGAAGGGCACCAGGCCCCACCGAACTGGTTGAGCGACAGGGTCAGCCAGCCGCGACCGGCGGGGCCGCTCGGCGACGGGCGGCCCAGCGGGCGGCGGGCACCATCGCCAGGCCGCTGAGTGCGAACAGCGCGACGGGAACCGCCCAGCCCCACGGCGCGTGGTCGATCGCCGTGCCGGTCACGACGAGCGGCGCGATCATCGCCCCGGCCGCCGAGCCCGCGTTGAAGACGCCCTGGTAGGCGCCGGCCGCGTGCTCGGCGGCCAGGTCGTAGCTGAGCAGCCAGCCGCCGGCCTGGGAGAGGACCTCGCCGGCCGTGCCGAGCGCGACCGCGGCGAGCAGCAGCACGCTCGCCGGCAGCGCGGGCAGGCTGTGCGTCGCGGCGACCGCCAGGCAGTACCCGGCCAGCAGCAGCCCGGCCAGGCGGCAGGACCGCGCCGCCTGGCGCACGTCCCGGGCGAAACGCGTGGCCCGGACCTGGAAGACGACGACCAGGGCCGTGTTGACCAGCATCGTGGCGCCGGCCAGCGCGTGCGGCGCCGACGTCTCCCGCACGATCCACAGCGGGATGCCGATGGTGAGCACGGCGAACTGCAGGCTCAGCAGGGCGTTCAGCGCGGTGACCAGCAGATAGGGCCGGTCGGTCAGGGCGCCGCGGCGGGCCTGGACGTGGTGCGCCTCCGGGGCCGGGCGCGGCGTGACCGGGATCCACGGCAGGATCGCGGCCACCACCAGGAACGTCACCGCGTTCGCCACGATCAGCGCGAGGTAGGCGCCCCGGGTGTCGACCTGCAGGGCGAACGCCGCGAGGGCCGCCCCGGCGCCGATCCCGACGTTGGTGACCGCCCGCAGATATGCCCGGCCGGGCACCCGGGTCGCCGGTGGGAGCGCGTCGGCGTACAGGGTGTTGCGACACGTCGAGGCGGCCCGGTCCACCGCGGTCTCCAGGCAGACCACCACGAGGAACGCGGCGAACCCCTGGACCAGCACGTACGCGGCCATCCCGGCGGCCTGCACGACGCAGAGCGCGATCAGTGTCCGCCGGCTGCCCCACCTGTCCGCGGCCCGGCCCGCCGGGATGGAGGCAGCCACACCGCATGCCCCGGCGACGGTGAGCCCGAGCCCGACCTGCCCGGCGCCGAGCCCGACGACCCGGGTGAAGTAGAGCGCGGACGCCGTCATGAACATGCCGTTGCCGAGCGTGTTGACCAGCACCATCCAGGACAGTCGCCGGACCACCGGATCGGGGTGCAGCAATCGGCGGTACGGACGGACAGCGGTGGTGGTGATCGATCCCATGGCTCGATCCCAGCGGGAGCCGGGGCCGGCCGGTACTGATTTAGTCTGGCGCTCAATGATCGAGTTCCGGATCGGCCTGGCCGACCTCGCCTCCGCGTCGTTCGCCTGTTCGCCGTTGCAGGAGGCGGCGCTGAGCCTGCGCATGTGGACGCATCCCGGCTACTACGCCGAGCAGACGGCGTGGTTCGCGGGCATGCGCGCCGAGTTCGACGGTCTGGCCGGCCGTGACCTGCTGCTGTCGCTGGTCGCGTCGAACAAGTGGCTTCCGGACCTGCTCACGCCGCGTCCCACCACCACACTGCCGAGCGTCGCCGACGAGCTGGACCTGGTCCGGTCCACACCACCCGAGCTGGTCCGCCCGGACCTGGAACGGACGTTCCTGCCGCACGACCGGGAGGTGCCGCCGCTGCTCACCGCGGGACTCGACGACC
>KL571395.1:0-716 GCA_000715855.1 Actinoplanes liguriensis
AACCCAGCGGGCGACCGCCGGAATCCCCGTCCATCAGGGCGGGGAGAAGTCAACCGAGACTCTCCTTGGGGGATATGGGGATGGGGGTTACCGGTATCAGTGGCCGGTCGGCGCCAAAAGGTTGCCCGGATCGACGGAAGTCAGCGGGGACTGTGGACGGAATGCCGGTCCCAGACGGCCCACAGCTGGGCGTACGTGCCGCCGCGGGCCAGGAGTTCGTCGTGTGTCCCCACCTCGGTGATCCGGCCGTCGGCGAGGACCGCGATCCGGTCGCACGCGCGGGCCTGGGTCAGCCGGTGCGCGACGACGATCGCGGTGCGGCCGTCGATGAGCGCGGCGGCCGCGGCCTCGAGGTCCGTGGCACCCGCGCTGCCGGCCTCGGCGGTCGCCTCGTCGAGGACCACGACGGGCGGGTCGCGCAGCAGCAGCCGGGCCAGGGCGAGCTGCTGCACCTGCGCGGCGGTCAGGGCGTGCGACCCGGCGCCGACCGGGGTGTCGAGCCCGTCGGGCAGTGCCCGCACCCACGCGTGCGCCCGTACCGTGGTCAGCGCCCGCATGATCCGTTCGTCGTCGATGCCGGGGGCCGCGAACGTCAGGTCGTCGCGCAGCGTTCCGGTGAACACGTGGGTCTCCTGGGAGACGACCGCGACCCAGTCCCGCAGCACGCTCGCGTCCAGGCCGGTGACGTCGACGCCGCCGTCCGGGCCGGTCAGGAC
>KL571395.1:1007-1472 GCA_000715855.1 Actinoplanes liguriensis
GGCCAGGGTGGTCTTGCCCGCCCCGCTGCTGCCCACGAGGGCGAGCGACGTCCCGGCCGGTACCACCAGGTCGACGCCGCGCAGCACTTCCGGCCCGTTCCCGTAGGTGTGGCGCAGGCCGTGTGCCGCGACGGCGACCGACGCCGGGGCGCTGCGTCGTTGTCCGGGATCCGGGGGCGGTATGAGCAGCACCCCGGCGGTGCGGGCGAGGGCGGCCTGCGCGCGCTGGACGTCGTCGAACGACAGCAGCAACGTCCCGAGCGGGCTGAACAGCCGGTGGAAGAGCAGCGCCGCGGCCGTCACCGCGCCGACGGTGACCACGTCCGAGCGGACCAGCCAGTACCCGGTGAAGAGCACGGCCGACAGCCCGATCGCCTCCGCCGCATTCATGCTCTTGCTGAACCACAGGTAGCTGCGTGCGGCACGCAGCGCCGCCACGACGGCGTCCGCCGACGCGGCGGCGGC
>KL571395.1:1721-3201 GCA_000715855.1 Actinoplanes liguriensis
CGCGGCGGCGACCCTGCGGGTCTGCAGCGACGCCATCGCGTACGCGTGGACCGTGGCCCGCCCGTGCAGCGACTCGAGCAGCACCCGGCCGCGTTCGGCGGCCAGGACGCGTTCATCGGCGTAGAGGCGGGCCGCCCGCGGCAGGTACGCGCGCAGGCCGGCGGCGTACACCGGAAACACCACGAGGAAGGCGAGAGCCAGCCGCGGGTCGAGGGCGAGGAATCCCGCCGCGGCGAGCACGACCGTCGCTGCCGCCCGCAGCACGTCCGCCACCAGGGGTACGGCGGTGATGAAATTCTCCAGGTCCTCGGTGACCCGCGAGGCCACCTCGCCGCTGCCGGCGTTCTCGAGGACAGCCGGGCGCAGGGTGAGCGTGCGTTCGATCATCCGCTCGCGCAGGCCGGCGGCGACCGCGGCGCCGAGGCGTTCGACGGCTCGCAGGCTCAGGGCGGTGCCGGCGGCACCGGCCAGGACGACCGCCCCGATCGCCAGAACCAGATCGATGGGGTACGTGTCCCCGGGGCGCGCCGCGTCCACCAGCCGCCCGAGCAGCAACGGCACGACGACCGTCCCGGCCGCGCCGAGAGCCGTCCACAGCAGGGCGTACGCGGTGGCGCCGCGATGGCTGCGGACCGCCGCGGCCAGGATCCGCATGCTCTGCCGTCCGGTGGCGACCGGCAGCGCGGCGGCGGTCATCGCAGCACCGCCGCGGCGTAACCGGGATCCCGGGTCAGCTCGTCGTGGCCGGCCATCCGTGGTGGACGGTTCCCGGCGAGGTAGGCGACCCGGTCGCAGCGGGCGAGCAGGGCGGGCGACGTCGTGATCACCACGGTCGTGCCGCCCTCGGCTCGGCGCAGCTTCGCGAGCCCGGCGGCCGCCGCGTCCTCGGTCACCGCGTCGACGGCGGTCAGCGGGTCCCGCAGGACCAGCACGGCGGGGCGGGCCGCGAGAGCCCGTGCCAGCGCGACGCGTTGCCGCTGGCCGCCGGAGAGGTTGGCGCCCGCGTCGGCGATCGCCACGCCGACATCCCCGGCCCGGGCGGCGGCGACGGCTCGTGCGGTGGCCTGCGGCCCGGCCTCACGTCCGGTGTCGAGCACCTCCTGCAGGGTGCGTCCGAACAGGTGCACGGCATGCGGTTCGACGAGCACGTCCTCGCCGTCGCGGTGCTCGAACGAGGCGGCGACCGCGGCGGCCACGGCCGGATCGGTGGCGACGACGCCGAGCATCTCACCGTCGCGCACGACCAGCGGCCCGGCGGCGGGGAGCGCCGGCCCGGGGGAGGACGGGGCATCGAGGAGCACGGCGATGCGGCGGGCGCCGGCCCGGGCGGTCGCCAGGGTCTTGAGGCCCGCGGCGATGCGGTCCACCGGTTCCCCGGCGAACGAGGCCATCGCGATGACCGTGACCAGGCCGCCGGCACTGATCCGGCCGGTGACGGTCAGCGCGGCGGCCGCGGCGGCGGTGCCGATCAGGACCAGGC
>KL571395.1:3443-6171 GCA_000715855.1 Actinoplanes liguriensis
TGTGTATAAGAGACAGGGGAGGTACGGCTGGTGTGCCGGTAACGGCGTACCGCCTCGGGGATGCCACCGAAACCGCGCAGCGGGCGGATCGCGTGGACCAGCTCGGCGGCCAGGGCCGCGGCCATTCCGGCGCTCTGCTGCCGGGCGGTGATCCGGTCCTCGAGCCACGGACTGATCCGGTTGACGGCGGCGGTGAGCAGCGGGACACCGGCGGCGATGCCCAGCCCGAGCCACGGGTCGACGGACATCAGCACGGCGACCGTCACGAGCAGGCCGGCACAGCCCGACACCAGGAGCACGACGGCGCGAAGGACGTCCGCACCCGCCTTGGCGTCGGACACCAGCACCGTCGCGAGTTCCCCGGCCCGGCGCCCGGCGCCCGCGGACGGATCGGCGAGGATGCGCTCCACCGCCCGTACCCGAAGATGATTCGACTCGTCGGTGGAAGCGGCGGTGAGTTGCCAGAAGTTGGTGCCGCCACCCGCGGCCAGCACGGTGAACAGGGCCAGGACGCCGCCCACGGCCAGCACGATCGAGGCGGGTCGGCCGCCGTCGACCGCGTGATCCACGGCGAGGCCGATGGCGAGGGGGACGAGCGCCTCGCAGATCTGGTGCCCGGTGGCGGCCGTGCACGCCAGGGCGAGCGCCCGGGCCCGGCGGCGCAGCACGCCGGAGAGGAGGGGATGCATGCGCCGACGGTAGGAAACAGCGGTGGCACAGTCTCACGGTTCGGCCGGAACCGGATCCTCGAACAGGCTGACGAGCGTCGCCCCGGTGGGGGAGCGGGCGTAGAGAACCTGGCGGCCGGTCCGGGTGCGGGTGATCGCGCCGGTGGCGAGCAGCGCGGCGAGCTGTTCCGAGACCGTGCTCGTCGAAACCCCGAGCGTGGCGGCGAGGCCGGTCGTCGTGGCCGGCTCCGCCAGAGCGCGCAGCACGGCGGCACGACCGGATCCGATCAGCTGGGTCAGGCGGTCCGGTGGCCGGCGCTGCGGCGCGGGTGTGCTGGACAGGACGGCCGCGCCGCGGGCCTGGTAGGAGACCGTGACGATCTCGGGGTGATCGGTGGAGACCGTCATCCGGTCCTCGAGAAGCAGCACGGGCACCAGCAGCAGGCGCTTGTCGCGGGCGTCCAGCATCGAGTCATGCCGTTTGGGCAGCGACAACACCGGACGATCCCAGAGCGCCGGACCCCGTACGCCGGTCAGCAGCTCCTCCGGCCCGGCGGTGGCGAGCGTCCGTGCCCGCAGCAGCATCTCCTCGTCGAGCGCGGCCTGCATCGCCGGCCAGTACGGCGCGAGCGCCAGCTCGGCGAACGCCTGCAAACCGTCGGCGAGCAGGCCGAACGCGCGGCCCGGATCGTCGCGGTACGGCGTCAGGAAATCCGGCAGACCCTCCGGGTAGTGCTTCGCGAACTGTTCCGCCATCAGGGCGGCCGGGGTCCGGCGCAGCGCGGCGAGCTCGTCGCCGAGCCTGGGGCGGGAACCGGACGGGACCGGGGTGAAGACATCCGGTGTGGGGCGGGCGTGCTCGGTTCCGTACAGCTCGCCGTAGACCCGCAGTGGCCCGGTCTCCGCAACGGTGCGCAGCACCTCGCGCGCCCTTGCGGCCCAGTCGGTGTAGGGCCAGGGAACGGTTGCCCGGTCCCGATGGCGATGCAGCAACTCCAGGCCGCTGGTCAACTCGAGCAACGGGCTGACCGCGATCCGGGTACGGTCGATGGTCGCCTCGCCGAAGCGGATGCGAATCACCGGCCAAGCCTAGCCACCGCCGGTCGCAGCGCGCGGCGCCCGGTGACGGGCCGGCCCGGCGTATCGGCCTCTTGGAGTCCGCTGACGTGGGACGATCGGCCGTGGCTTCCCGGTGCCGCCGGGACATTCACGGGGGACAACAGCATGATCGACGACGATGACAGCGCACCGTACGGGCACGATCTGGGCCTGAGCCACGATCTGCCGACGTTGCACCGGCGGGGGCTTCTCGGGTTGGTCGGTGGCGGTGCGCTCGCCGCGATGACCTTCGGGCTGGAGACCGCGGCTCAGGCCGTGACCAGTCTGAAGACTATTCCGGAGGAGACGCAGGGGCCGTACCCGGCGGACGGCTCCAACTCGAGCGGTCTCAACGTTCTCAAACGCACCGGCATCGTGCGCAGCGACATCCGCAAGTGCTTCGGCAGCGCCACCGGAACCGCGGCCGGCATCCCGCTCACCGTCAAGCTGAAGCTGGTGCACGTGAAGACGAAGAAGGCCGCCAAAGGGCTCGCGGTCTATCTGTGGCAGTGCAACCGGGACGGCGAGTACTCGCTCTACTCCTCCGGGCTGACCGACAAGAACTACCTGCGCGGGGTGCAGGTGGCGAGCAAGACCGGGTACGTCACGTTCAAGAGCATCTTCCCGGCGTGCTACTCGGGGCGGTGGCCGCACATTCACTTCGAGGTGTACCCGAGTCTCGCCAAGGCGACCTCGTACACGAAGAAACTCCACACCTCACAGCTGGCGATGCCCGCCGATGCCGCCAAGAAGGTCTACGCGACCACCGGGTACAGCGCCAGCGTGACGAACCTGGCCCAGGTCAGCCTGAAGACCGACAACGTGTTCAAGGACGGGTACACCGCCGAGATGCCCGCGATCAGCGGTTCCGTGACGAAGGGCTTCACCGCGACGCTCACCGTGGGTGTCTGACCGGCGGTCACGCTGTGGACGGCGGCCGGGCTGTCTCGCCCGGTTACGCC
>KL571395.1:6424-12414 GCA_000715855.1 Actinoplanes liguriensis
GCCTTGCCAGCCCGCTCAGAGATGTGTATAAGAGACAGATGCCGGCCAGCCCGGCCAGGGTGGTCCAGGTGGCCAGGTACAGGTCGATGGTGCGCCGGAAGATGCGGGCCATCGGGTAGAAGTGCAGGCCGACGATGAGCGCGATGGCCGGGACCACGTAGCCGGGGTGTCCGGTCGCGTTGAGGATCGTCACCACGATCCCGATAGCCAGGCCCTCGGCGCCGAAGGTGATGCCGAACGCCCGGCCGCTGGTGCGCCGGTACTCCGCGTCGGCCTCGGACAGCTCGGCCGGGAAGCGCTTGCGGGCCCGGATCAGCCGCACGCCCTGCGCGACGAACCCGAAGGCCGGCAACGCGAACACCACCCAGATCGGCCACGCGACCGTTGCCGGCCAGGCCGCGAACGTGTTGCCCGCCCACAGCAGCGTGAAGAACGCCATCAGGAAAAGCCCGGTGACGAACCCCGCCACGGCGGCCCGGGGCGGCAAGGTCGTCGGCGTCGCGGTGTTCGGCATACCCGCATGGTCGCATCCGTGCGCCGGCCGGGGCAGACCGGAGGTGAACGTGGCCAGAACGCCAGGACGCTCGTCACGACCGGTCGGTGTCGAGTGCGTGCGCCGGTGACGCCAGGCGGTGCTCGGTGGCGCGCATCATCGCCCCGATCTGTTCGATGGCCAGGGTGTCGTGCTGCTCGAAGGCGACCCGCACCCGCCCGGTCTGCGGTTCGATGCTGGTGATCGTGCAGGGCAGGCTGGTGATGCCGGTCGGCAGGGTCAGGGAGATCGAGTTGGTGGCGGCTTGGAAACCGGCCGGCTGGTGCAGCAGTTCCTGGAACAGCTCGCTGCAGGAGTGCGGGTCGACGGCGAGGCAGCTGCCGCCCAGCGACAGGTCCGCGGTGCGGCCCCGCAGGGTGCGCCCGGACGCGACCAGCAGGTCGGCCGGGACATCGATGGCCAGTCGAACGCCGTGGCGGCGTTCGACGCCGGCGACCGACTCGTTGATGCGGAGGTAGAGGCCGTCGATGTCGGGTGCGGGCGGTTCCACCACGGTCCCGGCGGCGTAGCCACCGCGCTTCTGCTGGGTCCACTGCAGCTCCGCGCCGGTGCCGATCGGCACGGTGGCCGGCCCGGCGGCGGTCTCGAGGCGCAGCACGTCGCCGGGACAGCGAGTGACCCGGCAGGCGAGAGCAGGGCCGTGGTGGAACCAGACATGGACTTCGGGCGCGTTCCACGGCAGCGGCTGCTCCTGGACGGTCCCGATCTCAGCACCTAGAAGAACCCAGGGATGAATCATCATGACGTTCTCCATTCTCGGAAAAGGCCGGGTCAGGACGTTGCAGGGAGGTCGGCGGCGTCGGCGGCACCGGCGGCCACCGCATGGCCTCCAGGACGGCGATGGTCAGGCTGTTCCTCGAGCAGGCGGTGACGCATTGCTCGGCGTTCCGCGCCGGTAGGCGTCGACCACGCGCATCTGCCGGCCCACGTTGACGAGATGGGTCCCCGCCGCCCGCTCAAGCGCTGATGTGCTCATGGCAGAAGCTTCGACCGGAAGGCTGCGGCACCTGAGAATTCAGCACGGAAATGTTCCGGACCGAATCCAGCCGGCCCCGCGCCGGCGCCACCAGATGATGCCGTCTCGTATGGTCGCGGGCACCCGCCGAAGGTGTTCAGCCTTGCTCGTCGAGTTGCTGCAATCCATCAGTAAGCAGCCGGGACAGCAGGTCGTGCAGGGTGCAGCGGTCATCCTGGTCGAAGATCTCGTAGAGCGCGGCCACGGATCGTTCGAGGTCCGATCGAGCGTTGTCGACCAGTTCGATGCCGGTGTCGGTGATGGTCACGAAGCTGGCGCGCCGATTGTCCTTCGGTCGCCAGCGTCGGACCATGCGGCGCTTTGCGAGCTGTTCGGTGGCAATCGTGGCCGACGAGGCTGCGAGCCCGCTGCGTCGTGCGTGCTCGCCGATGGTCGCCACCTCCTCGCTCCGGGTGCGGTACAACTCGGTCAGAAGCCACCAGGCGTTGCGGGTGATGCCGTAGCGTTCGATCACTCGGGTGAAAGGCCCATCTATCATTCGGCCGGCTTGGACGATGACCCTGCCCAGGACGGCGGCCGTGATCTCGATATCCGGCATATCGTCATTATCGGTACGGTTAGTCACGGGTGATGCCGGAGCCGAAAATTTCACCGCTGAACCATGACCGGAGCCGGGCTGCCGATGCCCGCCCGGTCCGGACGCCACGCCCTCGGCACCCGGCCGATATCCGGGACGGCCGGACGGGCACGTCCCGGATACGCCGCCTGCGTCGTGGTGGTGCCCGCCGAGCATGGTCTGCCCCTTGTCGGGCCGAGCCGGCCTGTGCCGATCGAGGCCGCTGGGTGTCAGTGACGGTGGGAGCGGGGAGCGACCCCGTTGACGGTCATCCGCCAGCGGTACCCGGCGCGGCTTGCCGGACGGGTCTCGGGCAGCGGCTCGAACGCCACCCGAGGGAAGAGTTTCGTCACCGTGATCACGGTTCCGGCGAGGACGAAGAATGCGATTGCCAGCCACGTCAGGTGATAAGCGGTGGTGGCCACGCCGGCACCGGACAGGACGAAGCCGGTTTTCGGCAGCACATTGCCGTACATTAAATTTCCTTAATTGTATTTGTGTGGGACGGGTAGAAAGTCAGGTCGCTTGCCAGCCTCCTTTCCCGCCCCGGAGGAACGTCATCAGGGCTCGCAGATAGGCCCAGGTGAGAAGCAGCGTGTACAGCTGTTCCGGGAGGAAGGTCGCCGCGAGCAGCCGGGCCCGCCAGCCCATTTTCCACACGGTCGTCGTGCGTTCCACGGCGAGCAGCGCGCAGGGCAGCGTCCACCACCAGGCGAACTGGACGGCACCGGTGACCGCCACCGTGCCGGTCACCATTGCCAGGTAGGTGACGGTGACCGTGGCCGAGACGCCGAGACCGACCTGTTGCCGCCAGTACACCCAGCGCAGATGCCCGGGCATGCGCCGGCCGTAGTGCCAGATGTTGCGCAGCGCGCCCAGATACCAGCGTTCCCGCTGGGCGATCAGTTTCCCCGCGCTCTCCATCACGTCGGTGGTGGCGACCATGCCGTGCGGCGCGATCGTCTGGTAGCCCAGCGCCTGCAGCGCGAACGTCAGCTCGTTGTCCTCGGTCAGCGAATGGGTGTCGTAGAAGGAGGTGCCCCTCGGCAGGCCGGCGCCCCGGCGCCGGGCTGCGCATACTGCCTGCAAGGCGTGCCAGGCGAACAGCGTGCCGGTCCCGGTCAGCACGAAGGCCCGATTGCCGTGGCGCCGGGCGGTCTGCGCGTAGCGATGGAACTCCATGCGCTGCAGGTAGCCGAGCAAGCTGTGGCATTCACGGCCGACGAAGGTGCCGCCGCACCCGCCGACCCGGCCGGCCACCGACCCGGCCGGCCAGGTTGCGGCGGCCGACCGCGATGAAGTCCGGGAGGAGCGTGGTGTCGGCGTCCATCACCAGGACCGCGTCCCGGGGCCGCAGCTGATCGGCCAGTTGCTCGAGCGCGTAGTTGACGGCGCCGGCCTTGCGGTCCGGATTGTGGCCGGGATAGGGCAGCACACAGGCGCCTGCCCGGGCGGCAGCGGCCGCGGTCTCGTCGGTGCAGTTGTTCGGTACGACGATGGTCAGGTCCGGAGGAGACGTCTGCCGCCGCAGCGAGGCGATCGTGTCCGCGATGACGTCGGCCTCGTTGTGGGCAGGCACCACCGCGACTACTCGATCCACCGAGTCGAGCTCGGTTCCCGCAGCCCCGCCAGGCCACCGTGAGACATTGAAGTTCACGAATCTCACGCTAGGGGCGGGCAAGGGGGACTTCAACGGACTTAAATTGCACCAAAGGTTTTCTTCACCCGTTGTACGCGACAGATTTAATGCACTCAGAATGCTGTGAGTCAGCTGTGCGGTCGAGCGTTTTCCGCGTACGTTCGGACATAGTCGACGAGCATTGACTGCGGGAATTGCGTGCTCGGTGGGGGTGTCCCGGGCCAGGCGCCACCGACGGCGAGGTTGACGATCAGAAAGAACGGGTGGTCGAACACCCACTCCCGGCCGCCGGTATCCGCTCTGGTCTTACGTCCGTACGCTGTTCCGTCGACGAACCAGGTGATCGCATCGGACGTCCAGTCGACGGCGAAGACGTGGAAACCGTCAGCCACCTCGCCGGGCAGATGGAAAGCCGCCGTGAGGCCGCGGTCACCGGAATATCCCGGGCCGTGCAGGCTGCCGTGGACGGTGTCCGGCTCGGACCCGACGTTCTCCATCACGTCGATCTCGCCGCCCCGAGGTGACGCCGAAGTGCGGCTGTCGTCACCGAGCATCCAGAACGCCGGCCAGAGACCCGACCCGTGCGGCAGCCTCATCCGTGCCTCGAACCGGCCGTACGTGCGGCTGAACCGGCCCGCGGTCAGCAGCCGGGCCGAGGTGTAGAGACACGTTCCGTAGTGGCAGGTGTGCTCACCGGACTCGTCGCGCCGGGCGGTGATCACCAGATGGCCGGCGCCGTCGAGAGCCGCGTTCGCGGTGCTGTCGGTGTAGTACTCCAGCTCGGCGTTCCCCCAGCCGCCGCCCCCGGTGTTGTACGTCCACCTGCGGGAGTCGGGCGCGGCGTTCGCCCGGCCCTCGAACTCGTCCGACCAGACGAGCGTGCCACCGGCGGCAGCGCCCGGCGGGACGGGATCCTCACGGAGCGACCAAGCGCCGCCCGCCGCGACGGCCACCAGCGCCACGAAGCCGGCGGTGAGACCGAAGAGACCGCGCTTGCCGTCGTTCATGGGTCAGGAACGGTAGCGCACGCTCGTCGATATCGACATGTGCGTCTGGCAGCGTCCCGGTGGTGCTCAGCGGCCGGCCGGTTCGAGGAAGTCCCGGATCCGTTGCGCCAGGGCCCGAGTCTTCTCACTCCCGCCACCCTCGGGGGCAGTCTCGAGGATCTGGAGCATGGTCGGGCCGAGCTCGACCGGCTCGGCATCCGGCGACGGCCAGGCGAGCGCCGACTGGTATCCGGTGTCCTGTCCGGTCAACTGGATGCGTACCGTGTCGCCCGCCTTCGACACCTCGAACTGGGGCTTGGCGACAGCCGGGTAGGCGTCGACGAAGCTCTCCGGGCCGATCTGGGTCGTCTTCAGGGGCTGATCGAGAAAGACGAAGCGGGAGCTGATCTGCTGGTCGGTCAAAACACTCTCCTTGAACGGGCCGCCGCGGGTGATGCCCATCAGGGCGTTGCAGAACTACCCCTTGTGAAGCGGGGCAATCCCCGCAGGCCATCGACAGGGGATTCAAGCGGGCGGATTTTCTGCAGCCTGAGATGCAACCTTGCTGCCGCACGTTTCCGTCGTGCCGGGAGGAGAGAGCCGGGAACCGATCGGGGAGATGGGTGAACAGGTGCGAGGAGGACGAGTTCCGGGCGTTCGTCGGCGTCCGGATGGACCGCTGGCGGCGCGCGGCCTACCTGCTGTGCCACGACTGGCATCTGGCGGACGACCTGGTGGCGACGGTCATCGGGAAGCTGTATCAGCATTGGCGGCGGGTTTCCACGGCCGACAATCCGGAGGCGTACGCCCAGCGGGTCCTCACCACGGCGTGGGTCGACGAACTGCGGCGGCCGTGGCGGCGCGAGCGTGCCGCGGCCACGCTGCCGGAGCGGGCGTGGACCCCGCCCGACCGGGTCGGTGACCGGGAGCTGCTCGTGGAGTTGCTGGCCCCGCTCGGGCGCCGGCAGCGTGCGGTCGTGGTGCTGCGCTTCTACTTCGATCGGTCGATCGAGGAGACGGCGGAGGTGCTCGGCATCTCGGCGGGGACGGTCAAGAGCCAATCGGCGCGGGCGCTGGAGATGCTGCGCGCCATCTCGTACGCGAAGGAGAGCCAGCAGTGACGCAGGAGATGTTGGATCGGCTCATCGGGGCGGTACCGCCGTCGACGGTCGACCTCGATGCCGTGATCGGCCGGGCGCGGCGCAGGCAGCGGGTGCGCC
>KL571395.1:12631-14630 GCA_000715855.1 Actinoplanes liguriensis
CCAGTGGCTCCGCAGCTGTTGCGGTTGTTGCCGCCGTGCTGGCGGCCGTGGGCCTGACCGGAAGCGATCAGCCGACAGTGGTCGCTCAGGTGCCGTCTTCGAGCCCTGCGCCGAGCCCTTCGCTGACCCTCGCCCGGCTGCGGGCGGCGGTCGAGGAGTCGACTGACGAGCACGCGCCCGGAACCAGATGGATCTACATGCCGGACGTGCCGGGGGAGAAGCGCGACCCGGACGGGCACCTGAAGATGTGGGTGAACAAGGATCCCGCGTCGTACGAGGGCCGTTCCGGGATGACCCGCGACGGGCGCAAGGGCGGCTTCTACCTGTCCCTGCGGGTCGGTCCCCTCTATGACTGCGACGGCACCGTGCCCGTCTGCGAGGTCACGACGACCGCCGACGGGTTGAAGCTCGTGCACTACGTCGACAAACCCGGCAACAACTGGGTCTTCTACGGCGTCGACGTGCTGCTGCGCGACGGCAAGCACGCCCTGCGGATGTCGGCGGTGAACTACTTCGGTGGTGACGGCAGCCCGGCGGTCGCGCCGGTCCCGGTGCTCACCCGCGACGAGCTCGACGAGATCGCCACCACGGTGGCCGCGGAGCTGAGCTGAGAGCGGGACTCCCGGTTCGCATCCCTGTTGCTGTCAGGACAGGCAGTGAATGGCGACCACGACGCGGTAGGCGGTTCCGCTCAGCTCTGTGGAGACCACGTCTATCTCGGCGGGCGCCGATTCTTCCGGACGAGAGAAAGGCTCATAGCATCACTCGGCGTTGAACAGCCCCGCAAGGCTGTCGCTTCAGTAGCACCGGTGGTCAGACCGGATCGACATCCGCCCGACCACCGGGCTTTGATCCCTGCAACCAGTTACGGCCTAAGACCGCAGGGAGGCGGCCTTCGAAGTCCTCAACGACGAGTTCGTCTGGCCGACCTCGCAAGCCGACGCGGACTGATAACAATCCGCATATCCAAGAAGCTTGTGCGTCTGGTCCGTCGCGCCCACGAAGACGTCCGTGACTCCGCCGGCAACACCTGCCGTGAGGCTGACAGTTCCGAGCGAAACCGTCGTATTCGAGGCTACGCAGAGGTCGCTGCCGTCGGCCGGGTAGAGGTAGGTCGAGGTCACCGCGGTGTTGCCCTGCCAGCCAGTCATGGCCAGCGAGCCGCACTCGCCACCCTTGACGTAGAACTTGACATTGGTGATGGTGACGGTCTTGAGGGAGGACGACCAGCTCAGGGAGCCCGTCGCCTGGGCGCCGACGGCACCCGTGCCGGAGGCGTGGACGGCGTGTGCGACGAAGCTCGCCGGGGCCGCGAGCGCTGCGGTTCCCGTTGCCGCCACCAATGCGGTCATAACCACTGCCGCCGTCCCGAGTCGAGCAAGATTTCGGATCACGTTTTTCCTTTCGCAGGGCTGATGCCCACACTGATGGCCAGAAACGAGTTGACGGATCCGGGTCTCCGAAAACGTATTCCGCTTACCGTTTCTCGAATCAATCAATGGGGAGATCGAGGATCTTGAAACTAATCCAGATCAACCGGGAGCGTCAAGGGGATCAATGGCCGAGCGGACGCAAATGAGCTGCTGTGATCGCTCAAGGTAATCTATCTGTCGCGTTTCTGACACTTGAAATAACCCTTATCCAGCCTGATCTTGCAGGTCAGCCCGGGTCGGCAAGGCGCGCTGATCGATGAGGGTAAGGCTCCGGTCGGGACAGCAAATCTGCCAACGCCCGATGCCCTGGCCGGGAGCCTCGCCATGCTGTCCTGTCTGCCACGATCTGGTTGTCCAGCCCGGACCCTGAACCACCTCGCCGAACGCATCCGCAGCCATCGCCAGCAGCGCGGGTCCCATTGGCGGCGACTCGACCCCGGCCGCCGGGCTCACCCGGCCTACCCGCGCCATGGCGACACCTGCACACGCCTCGCCGTCGGGTCCAGATTGGCGTGACTGCCTTTCGCGGCGCGGCGGGCGATCTGGTCGGCGCGTTCGGGGATGGT
>KL571395.1:14833-16387 GCA_000715855.1 Actinoplanes liguriensis
CTGCCTTTCGCGGCGCGGCGGGCGATCTGGTCGGCGCGTTCGGGGATGGTGTGGGCGATACCGCGACGCCGCAGACCTCGACGTGTCAGGTCGTGGGCGTAGGCCTTGTCCGCGATCAGCATGTCCGGCTTCTTCCGGGGCCGGCCCGGTCCGCCGTCATGCACGCTGATGGCATCCAGCAGAGGGAACAGTTGTGGGTTGTCACCGGCCTGACCCGCAGTGATCAGTACCGACAACGGCCTTCCTCGCCCGTCGACCGCAAGATGGATCTTGGTGGTCAGGCCACCTCGCGAACGACCCAGCGCTTCACCGTCCTGCGCCGCCACGGCGATCCCGCCCGCAGAGCCCCTTTTCTACGGGCTCCAGCAGCATGCTGATGGGCACGCACGACGCTGGAGTCCACGCTGATGACCCACTCGACCGGCTGCCCGTCTTCATACACCTGAGCCCTGGCCAGGATCTTTTCCCAGGTGCCGTCAACGGTCCATCGACGCAACCGTTCGTGGCAGGTCTTCCACGGCCCGTAGCGTTCCGGCACGTCACGCCACGGCGCCCCGGTCCGCAACTTCCACAACACCCCGTTGATCACCTGCCGGTGATCACGCCAGCGACCCGACCGGCGGCCCGGAACGGGCAGCAACGGCTCGATCACCGCCCAGGCCTTGTCCGTCAGTTCACCACGCCCCCTGAACGCGTGCGCGAGCTGCGTGTTCTGGTCGACTACCGTGCCGATCTCATCAAGCGCCGGACTATGGCGATCAACCAGCTCAAGGCCCAACTACATGTCTGGCTCGACCACACTCCCGGTGACCTGACCCGAGTCCGCAACCTGGAATCAGTGACCGCGCTGGTGGACCCCGCGCCGCTAGGTACGCACGTCCGCCAGGCCCTGATCGACATGATTGCCGAGTTCAATCGCCGGGTCCGTGACTTGGACAGCATGATCAAGCAGCTCGTGACTCCGCTGGCGCCCGCGTTACTAGAGGTCATCGGGATCAGCCACACTCGGCGGCAGTCCTGATCACCGAGATCGGTGACATCACCCGGTTCGCCCACTCGGCCAAACTCGCGCGCTACACCGGCTGCGCACCGATCCCCGTCTACTCCGCCGATCAGGAACGACACCGCCTGCACCGAGGCGGCAACCGCCGGCTCAACAGCGTCCTCTACACCGCCGCGATCGTGCAGAAACGCCGACATCCACCTGCCAGAGCACTCCTGAGCCGCCACGAACCCGCCGAGGGCTCACGCGGAGCCCGGCGCATCCTCCAGCGCCATCTAATCGACGTCATCCACCGAGCCATGACCACTGATCACGCGCTCTGGGACCACCACATCGCCCGACACCAGCCCGCCGAGTTGACATAGAAGCATCAATGGCCCGCTCTGCCAGTACTTCCCCAAGAGCAGCGACCTCAGCGTGCACACCGCCGAGGACCTGACCGCAGTGGTCGCCGAACTCAACAACCGCCCCGCAAGATCCTCGACTGGGACACCCGTTCAGCGTTTCACCCGCCTGCTCGCAGAAGCCGCATGATCATACTTACTCAACTA
>KL571396.1:0-2447 GCA_000715855.1 Actinoplanes liguriensis
GCCCGGTAGCGATGCTGGCAGCATGGCTGCAGGCATTCTTCGTCGTCCTCCCGTACCTCCACGAGCGGACACCGGCCGCCGGCATCGTCGGGGGAGTCCGGTGGGCCCTGGCGTCAACGTGGCACAGGCGTGCAGACTTGCGCCCCATGCCTGTACTTGATCCCCCCGAATTGACGGCGACGGGTAGCCGGCTGCCCTCAGTCCGCGCTCTGGTGGAAGAGCGCATCATCTTCAACTATCGGCTGCCCGCCGACCACCTGGAACGCCTGCTTCCGGTTGCCTGGTTGACCCCCCAGCTCGTCAACGGCGGCGCGGTTGCCTCGGTGTGCGTGTTGCGGCTCAGCAAGGTCACGGCCGGTCCTGTCCCCTCCCTGTTCGGGGTCCGAAGCGTGAGTGCGGCGCGGCGCTACGGAGTTCTCGATCAGAGGTCAGGCGGTCGCCCTGCCGTCTTCGTCTCCGAGCGCACGACCAACTCGGCTCTCGGCTCCCTCTTCACCGCGGCCGGGTTCTCGGCCCAGCACGAGCATCTATCCGCGGACATCAGCAGAGACGACGAGTCGTTTCTGGTCGCCTTGGGGAACGACCGCTTCAACGCTCGAGCGGTCCCGGCTCCACGATGGTCGTCGTCGCTGTTCCCGACGCTCGAGGACTTCTCGGCATTCTTGGCCGCGGGAATCCGGAGCTACGGAACCTCCCGGTACGAAGGGCAGCTCACCGTCCTCGACCTGTTCAAGCAGGACAAGGGCTATGAACCGCTGGTCGCTCGTGAGGTCCGTGGATCGCTGGTGCAGCCCTGGCTGGACGCCGGAGCCGTTCTCGACAGTGTCGCCCGTACAACGAACGCGACATATCGCTGGGCCTACCACGGGCTCACTCGCCAGCCCTGAACGGTCCGCACGTCACCGTGCTCGGCGACAGGGGGAGGAGTTCCTGCCCGCGCAGCAGGCTCGCGCGACGGCACATCCGGTTACCCGCGGACACGGCGTCCCGGCTCACCGCCCAGCAGGTTTAGCGACAGGAGCCCAGCGGGCAACACGGGCATCGAATCACACCGACTTACCAAGGAGCTGGACGTGCACGTTTCCGGGATCATTTCCGCCATCATCATCGGCCTGATCATCGGTGCGCTCGGCCGTCTGGTCGTGCCCGGCAAGCAGAACATCCCGATCTGGCTGACGCTCGTCATCGGTATCGTCGCCGCCTTCATCGGCACCTTCCTCGCCAAGGCCCTGGGCGTTGACATCACCGAGGGCATCGACTGGATCGAGATCCTGCTGCAGGTCGTTGTCGCCGCCGTTGGTGTCGGCGCCGTCGCCGGCCTCTACGGCCGCCGCCGCGTGTAATCACCAGCTCGCCAACACCCCTGCGAAGCCCGCCGCGTGCCCCGCACCCGGCGGGCTTCGCTGCTGTTCCCGCCCCAGGGCACATGCTCACGCTGATGTCTTACGTGTCGAGGAGTATCCGCGCGAGGCTCTGTGCGGTGATGTTGCGGCCGGACACGATGGCGACGACGGGGTTGTGTGCCGGGACGAGTCCGGCGAGGACGGCGGCGGTGGCCGCTGCGCCGGATCCCTCGGCGACGATGCCCTGGTGGAGGGCCAGATGGCGTACGGCGGTGCGGATCTGCTCCTCGGTGACGGTGACCAGTTCGTGGACGTGCTCGGCGACGAGGCCGACCGTGATCGAGCCGGGCTCGATGTTGCCGGCCATCCCGTCGGCCAGGGTGGGGGCGACGTGGACGTCGACCTGATGGCCGGCGGTGACGGCCGTGGACACGGCGCGGGAGGCGGCGGCTTCCACGCCGATGACCCGTACACCCGGGTGGTGGGCGGCCCACAGGCCGAGCCCGGATGCCAGGCCGCCGCCGCCGACCGCGCACACGACGGTGAACGGGCCGGCTAGTTGTTCGGCGAGTTCGAAGCCGATGGTGGCCTGCCCGGCGATCACGTCGGGGTCGTTGTACGGCGAGACGAAATGGGCGCCTTCCGCGGCCAGCTTCAGAGCATGTCGTTCCGCGTCGTCGTAACTGGTGCCGACCTGTACGAGGTCCGCGCCGAGGGCTCGTAGTGCGGCGATTTTGGCGGGTGAGGCGGTGGTCGCGGTGACGATCGTGGCGGTGCGACCGAGCAGGCGGGCGGCCCACGCGACGCCGAGTCCGTGGTTGCCGGCTGAGGCGGTGACGACCGGGATATCAGCGGGTATCGCGGTCAGGGCGGTCAGCGCGCCCCGGACCTTGAACGAGCCGGTGGGTTGCAGGGTTTCCAGCTTGTACGCCGGTCCGTGGCCCACCAGCGGTGTGGCCGGCAACGTGGAACGGACGAGCGTCCACGCCTTCTGCAGATCGGTCCAGGACGGGGTGGTGCTCTCAGGGTGGTTCACGGTCTACCTCTCTGCGGTGGTGAGGGCTCGCTGGACTACGAGGCAGGCGAGCGCGCTGTCCTGGGCAC
>KL571396.1:2739-4011 GCA_000715855.1 Actinoplanes liguriensis
GCGGCTGCCGTCGAGGACGGCGCCCAGCGGTGTCACCGGCCGGACGTCGTCGAGCGTTTTGAGCTCGCCGAGGGTGCGGGACTGTCGTTCGTCGTCGACCGCGATCAGCGTGGCTGAGCGCAGCAGGGCGGGATCGAGCTCGCGTTTGGCCGGGCCGTCCGAACCGACGGCGGTGATGTGCGTGCCGGGCCGCACCATGCCGGCGGTGACGATGGGCTCCGATGCGGTCGTCACGGTGATCACGGCGTCGGCGGCGTGGACTGCGCCGGCGATGTCGGTGGTGGCCTCGGTCTGCCAGTCGTGCACGGTGGTGGCCCAGTCGGCCAGGGCTTGTGCCGGCTGGTGCCGGCGTCCTGCGACGATGAGCCGGTGGGGGCGGCGTAGGGCGGTCAGTGCCTGGATCTGGTGCCGGGCTTGGCCGCCGGTGCCGATGACCGCGACGGTACGGGCGTCGGGCCGGGCGAGGGCGTCGGTGGCGAGCGCGCCGGCCGCGGCGGTGCGGGCCTCGGTCAGGAAGCCGTCGTCGAGCAGCACCGCGGCCACGGCCCCGGTGGTCGCGTCGAGGACGGTGACCAGGCCGCCGGAGGTGGGCAGGCCCTGAGTGGCGTTGCGCGGGAAGCCGCTGGAGATCTTCACGGCCAGGAACCGGTCACCGTCGACGTGCGCGCCCTTGACGTGGATCTCACCACCGGCGGCCGGGACGCCGAAATGCCAGGGCGCCGGGCCGGTGACCGCACCGCGGTGGTGAGCGATCAGCGCCGTGCGGGTGCATGCCACGGCGTCACCCGGGTTCAGCAGTGCACGAATCTGATCGAGCCGCAGTATCAGCATGGGTCCAGTCTGAGTTCGGTCGAGCATCGGTGAAACCTGCTGAGGCGATGCTGAGGTTAGGATTTTCCGATGCTGAAGACGCATCGTCTGCAACTGCTGGTGGCTGTCCGGCAGAACGGATCGATCGCCGAAGCGGCCCGGTCGGCCGGGTGCAGCGCAGCGGCGGCCTCCGAGCAGCTCGCCGCCCTGGAGCAGGAGACCGGCGTGCAGTTGCTGGAGCGCCGGCCCCGCAGCGTGCGGCTGACTGCCGCCGGTGAACTGCTCGTCGAGCACGCGAGGCGCATCCTGGCGGACCTGGAGACAGCGGCGCTCGCCGTCGCCGCGGCCGGATCGGCCGGCCAGGCACGGTTGCCGGTCGCGGCGTTCGCCAGTGCGGCGCGCCGGCTGGTCATCCCCGCTCTGGCTACGCTGCGCCGCCGGCACCCGCGGCTGCGGCTCACC
>KL571396.1:4280-5472 GCA_000715855.1 Actinoplanes liguriensis
AGGCAGCGCTGCCGGCGCTGCGAGCCGGCGAGATCGACGTGGCCGTCACCCATCAGTACGCCGGATTTCCCGAACCTGATCTGAGTGCCTGCAGCCAGGTGCTGCTCTACACCGAGCCTCTGGTGCTTGCCGTCCCGGCTGAGCTTGCCGGCAGAGCGCGAACGACTACGGAGCTCTCCGCCTTCGCGGACGCCGATTGGATCGCCGGACGCGCAGAACACGGATTCCAGGCGGTGACCGAGACCGCGGCCCGGCTCGCGGGTTTCGAGCCTCGTGTCACCTGCCGGGTCGACAGCTATCACGTTGTCCTCGACCTGGTCGCAGCCGGGCTCGGCGTGGCGCTGGCCCCGAGGACCGTGGTCGCGCCACGGTCCGGCCTGGTACTGCTCGAGGTCACCACGCCGCGCAATCTCGCCCGCAACGTGCACATCACCACACGCACCGCGGACCGTTCACCGGCCGTGGCGGAGTTGTCCGGTGAGCTCAAACGTCGTGCCGCGGCATCGACTCGCCGTCGGAGCTGACCCGGGTTGCCGGCGCCCAGACGTGCTTCCACTTCACGCGAGCCGTTCGTGCGGCGAAGACCGTCCCTGTCAAAGGACGCAGAGCCCGACGTGAGCACCGTGACGTCGGTGCACTCGTGTCCCTTGACGCGGTTCTCGCCACCACAGACCGCCCTCGCCAAGGGCCCGGCCGGGCGTCGCGTAACCGGCGAAGGTAGGGGGTAACAGGAAACGGTGCGGACACCTGTGATGCGCTATCTGATCGCGGCGACTCTGGCGCGGGGAGCGGACGCCGGAGCGGCGGTGGGTTTCGTCCTGCTCGCCGACGCCACGCCGAGCATCGGTCGCCGGACGCTCGTCGGCAGCCTGCTGGTGGCCTGCCTCACCGCCCCTCACCTGCTCGGTCCGGTGCTGGCCCACCGGCTCGACCGGGCCCGGGACGGCCGGCAGCTGATCGCCCTGGTCTGCGCGATCTACGGGTTGCTGATCGCCGCCGCAACGCTCGGACTGGGCCGGATCCCGGTCGTGCTGGTCGCACTCCTGGCAGCCGGGGCCGGAACCTGCGGCCCTCTCCTCACCGGAGGCCTGAGCAGCCGGCTGGCGGGCCTGGTGCCGGACGACGAGAAGGCGCAGCGCCGGGCCCAGGGGCTTGATTCGCTCAGCTACGGCATCGGCGGCACGGCCGGGCC
>KL571396.1:5671-6060 GCA_000715855.1 Actinoplanes liguriensis
CGGTCTGCCTTGCCAGCCCGCTCAGAGATGTGTATAAGAGACAGGGCCGCGCCGGCGTCGCTGTCGGGCCCGCGCTTGTCGATGCTGGTCCTCGCGGGCTCGGCGATGGTCGCCGGCGTCCTCGTTCGCACCCTGCCGGGCGGGGCGCCGACGGCGGCGGCCGAGCGCACGCTGTCCGTACCGCAGGCGTTGCGTCTCATCGCGACCACCGGGCAGCTACGCCGGGTCATGTACATGACGATCGTCGCGGCAGTGCCCGTCGGCGCGCTCGCCGTTATTGCCGTGGCCTACGGGCCCGTCCTGCACGTCAGTTCGGGGACCGCCGGGCTGCTGACGGCGGCGTTCGGACTCGGCAGCCTGGCCGGTTCGCTGGCAGTGACGGCCCGTCC
>KL571396.1:6349-6720 GCA_000715855.1 Actinoplanes liguriensis
CCGGAGAAGGCGGTCGTCGTCACGGCCACGCTCGTCGGTATCGGGTTCGTCCTGTGCGCCCTGGCCCCCGGCTACAAGCTGGCCCTGGCGGCGTTCGCGCTGGCCGGAGCATTGAACGCGCCGTTCTTCACCGCCACGCTCGCCTCGCGCGCCCAGTATTCGCCGCCCGAGGCCCGCGCCCAGGTATTCGTGTCGATGGCCGCGCTCAAGGTGGGCGCGGCCGCGGTGGGCACCGCCGCGGCCGGTGCGGCCCTCGCGCTCGGGCCGCGACTGCTGTTGGTCATCGGTGGAGGACTGATCGTGGTGACAGCGGTCGTCGCGGTGGTGGACCGGCGACGATCGAGTCGGCGTGCCGCCGATGAGCGGGGCGC
>KL571396.1:6984-10086 GCA_000715855.1 Actinoplanes liguriensis
CTCGGGTGCCGTCTCCCGAGCGTGACGGATCAGGCCACGCCCTGCAGCGTCCGGAGTTGGTCGGGGAACAGCAGCTCGTCCGGGCACGGAGTATGGGGTGCCGCAACGCCGGTCAGGTCGATCACTTGATCGGCGATCCGGTGCGCCTCCGCGTATACCAGGGCCCGGGCCCACTCCGGATAATCGCCCACCGGAGCACCGATCACGGCAACCGCGACAGCCTGATCATCGAGGCCGGTCCGGAAGCCGAACCCGTTGACGAACGGGACCCGGCCCTGCGCCGCCCGCGGATCCGGGTCGATCACCCGGATCGCGCCCGGCGCGGCCGGCAACGCGCTCGCCCCGAACACCACGGCGGGGGCCTCGGTTATCACGTGGCCGGGCGTGCCGCCCACTACCGGCAGAACGCTTGTCAGCTCGGCCAGCCGGCGGTGCACCCTGTCGAATTTCAGGATGGTGACCAGCTCCATGGCGGGATCCGGATGCAGCCGCCAGGATTTGTCGGCGTTGTGGCGCTGGGAGGCGCTGATTTCCGTACGGTCGCGGCGGTGCGGGAACTCCACCACGTTCGCGTCCCGGGTGACCGTCAGGCGAAGGCCCGCGTCGTGCAGCCGACGGCCCAGCTCGGTGTCCTCTCCGCCCCATCCCACGTAGGACGGGTCGAAGCCGCCGACCCGCCGGAAGTCGTCGGTGGGCACCGACACGTTGCAGGTCCAGAAATACGCGTACGGCGCCGCGCACCGGGACAGGTCGTCGTCCACGGCGCGGAACTCGCGCTCGCGAATGTCCAGCTTGCGCCGGCCCGCGATCAGCCGGGCGACCAGTTCGTCCGGCCCGTACGTCAGGTCCTCCTCGGACAATCTCTCGTCGCTTTCGCGTTTGTCGTAGCCGTACATCAACCCGATGACCGCCAGTCCGGGCCGGTTGTGGGCGCGGACGTGACCGGACACGAATCCGCGGGTGGGCATCTCACCGCTGTCCAGGAACACCAGCAGTGGCGCGGTGGCCTGCTCGGCGGCCAGGTTGCGGGCCGCCGCGGCGCGAAACCCGCGGTCCTGCTGCCACGTGTAGCGGAGGGTGAGCCGGTCGCGGTACGAGTCGACGACCGCCGGTGTGTCATCGGTGGACCCGTCGTCGGCGATGAGCACCTCGAACTCGTCGGCCGGCAGATCCTGCTGCACCAGATGGTCGAGGGTCAGCGCCAGGATGTCGGCCCGGTTGTAGGTGGGGATGACGAGCGACGCCTTCATCACTGGTGGCTCCTCCGTGCTGAGTCTTGCAGGGCTTGGATGGGGTCGGTGCAATCGGTGAACCGGCCGAGCAGCCGTGCGCGGTGCGCGGCGCCGGTGGTGAACAGATGCTGGGCGGCTTCCTTGAGGGCGCCGGCGCGGGGGCTGTCGATGATCCGGGCCGCGCCGTGCACCTCCAGCACGCTGAGGTTGAAACGGGGTTCGACGTGCTCGCCGGGTACCCCGATCACGGGGACGCCGGCAAGCAGCGCGGCCATCAGCCCGTTCTGTCCGCCCCGCGCCACCAACAGGTCGGTCTCCTGCAGCGCGCGGGTCATCCCCATCTCCCGGGCCATGGTGATGTTGCCGGTGGTGCAGGGGTTCCCGTACCGGGTGGCGACGGTCACCGTGTACTCGGGTGCCGGGAACGCCTGCGCCAGCTCGGGCAGCAGATCCGCCTCGCTGAAGGTGCCGACACCGAGGTACACCAGGACACGCTTGGCAGCTTCCGGGCTGGCCGGCGCCGGCGTCGGCGCCAGCTCGAGCGGGCTGAACAGCAGCGGACCGACGTAGCGGGTCCGGGGCACCGCGGCGAGCAGCGGTTCGATGGCCGGCGAGGTGGGTGCCAGGTTGAGTGCGGCCCGTTCGTGCAGCAGGCTTTCCACGCTGCTCGCCGGCTCGACACCGTGGGCCCGGCACAGGTCGGCGTAGTGGCGTCCCACGTGCCACGTCGGGAGTGGCGATGGTCGCCGCGAACGGCACCCCGGTGAGCGCACCCGAGACGGCCAGGGTGGCCTGCCATTCGGTGACCATGATGTCGGGCCGGAACGCCTCGATCGCCTCGACCTCGGCGGCGACCGCGGCGGCCAGGTATCCGGGCTCGGTCATCCCCCGGACGTAGAGCGCCTCGGGAAACGTCGCGTAATTACCGTCGGATTTCTGGGAAGGCCGGGGCGGGGTGGGAACCTCGTAGCGGCGGCCGAACGGGAAGCGGTCGAGCAGGGGGTAGGGGGTGGGGGCCAGGAAAGCTACCTGGTGCCCGCGCATCACGGCTTTTTCGGCGATGGCCAGACATCGGGTGATTCCGCCGATGCCGAACGCGCCGGCCAGCGGTGCCAACAGGATTCTCATGACGTCTCCATGGGATGGGTGGCGCGCCGGACGATGACTTCACCGACCACCGCGCCGAGCAGATGACAGGCGGCGACGCCGAGCAGCAGCGCCGCGGTGCCCCAACCGGTGAGCACCCCGGCGAGAGCCGCGCCGGCCGCCGCCGATGTGCTCTTGAGGCCGGCGCCCAGGGCGAACACCTGGGTGTGCGCCTCGGGTGGCGCCTCCCGTTCGCGCACCTCCAGCAACGCGCAGAACAGCGGAGCGTTGATCAGTCCGACGACGACGAACAGCGGTAGCGTGAGCCAGACCGAGCTCGCGGCCGGGACGAGCGCGAATGGAACCGCGGTGATCAGCAAGGCACCGGTCACGACGCGCTCGGGATGTCGGGTCCGGATCGGGAAACGGGCGTACAGCAGCGAGCCGGCCAGGCCGCCGACCGCAGCCGACGACATGAAGACACCGGTCAGTGACGTGTCGCCGTACCGGCGGCCGAGCAGCGCAGCGATCACCGGCATCGCTCCGATCCCGATCTGGCCCAGGCTGGTGCCCAGGGTGACCCCGCCCAGCCGGGGTCGCTGCCACAACACCGGTACGGCGCCGAGAATCGCCTGACGAGCGTCGACGGGAGGCCGCTGACCGGGATCGCGGTCGGCGATCGGCAGGGTTGCCAGCACGGCACAACCGAGCAGTACCATCCCGGCCAGGGCGACCAGGGTCGCCGTCGCGCCGATGAGGCCGGCCAGGACCTGTCTCTTATACA
>KL571396.1:10306-13970 GCA_000715855.1 Actinoplanes liguriensis
GCCACCGCCGGACCGGCGATCCCGGCCAGGCTGTACGAGGTGGAGTCGACCCCGAAGGCCTGCTTGAGCCGATGCGGCGCCAGCTCACTCAACAGACTGGTCAGGCCGCCGATCATCAGTGGGGCGAGGCACCCGGCAGCGACCACCAGCGCGACGGTCAGCGCGCGGGACGTCTCGATCAGCCCGGCCGCGGCGGCCAGCGCGGCCGCATAACCGCCCAGCGCCACGGTGTAGAAGAGCCGGCGCCGCCGGACCCTGTCGGCCACCGCACCGACGATCGGCGCGGCGACCACATGCGGCACCATCAGCGCGGCGACCAGAAATCCGCCGTACGCGGTGCTGCCGGTCCTGTCCAGGGCCAGCAGCACCATCGCGACCCGAGCGCCCTCGTCGGCCAGCCGGACGCAGACCGCCGTCGTCGCATAGCGGGTCAGGGTCGCGTGCGGCGCCGCGGCGGGAGCATTGATCATCATCCGGGCGCTCCTAGGTGGACGGCCGGTACGGCAGGCCGTTGAACTGCAGATGTTGGACCTTCCCGGACGGACCACGGCGGAACCCGGCCGCCCAGAGGGTGCTGTCCATGTGTGGCAGCCACGGCGGTTCCAGCGGTGCCCGGGCGGGAGCGGACCAGACGTCCGGCGCGGTGCGCTCCAGCCTCGCCCGGCGGTTTCCGCAGCTCACCTCAATCGCGTTACCGGTCGCGGCGGTCACGTCGATCGGCGCGGCACCGAGCCGCACGTAGTGCCCGGCCACCTCCTCCACCGACAGGGCGTCGCCCACGGCCGGGCGGCGGTCGAGCGTGGCGACGTCGAGCTGTTCCAGGATCCGGTCGATGATGCGGTAGCGGGACGCGCGGAGCTCAGGTCCCCGGTTGTCCGCCCACACCAGACCCACGCCCAGCTCCGGCAGCACCATCAGCTTGCACCACATGCCGGGGTGGAAGCCCTCGTGTCCGACGCAGCGCCGGCCGCCGCGCCGGGTGAGGAGCGCGCCCAGTCCGTAGGCCAATTCCGTCTCCACCGGCACATCCACCACCGGCTCGTGGGCGCGTGCCACCCCCGCGATGCCGGTCAGCGGATCCGGCGTGTCCGGACGGCGGCCCTGCCGCAGGTGCAGCGCCCCCAACCGGGCCAGGTCCGCCACGGTGGAGAAGCAGAGCCCGGCGGGCTGATGCCGGACTCCGGCACGGGGCTGGTGTGCCACGACCAGCTCACCGCCGGAGTTGAACACGTGGTGCTGCATCAGCGGGTGGGTCATGGCGACCGCCGGGTCGTACGTGGTGTGGTCCATGCCCAGCGGCTCCAGGATCCGGTCGTGCACCAGATCGGCGAACGGCCGGCCGGTGACCCGCTCGGCGACGTGACCGGCCAGGGACATGCCGGTGTTGCTGTAGGCGAACACTTCACCCGGACGGGCGACGAACGGCAGCCGGCGCACCTCCTCGACCACCTCCCGGCCGAGATCCTCGGTGTTGCGGCTGAGCCCGTCGTGGTCGGTGCGGTCGGGTAGCAGGCCGGAGCTGTTGCTGAGCAGGTGCCGCAGGGTGACCGCGTTCGGATCGGTGCCGCGGCGCAGTTGCAGACCGGGAAGATAGGCGGTGATCGGGGCGTCCAGGTCGGCCTCGCCGGTCTCGTGCAGGGTGCACAGCAGGGTGGCGTTGATCAGCTTGGCCACCGAGTAGGTGCAGAACATCGAGTTGGGGCCGACGGTGCCCTCGGGCAACTCACCGCTGAGCCGGCCGACACCGACGATGCGTGAGGTGCCGACCGCGTCGAAGAGACCGACGACGACGCCCGGGACCAGGTAGCGCCGGCGATATTCCTCGAGCAGGTCGCGCAGTGTGTCGTCGGGCAGGCGGGAGCGGTATCGCCGCGGCGGCTGGGCATCGGCCAGGCAGGCGTCGGGGCCTGGAGCGGCCGTGGTGACAACCGCGGGGGAGAGAACGGGCGCGGCCGTCACGGCCGTACCCGCAAGGTGTGCTGCCCGTTGCGGTGATAGATCAGCGCCGCTTCCTCCGGGCCGGTCGTGGCCTCGACCACCCGGCCGATGAGCAGCATGTGGTCGTGCGCCGAGATCTGCTGCTCCAGGACGCACACCACGCCCGCAGCGGCCCCGTCGAGCATGGGCACGCCGTGGCGCCGGCCGTAGGGAACATCGTCGAATCGCCGGCACGGCTCACCGGTGGCGAATTGCCGGGTCAGCTCTCGTTGCCGCCAGGTGAGCACGTTGACGCCGAACACACCGTGCTCCATCACTCGAAGCGCGGTCCTGCTGCGCTCGGCCAGCGACACGATGATGCTCGGCGGATCGAGGGAGAGGGACATGACGGCGTTCGCGGTGCAGCCGATCGGTCCGTCCGGCCCGGGTGCGGTCACCACGGTGACGAACGTCGGGAACTCGGCCATCACCGTACGGAAGAGGGCCGCGTCGATGGAGGGGGGTGTCAGTGTGGTGGTCACGACTTACCTGCCTTGAAGGAGTCGGCCAGCGCGCGCCGGTCGATCTTGCCGTTGGCGTTGAGCGGGAGCGCGTCGAGAGCGGTGGCGGTACGCGGGATCATGTAGGCGGGCAAGCGCTGCCGGAGCCGGTCGAGCAGATCACCGCAGTCGGTGGCGGCGCCGGTGTACGCGGCGAAGAGGTCGATGTGTCCCGACCGGTCGGGAACGGCCAGCACGACCGCGTCCTCGACGCCGGGCAGCGCCCGCAGCGCCGCCTCGACCTCGCCCAGTTCCACCCGGTACCCCTGAACCTTCACCTGCTGGTCGAGGCGCCCGAGGTGGACCAACTCGCCGTCCTGCCGGGCCACCCGGTCGCCTGTGCGATACCAGTGGGCGTCGGTCAGCGGGCCGGACCCGTCGTACACCACGCCGTCGTCGTCGACGAACCGACCGGCGTTGTCGACCGGATCCAGGTATCCGGGGAACCGCTGCGGGCCCCGCACCACCAGCTCCTCGTCGAGGATCCGGTGCTCCAGGCGGGGATAGACCCGCCCGATCGGCACGGTGCTGTTCGCGGTGTCCGGCCAGGAGCCGTCCGGCAACCGGAACTCGGTGCACGTCACGGTCAGCTCGGTCGGTCCGTAAATGTTCTCGATCTCGCTGTTCGGGGCCGCGGCCCGCCAGGCCCGTGCCTGCGCCAGGGTGAGCTGCTCCCCGGCGAACAGGCTCCATCGCAACCCGGGCATGCACCCGGGCCGCAGCCGGCGCAGCCGCTGCGCGAGCGACACCACCGACGGGACCGAGAACCAGTGCGTGATCCCGCGCCGCTCGACGAACTCGCTCACCGCGAGCAGTTCCCGGCGGTCCGGCACCACCAGCGTCGCTCCCGAGGTCCAGGCGACGAACATGTCGAAGACCGACGGGTCGAAAGTGAGGTCGAAGCTCTGCGACATCCGGCTTCCCGGCCCGGTTCCGTACCGCGGCACGACGTGGTCCAGGTAGGCGATCACGTTGCTGTGCCGTACCGGTACGCCTTTGGGTGTGCCGGTCGACCCCGAGGTGAACAGGATGTAGGCGAGATCGACCGGCTCGCTCGGCGGCGGCGTGGCAGCGGGCAGGGCCGCCGGGTCGGTCACCGTGAGGGCCGGCACGCCGATGTCGGGTGCGTCGCCGTCGGCGATGAGCGCCGCCATGCCGGACGCGGCGGCCACCGCGGCGTGCCGGGC
>KL571396.1:14174-15209 GCA_000715855.1 Actinoplanes liguriensis
CCGCGGCGTGCCGGGCCGGCGGGAACGCCGGGTTGAGCGGCACGACCGTGCGCCCGGCCCGCAGGATCGCCAGGTAACCGGCGTACGCCGAGACGGTGCGTGAGGCGAGCAGGCCGATCGGCCCCGGCGTGCCGGCGTGCCGGTCGAGGAGCAGCGCCGCCAGCCGCCCGCTCAGCTCGTCCAGCTCCGCGTAGGTCAGCGACGTGTCGCCGACCTCCAGGGCGGTCTCGGCGGCGTGGGTCCGGGCGGCGGCTCGGAACCGCGCGATGATGGTGTCAGCCATGGCTTTTCCTTTCCTGTTCGAGGGGAGCGACGGCACAACTGAGCGGTACGGGGGAGCTGTCCCGGAGGCTGACCCACCGGTAGGCGCCCCATCGCCCGTGGCGGGCGTACGGGGCGACGTCGATCTGCCACGGCCGGCCGGCCAGTCCGGTGCCGTCGGCCTTGACGCACGCCTCCTGCGCGGTCCACACCCATGCCAGTTCGCTGACCGGCACAGCGGGCCGGTAATGACGACCGAGCAGACGCCGGGCCAGCCATGCGGAGTGCCTCGCCGGGACGCGCTGCACATCGACGCCGACCCGGCCGCCGGGCGCCACCGCCGCCGCGACCACGCCGTCGTCGTGCGAGACGCTCACCCCGATCGGCCAGCCGACCAGTTCCGGGCGCCCCCGCGCGTCCCGCCGCACCTCGGCGTTCTCGGCCTGCGGGGCCACCGCCGCCAGCAGCCGGCGGATCAGGGCGCGCCCGGCCAAAAACTCGGCCCGGCGCCACGGCGACATGTCCCGCGCCCGCTGCTCGTCCGTGGGATGCACCACCCGCACGTCGACGGTGTCGACCGTCGCCAGCTCGACTCGAACCCCCGGCAGGACGGCGATCATCGGAGCACCCCGTCCAGATGGTCGGCGACCGTCTCCAGCACCACCTCGGTGGTGCCGCCGCCGATCCCGAACACCGCCGCCTCGGCCCGCAGGAGCTGCCGGCCGTCCGCGCCGAACCCGTCCGCGCCCGCCATCTGGGCGCATCGGCCGAGGA
>KL571396.1:15364-16012 GCA_000715855.1 Actinoplanes liguriensis
GGTGTCGGCCACCGCGACCTTGAGCGCGGCAGCCGCACCGGCGTCGTTCCCGTCGATCACCCGGGGGCCGAGCACCTCGCACAGGGCGGCGAGCTGGCGGGTCCGCACCGCGCAGCGGGCCAGCTCCTGGCGGACCGCCGGGTTCCGCGACAGCGGCTGGTCCTCGACCGTCCGCGTGTCCATCCGCTCGGCGGTCTCGGTGATGACCCGGCGGCACATGGCCACTCCCCACAGCGCACCGGCGAGGCGCTCGGTACCGATGTGGCGGGCGAAGGTCACCAGACCGTGTCCGCGCCGGCCGACCTGGTTGGCGGTGGGCACGCGTACCCCGGTCAGCTCGATGTCGCCGAGTCCGGCGTTCGTGAACAGGGGCGTGTCCACGGGGGTGATCCGCACCCCCGGGGCATCGGCCGGCACCAGCACCCAGGTGAAGCTGGTGAAGTGCCGGCCCGGCCGGTGCCGCGCCAGCACCAGGAGATGGCCGGCGGTCGTGGCGTTGGTGATCCATCGCTTGCGCCCGTCGAGGACCAGTTCGTCGCCGTCGGGGCTCACCGTGCAGTCGAGCGCGGTGAGATCCGAGCCCGGCCCGGCGTCGGTCGCGGCCAGTGCGACCGACACCTTTCCGGCCAGGGCCGCGTCGAGGACGGC
>KL571396.1:16274-17110 GCA_000715855.1 Actinoplanes liguriensis
GGCGAACCGCTCTGGTCGAGCAGCGGCAGCACCGTCGCGGTCTGGACGCACACGGCGAGCGTCTCGCCGGTGGAACAGGCCGCGTCGACCTCCTCGAGCAGGTCGGCGAGGCGCTCCTGGCGGACCCGGCGCGGGACACCTTCGTAGATCGACTCGAGCAGCCCCGCCCGGCCCAGCGCCGCCCAGGGTGACATGTCGCCGCGCAGCGCCAGCGCGGCCCGCACCGTGGCCGAGGGCGCCTCCAGCGTTCTAGACAAGGGTGACCTCCGGATTGCGCAGGGCAAGCCGGCCGTCGGCCAGGTGGAGGCGATCGTTGCTGTAGTTGAGGGCCGCCGACCGCAGATCCCGCAGCGCTCGTTCCAGACCGGTCGGCGAATCCTTGAGATAGCCGTGCCGCAGCCCCACCGCGTCGATCAGGTCCTCGATCGCGTCGTGACACTGCTCGGCTGCGGTGATCTTGAGGGCGTTGAGCAGCAGCTGGACCCGGGTGGCCGACACGTCGGTCGTCTGCTCGACGGCCGCGGCGGTGTGGCGCAGCAGGGCGTGCACGGTGTCCACCCGCTGCCGGGCCCGGGAGAGGCGGGTGAGCAGCAGTTCCGACGACGGGTCGAACCGCTTGCGGCCCTCGGGCGACCGCAACAGGGTCAGCACCCGGGAGAGCGCCCCGGCCGCGGTGCCCAGCCAGCACGCGGACCAGCCGAGATGGGCGAGAGGGGCGAACACCGAGGTGGCGATGTCGCGGAAGCAACCGTGGCCGCCGACGACCTGGTCCGCCGGGACCGAGCCGATCAGCCGCAGCGCGACGCTGTGACTGGCCCGCATGCCCAACGGCTGCC
>KL571396.1:17290-18729 GCA_000715855.1 Actinoplanes liguriensis
CTCAGAGATGTGTATAAGAGACAGAGTCAGCTGGTCACGTGCCGCATACACCAGTGAGACCGACTCGCTCTGCGGGCTGCGCATGGTGATCAGGAAGCCGTCGGCGTGGGCGCCACCGGTGACGATCGGCGCGAACCGGTCGAACTCCACGACATCGCCGCGCTCCTGTGACCGCGACTCCGAGGTGAGCAGGTGCCCGCCCGTGCCGGCCTCGGTGGTGACCGAGGCGAGGTAGGCGCCCTCGGCAACGACCGGCAGCAACTCGCGACGCAGCCGGCCCTGCGCGTGTTCGACCAGCGCGGCGACCTGCTGGCAGTGCATCGCGAAGATCATCGCGGTGGACATGTCCTCGCGGCCCAGCCGGATGCTGACAGTCAGCAGGTCGTCGAGGCTGCCACCCAGTCCGCCGTACTCGGCGGGGATGAGCAGACCGAGCAGACCGGTCTCGCGCATGGCGTCGAGAGCCTCGACCGGGAACACCGCCTCCTGGTCGGCGCGCCGGGCATGAGCGGCGGTGACCGCGGCAACCCGGTCGGCCCGATCGGCCATCGAGATCGCGGACCCCGGCAGCACCGCGGTCATGCCGCCACGCCCTGCGCTTCGGCGGCGCGCTGCACCGCGCCCCACAGGCTGCCCGCGGTGGCGAAGGTCCGCTCGTTGAGCTCGTCGTCGGGCAGCGACACCCCGAAGGCGTCTTCGAGGTCGAACAGGACGTTGATGGCCTGCATCGAGTCCAGGCCGAGCTCGACCAGGTCGGAGTCGGCGGTGATCGGCCGGCTGCCCAGGAACTTCAGGTGGGGGGTGAGGACCTGGGTGAACTGCTCGTTCATGACAGTGTTCCTTCCGGTGTACGGGTCAGGGTGAGGCGGGAGGTGTGCAGGACGGTTCCGGCGGACTTCTCGCTGTCGATCACGTGCTCGTCGGCGAGCGGGTGGCCGAGGAAGGCGACCAGGCTGGCGGACAGTCCGTACGCGCCGACATTGGGCACGTGGAGCAGGTCGCCTGGTTCGAGCGGTGGTAGCGGCGCAGCCGGCGCCCAGGTGTCGAGCGGGGTGCACAGTGGTCCGGCGATCAGCGTCTCGGCAAGTTCGGTGTCGTCGCCGGTGGGCCGGGTCAGGGTGGGGCGCAGCGGGGGCAGGCGGCGCAGGCCGGACATCCCGCCGAGCTGGTTGATGCCGGCGTCGAGGACCGCCACCCGCCGTCCGTGCGACTGCTTGACGTCGAGGACCCGGACGGCCAGGGTCCCGGCGGTGCCGACCAGATAGCGCCCGGACTCGAACTCGATGCGCGGTCCGCCGTCGCGCCAGCCCGGCAGCGCCTCGTCGAAGAGCGTGGTCAGGCGCGGCGCCAGGCCGTCCAGATCCACCGGCTCCCCGGCGGTCGCGAACGGCGCCCCGAACCCGCCCCCGAGATCGAGCACCCGCAGCGTGGCGCCGAGT
>KL571396.1:18971-20226 GCA_000715855.1 Actinoplanes liguriensis
AGATGTGTATAAGAGACAGGTCGAACTGCGTGCAGAGGTCATCCACCCGGGTCAGGTTGGTGCCCATGTAGAGGTGCAGGCCGATCACCGCGACGCGGGGGCGGCCGGCGAATCGTTCCGGTTCGGCGAGCACCCAGGCGGCGTCCGCGCCGAACTGGGACGGCACTCCGGTCATGGCCAGGCCCTGACCGGGCACCGGGCGGTCGTCGTTGATCCGCAGCAGCACCTCGCAGACGGCGTCGCACGCCGCGGCGAGCCGGTCGAGCTGGTCCATCGCCACCGGCGAGTCGACCGAGAAACGTCGTACGCCGAGGGCGAGCGCGGTCGCCACGTCGCTGTCGCGCCGCCCGGGGCCGCCGTAGAGAATCTCGGCCGCGGGCCATCCTGCGGCCAGCGCCGAGGCCAGCTCGCCGGGCGAGCACACCTCGGCCTGCGCGCCGCACTCGCGGAGCTGACCGAGGATCGACGGGTGCGCGTTGGCCTTGAGCGAGTAGTAGAGCCCGGTGCCGACCGGCAGGGCGTCGGTCAGCCGCTGGTGGTTGGCGCGCACCTCGGCCAGGTCGTAGAAGTACGCCGGGGTGACCAGCGCGGCATCAACCGACACGGAAGTCCTCCTCGGCGAGCACGGCCAGCGCCTTGCGGTCGACCTTGCCGTTGCCGGTCAGCGGGAGAGCGTCCACGGTCACGCAGCGTTGCGGGATCTTGAACGGCTCGATCTGCGTCACCATCTCGGCCAGCACCTCGCCGGGCGGGCGCTCGGTGACCGCCACCAGCACCGCGCCGCGGCCGGCGTCCGGGGCGAGCACGGTCGCCGAGTCGACCCCGGGCACCTTGCGGGCGGCCGCCTCTACCTCGGTGGCACTGACGCGGAACCCGCGCTCCTTGTAGATGTCGTCGCGGCGGCCGACGAAGTACAGGTATCCGTCGTCGTCGACCCAGCCGAAGTCACCGGAGCGCAGCTCGGCGAAGAGCCCGTCGCGGCGCGGGAACTTCTCGGCGTTCAGCTCGGGGCGGCGCCAGTAACCGAGCATCACGTGCGGCCCGCGAATCACGAATTCGCCCACCGACCCCGGGCCGAGGCGGTTGCCCTGCTCGTCGATGACGAACACCTCGGTGCCCGGCAACGGGATCCCGGATGCGCCCGGACGTCGCAGATCCTCGTCCGGCGGCATGATGGCGGTCCGCTTGCACTCGGTCAACCCGAACATGAGCTGAACCCGCAGGCCGGGAAGCGCCGACCGCAGGACCGCCAGGG
>KL571396.1:20463-21744 GCA_000715855.1 Actinoplanes liguriensis
AGCCGCCAGCGTGCGCAGCAGCAGCGGGCCGGTCTGCACGCTGCGCCCGAAGATCAGGTGCGCGCCCGCGCTGGTGGACAGGAACAACTGGTACAGCCCGTAGTCGAAGGACGGCGGCAGGGCGCAGTAGACGGTGTCGTCGGCGCGGTAACGCAGCTGCGAGGCGATCGCGGCGGTCACGAAGACCACCTGCTGGTGCGCGCTGACCACGGCCTTGGGCAGGGCCGTGGTACCGGAGGTGTAGATGAGGCAGATCGGGTCCACGGCGAGCGGGCCCGGCCCGGCGAGGGGTTCGGCGCCGACCTCGGCGCAGGCGGCCACCACGTCGTCGGGCCGGGCGACCGCGATGCCGCGCTGCTCGGCGGCCGCTCGGTCCGTGCTCTCGGCGCTGATCAGCAGGACCGGCTCGCAGTCGGCCAGCACGTGGTCCAGCGGGGCTCCGGTCACATGCTCGTGCAGAACCACGAACACCGCACCGATGCGGGACGCGGCGAAGATCAGCGCCGCGATCGCCGGGCTGCCGGGGGCGGTCACCACGAACCGGTCGCCCCGGTGGACGCCTCGCTCGGTCAGCCAGGCGGCCAGCCGGAAGCTGTCGTCGCGCAGGTCCCGGTAGGTCGAGGTGCCGCTGTCGTCGGAGACCGCGGCGTGGTCCGGCCAGCGCTCGCCGGCGGTGTCCAGCAGGTGGTGCAACAGAGTGGTCATCGTGTTCTCCCCGCGTGGTCGGCGACGGCCCGATCGGCCGCCGCGGTCAACTCGCTGATGCTGTTGAGGTGTTCCGGCACGATGTCCTCGGCGGCGAACTCGGCGTTCAGCTCGCGCTCGATGCGCTCGACGATCTCGACGACGCTGAACGAGGTGAACGTCGGCGTCGTGGTCAGGTCCTCGGGCAGCCGGCTCGCCGGTACACCCAGCACGTCGGACACGATCCGGGTGACGACCGGGCGGACCGGGTCGGTGAACGCGGTGCGGTCCCGCTCCAGCAGGTCACGCAGCCTGGCTGTCAAGCCGGGCGGTTCGGCGCGGCCGCGTTCGACTCTGCGGTACGCGAGGAACACCGCCTCGGTGAGCGCCGCCCACTCCCGCAGGTGCGGCAGATCGGGCGTGCCGCGGTACGCCGCGTGCAGCTGCCGTTGCCGCAGCAGCAACCACGTCTCCAGGGTCAGCTGGCCGAGCGCCGTGGTGCGATCGGGGCATCGTTGGTATGCGGCGGTGTAACGGTCGAGCACGTCGTCGTCGAACCCGACGATTTCCGGCTCGGCGAGGCGGGGCGCCGGACCC
>KL571396.1:22002-22768 GCA_000715855.1 Actinoplanes liguriensis
CGGCCGGGCCGGCCCCCACGGCGTCTCGTTGTGGTAGGCGTCGATCACCGTGAGCGCGTCGTCGGCCGCAGCCACCAGCAGGAAGCTGTGCTCCATGTGGCGCTGCCGGTAATAGGGCACCCAGGGCAGGTCGTACGCGTCGGCAACCAGGTAGCGCGTCGCGGACGGGTCGTCGGACTCGGTCAGCCCCAGCGCGGCCGGAGTGGTCTCGAGGTGCTCACCGAGGGTCGGCTCGACGGTCGGCAGTCCGGCCGGCGTCGCACGGGTGGCGAACCGTAGCGTCGCGCCGCCGGCGAGGGCCGCGGCACTGCCGTGGTGGGCGGCGGCCAGGACCGCCAGGTTGACCGCGATGCAGTCGTAGAGGGTCGCGTCGAGGGCGCCCGGATCGAGGTCCGGAATCCGCGGATCGGATTGCAGAAGCGTCATGTCCGGGTAGTGCCCGGGCCATGTTTAGGGCCGATTTGATTGTCGTTCGCAGACTATTTCCGGCTGTCCGAACAGGATGATGTCGCGGAGGCGAGCATCTGGCCGGCGAGCGCACGGGTGATCGGATGGGTGACGTAGCGGACCGTCTCGCCCGCCTCCACTTCCACCAGGTGCAGGTCGAGCAGCCGTTCCAGGGCCCGGTCACCATCGAGGTCGTCGGTGGGCACCTCGGTCAGGCTCAGGCGGTGCAGCAGGCTCCGCTCGGGATCGTCGAGTTCGGCGACGGTCTCCTGCAGGCGGTCGCGGACGGCGGGCAGCTCGGCGAGGGGGTCGCCGCCGG
>KL571396.1:23011-24018 GCA_000715855.1 Actinoplanes liguriensis
GATGTGTATAAGAGACAGCGGCAACGGGGGGCAGTTTATGTGAGCGGCGCCGACGAGATCGGCCAGCATGGACCGGCTCGTGACCAGGACCAGGGCGGCCCGGCTGTTCGGCACCCAGAACCGCACCTGCGCCTCGGTGGTGACGCCGTCGAGCACCAGCAGCACCCGACGCCCTCGCATCATCGCGTGATAAAGCTCGTGCTGTTCCAGCGGCGTCGCCGGCATCTGGTGGGCCGGCAGGCCCAGCGCCCGCAGGACGCCGGGCATCTCGGTGGCGGCGGCCGAGGCCTGGACGAACAGCTGCCCGTCCGGGAACTGGTCGGCGACCCTGTGGGCGATGCGTACCGCGAGTGCGGACTTGCCCGACCCGGGCGCCCCGGACAGCACCACGGTCCGGATCGTGGCGCTGCTGCCCGAGTCGGGGTCGGGGCGCAGCACGTGCTTCTCGATGCGCTCGGCCAACGTGGCTCGTCCGGTGAGGTCGACCACGTCGGCGGGCAGCGTCGGCACGGCCGGGGTCACCGGCGGCGGCACCTGGGGGCGCACGTCGTCGTTCAGGATGCTCTGATGCAGGGCCTGTAGTTCGGCGCCCGGCTCGATCCCGGCATCGTCGATCAGCAACCGGCGCCCGTCGCGGTACGAGGTGAGGGCCTCCGCTCGCCGGCCGTCGGCCGCCAGAGCCGACATGAGGAAGCCGCGCAGGCGTTCGCGCTGCGGGTAGGCCGCGACCAGGGACGTCAGCTCGTTCAGCACGCCGTGGTGGTCGCCGGCCGCCAGCCGCGCCTCGATCAAGAGCTCGGTGACCGTCGCCCGGCGCTCCTCCAGCCGAATCGCCTCGGCCATCACCAGCGCGCACGGGGTGATGTCGACCATCGCAGCGCCGCGCCACAGTCCGAGCGCCTCGGTGAGAAGCGTGACGGCTTGCTCCGGCCGGCCATCGTGCAGCACGCGGGTACCCTCGCGAACCAGGTCATCGAAGCGATGTATGTCGATGTCGGAGCGGCGGG